>NZ_JARDJE010000006.1:0-305552 GCF_048957735.1 Rhodococcus sp. As11
TGGCACCACCACTACCTCGACCGACCGGAATCAACATCACCCATCTGTCTCAGACAGGTTGACAACTACCGAATTGCCGTAGCGGCTGACGATTCTCGTCGCGGATGGACGTGTGAACCGGAAGTCGACGAGGGCGCACCCGGCCTCTCGCCGGAGAGAAGTTCCCCTGCGGCTGCCCCTGGCCGGGCACGTGGAGGGTGTCGACCAGTAGATCCCCGAGGCGGGCGACTATCTCGGCGACATCCTCCGCTCCTCCTCACGACGTGAACGATGCAGGACCTCCATCAGTTCGTGCTCGAGCGCCACGAACTCGCTCGACACGCACGTCTCCAACGTTCGCGGCCTGGGCAGGGGCACGCGCACCTCGTGCTGCACGCGGGTCGGACGCGGACCGAGGACGACGACACGGTCGGACAGCAGCACCGCCTCGCGCACATCGTGCGTCACCATCAGCACCGTCCACCGATGCTGCTGCCACACCTCCTGCAGCCACAGCTGCATCTCGGTGCGGGTGAGCGAATCCAGCGCCCCGAACGGCTCGTCGAGCAAGAGCACGTCGCGCCCTTGCAGCACGGTGCGGGCGAGCGACGCGCGTTGACGCATGCCACCCGACAGTTGGTGCGGAGCAGCATCCTCGAAGCCGGACAGGCCGAAGGTCGGCAGCAGCTCGCGGGCGCGGGCTCGGGCGTCGGATCGTCGCACACCCTGCACCTCGAGGCCCAGGGTGCAGTTGTCGAGCACCGTCCGCCACGGGAACAGCAGGTCCTTCTGCGGCATCAGCGCGACCCGTCCGGGCGCGGCGGGAAAGTCGCCGATGAGAACCTCACCGGCGTCGGGCTGTTCGAGTCCCGCGACGATCGAGAACAGTGTCGACTTGCCGCACCCGCTCGGTCCGATGAAGGACACGAATTCGCCCGGCGCGACGGAACAGTCGATGCCGTCGATCACCGCCCGGTCGCCGTACGCCTTGTGGACCGACGCCACCGTCACTGCACTCATGTCGCATCCTTCGTGAGCGCCCACGGCGCGACCAGCCGTTCGACGACGTACGTCAGCGCGTACAGCGTGAGCGACAGGACGGCGGTGACCGCCACCGCCGCGAGCACGAGATCGGTTCGGAACGAGTTCTTCTGGGCGCTCATGTAGATGCCCAGACCGGATGTCGCGCCGACGTATTCGGCGAAGACCGCACCGACCACCGCGTAGGTGATGCCGATCCGCAGGGCGGTGAAGAAGCGGGGGAGTGCGCCGGGCAGGCGCACGTAACGGAACTGCTGCCACCGCGACGCACCCATGCTGCGCAGCAACGCTCCCGCCTCCCGGTCGGCCGCCGCGAATCCTTCGAGAAGACCGATGGCGACGGGGAAGAACGTCACCAGCGCGATGACGAGGATCTTCGGCAACAACCCGAAACCGAACCAGATGATCATCAACGGCGCGATCGCGATGATCGGCAGGGTCTGCGACACCACGAACAACGGCACGAAGGCCTGTCGCAACCACGGTGAGAAGTCCACCGCGATCGCGAGAGCCCACGCGAGTGCCAGTGACACGGCGAACCCGACGAGGGTCACCTGCAGCGTGGACCAGGCGTGCCCGGCGATGTCGACGCGATGCACCCACCCCTGCGTGAGAACGCGTGCGGGGGAGGGCAACACCTGCGGGCGGATACCGCTCACCACGACGTACGTCTGCCAGATCCCGACCAGCACCCCGGCGACGAGTACGGCGGGAACGAATCGACGTGCGCGGCCCGTGTTATCGGTCTTCGAGATAGTCATCGGTGACATAGGTCGACCAATCGGGCTCGGTCGTCAACGGGCTGCCGTCGGGTCCGGACAGCAGGCCGTTCTCGTAGAGAAACCGGGCGTAGCCCGACCATTTCCCGGCGTCGAGGACCCCGACGGCACCGGAGGCGTCGCGCATGTACTCGGCGGCGAGCATGCGCTGACTCTCGTAGACGAGTTCCTCGTCGGGGAAGGCACCCGGATTCGCGTCGATCAGGGCGCGTGCCCCGCGATCGGGGTCGTCGGCCGCGATCCGGTAACCCTGGTCCAGAGCCTGCACGAAAGCGCGGGCCTGCTCCGGGTTCTCCGCCATCCAGTCCTCGTTGCCGTCGACGACGATCGCATACGCGTCCGGGAAGCCGTAGTCGGTGAAGCGGAAGTACCGCATCGGCAGGCCGCGGTGCTCTGCCTCGAGACCCTCCCATGCCAGGTACGACACGGTGAAGTCCGCGGTGGACGAGTAGACCGCCTCGTACGAGGACGTTCCGAGCGTCACGTTCTCGAACTCCCCGCGGCCGCCGTCGTTGCGGATCACCTCGGCGAGCATCTCGTCCTCACCGGGGTTCGCGAAGCCCGCGAAGGTCTTGCCGTCGAGATCGGCCGGCCGCGTGATCTCGGCATTGTCGGCCCGCACGGCGATTCCCGTCGCCCAGTGCTGCAGAGGTGCGAGGACCGCGACGGTCCGCGACCCGGCGGCCCTGGCGATGGTGGAGCCGGCGTGCGTGGAGATCCCGAACTCGGCGCTCCCGGCGTCGACGAGGGTGTCGGGCGTCGCATTGTTGTACGGCAGGATCTCGACGTCGAGGCCTGCATCGGTGAACAGCCCCTCCTGCTGCGCCACGTACAGGCCGGTGTGGTTGGTGTTGGGCGTCCAGTCCAACGCGAATCGGATGGTGTCGCTCCCGGAATCGGACGAGCACCCGGTGACCGCGGAGAGTGCGGCGACGAGGGTGAGCAGTCCGGCGAGAGTCCGCCGCGCGTTCACTGCGCGGAGCGGGAGCGGAACGATATGGGGGCAGGCACGGTCATGTCGGGACATCCCTTCGTCAGCATTACCTGATCAGGTTCGACGGGTGTGATCTCAGCCCCGCTCGTGCGGAGCACCCCGTGTCACGGGCGACCCTAGCACTGCGGCTCCCACACGCACCTCCGGGGCGGCGTCGGTCCGCGTACGACTACGCGACGCGAGGACGGCGAAGGGTCCGTCGGTGAACCCCGACGGGCCCCTTCTTCTGCTGTTTTCCGTGGAGCAGACCCCGCTCGACGGTATTCGGGCGTACGAACCGCTTCGGCGGTGTTCGATGCACACGAACCGAGCGGGGGGTGCGTGCATCGATGGGAGCCGTAGAAGCTGCTGCGGTGATCGGAAGTGCCCTGACGGCACCGATGGTGTCAGGACCGGCACCGGCGTCGCGTGCCTCTCGTAGGTCGGACTCGGACAGACACTGCACGACCAGTACGAGTTGTGGCACCACGAACTTCCCGGTCCCGCGCAGCGGAGGCGGAAAGTGTTGTGCGGCGGACAGTCTCTCGGCGGTTTCATCACCGGCTGCTTCGCGGAACGGGACTTCGACGGAGATCGGTCTCGACGGCGTTCCCCGGTCTGTTCGGCGACGCACCCACGGTGTCGCCGGAGGTCTTCGAAGATCCGGGAATCGTCCACCGGTGGCTCGACTACGACGAGGAGGGCACAGCGGCGTCGTCACCCCGACGAAACGCGGTGCACCGATCGGGGGAGCGAGGTGACGTCGATTGCGGAGCCGGCGCGGAATCACACCGCCCGAGACGGATCATCCGCACGAACGCAGATCGGTTCTGCCCGGCTACGACCATATCGACGTGCTCACTGCGGCAGCCGAACAGAACGCAGCCGAACAGAACGACGGGCAGCCCGAGCCGGTATCGCCGGCACCGGCCGACTACGCGGCCGGGTGAGGTGTGATCAGGCGCCGCGTGCGGAGAAGAGCGAGGTGTAGTCGTGCGGGCCGCTCACCTCGGCGACAGCGGTGACGGCGTCGATCTCGGCGTCGGCTTCCGGAGTGGTGGGCGCGAGGAAGAGAGGGTTGTCGAATTCTTTGTTCTGGCTCATGGCCGTCCTTTCGGGTGCGGTCGGGGAGACCCCGGCCGTGGGGCAATGCGAAGAAGAGGGGCCGCGGTACACGCGGCGGGGAACTCTCACGTCCGGTCCGGAACCTTCGGGCACCGAGGTGCGAGGTTGCTCATCCCATGCGAGCCGAACGATGCTCCCACCCTACACCAGAAGCTTCGCGCGACGTTTGATCGGCGAGTTGCGTGGGAAGACACTCGGCATGGCTACCTACAGAGTGATCGATCCGACCGGTAACGTCGTGGACACCAAGGAAATCGAGAGCGCGGACGACGCTCACGCCTGGTTCGTCGACCAGCGCGCCGACAACAGCGAACTCGGCTGGCGCATGGAAGCGCAGAACGAACAGGACGGTACCTGGCACTTCTTCGACGACACCGAGGGCACCTCGAAATAGTCCCCACACACACGCGGTGCCGGTAGTCGCAACTACCGGCACCGCGTGTATCGGGGACTACTTCTTGAAAGCGTCCTTGACGTGCTCGGCGGCATCCGAGACCTTGTCGCCGGCCTGCTTCAACCCGCTGGAGGTCTGGTCGCCGCGACCCTCGGCTTCGAGATCACGATCACCGGTTGCCTGACCGGTGTTCTCCTTGATCTTGCCGCCTGCTTCTTCTGCCTTGTGCTTTGCCTTGTCGACGAAGTCGGCCATGGGTCCTCCTATGTCATCGAACGTTGCCCTTACGGAGTACCCGACTCGAACCGAGCGAAACCGAACACGGCGTACTCGTCCGTGTCAGACTTCGACGACAGACAGCCAGGAGGAGATCGATGTCGCATCCCACCAACCCCGGGCCCGAGGGCGACGACCCGATCGGTGACGCCCCGGACGCCGACCCCGAACTCGTCCGCGACGGTCCCGTGCAGCACCGTCGATCCGCGGGGGCGGTGATCGCCACCGTCGCGGTGGTCGTCGTGATCGTCGTGCTGCTCGTCGTCCTTCTCTGAGCGCGGCGAGGGATCACAACCAGTCCCGCTTCTTGAACAGCACGTACAACGCGATCGCCGACACCGTGATGATCGCGACTCCGGTGAGCATGCCCCACCACTCGCCGAAGCCGGGATAGGGCACGTTCATGCCGTACCAACCGGTCACAGCGGTGGGGACCGCGATGATCGCGGCCCATCCCGTCAGTTTCTTCATCACGATGTTCAGACGGGCGTCCTGCAGCGACAGGTTCGTCTCGAAGACGGTGTTCACCATCTCGCGGAGCGACTCGGTCCACTCCGCCGCCCGCATCACGTGGTCGTACAGGTCGTTGTACGAGCTGTCGAGTTCGGGGTGACGGTTGTTCTCGGCGCGGGTGCGCATGACCGCGTTGATGATCTCGCGCATCGGCAGCACCACTCGCCGAAGTTGCACGAGTTCCTTGCGGAGACGGTAGACGCGACGCTGGATGTACCGAGTGGACGCCTGATCCTCGAAGAGGCAGTCCTCGAGGTCCTCCGCGGCGTCGTCGAGTTCCTGAATGGTCTCGAACTGCCCGTCGACGACCGTGTCGAGCAGGCCGTGCACCAGCGCCCCGGGCCCGTACTGGAGCAGGTCCGAGTTCTCGTCCCACCGGCGCACCACCTCGTCGATGTCGAACGGGCTGCCGCGCCGTACCGTCACGACACCCCGGGGCAGGACGAACGCGGAGATGCGGGTGGTGTGCAACCGGGACTCGTGGGCCTGATCCTCGTCCTCGGAATCCGGAGAGAGGTGTGTCGCGTAGACGGTGAGGAAGGTGTGCGTGGCGTAGCGGGTGGCCTTGGTCCGTTCTCCCTGCGCGAGCGAATCCTCGACCGCATACGGGTCGAGGTTCCATTCCTCGGCGAGTTCGAGCAGGTCCGCGTGCTCGGGGTTCCACAGGTCCACCCACACGAGGGCGTCGGCGTCGGCAAGATGATCCGACACCGCGGAGAGGGGAAAGCCCTCGTCGACGAGTTTCCCGTCGGTCCATCGCCGGGTCCGGATAGGTCTGTCGTTTCGGTCCGTCACCTCGGCAGTGTCCCCGAATCCCGCGGGGTTCACACCACGGGACGATCTTCGTCCTCGGCGAGTCGTACCGCGCGTTCCAGGAACTGCGCGTCGACCCGTGCCCAATCGTCCGGCCACCGGTCCTCCTGCATCCGTCGGTGGAGCGCCCCGAGAGTGCGGGTCGCTCGTGGGCCGCCGTCGACGAGATAGCGCACCATCCCGCGCGACGCGCACTCCGCAGCCACCATGGCGAGCGTGCGTTCGGCCTCCTGCGTGCGTCCGTCGGCGTTCAGGCAGCAGACGAGCAGCCTGATGGCCTGCAGGTGTGCGCGGGGACGCAGGTCCGCGGTGCGGCGTACCCACAGCTGTGCCCAATCGACCGCGCGTTCCGCGGCGCCGGATTCGTCGCTCTCGCAGAGCAACCGGATGGCGGTGGCGTCCTCGAGTTGGAGCCTGATCTCCACGGTGCCGTCCGGATTCGGGCGGTCGGAACCGGGCATCGTGCGGGTCGGGGTCGGCACAGCGCCCAGTCCCAGACGCACTCGCTCGTTCTCGAGGCGTGCCCGTAGCCGCGGCAGGTCGTTGAGCGCTGCTGCGCGCAGTCCTTCGTCCAGCAGTGCCGTCGCGGATTTCCGATCGCCGTGCATCATCTTCATGCGTGCTGCAGTCGCGAAGCGTGCGATCATGAAATCTGTTGCCCCGCCGTCTATTCCCAACAGGTTGCTCTCGTCGAGCAGTGTCTCGGCCTCGGCGGTCCGTCCTTGTTCGTAGAGCAACTCGCCGAGCATCGCCGCGGCGAGCCGGCCCGAATGCGTATGGATGCCGCCGTGGCGGCGGGCTCGCCGCAACGCGGTGCGGAAGTACTTCTCCGCGCCCTCGACGTCGAGTTGTTCGTTGACGGCGATGCCGCACAGGCACTGCCCGTAGATCGCGGCGAAGGGTCCTCGGGTCTCGCGATGGAAGGGCGCCGCCCATTCCTGACGACGCACGGCCGAATCGAAGTCGAAACGGAAGATGTCGGCGTAGGACGCGAAATCCGCTGCGGCCGAGACGACCCACGGATGCACGGCCGACGGATCGTCGAGACATGGAGCGACGAGCGCGTCGATGCCGTCGATCCGATCGGAGTTCATGAGCAGAGAGGCTTCGACCGCATCGGCCTCGAGGCGCAACGCGTAGGGATCCTGGCCGGCCGTGACGCCCGAGTCCACGAGGTCGCGCACGGTCGCCAGAGCGCTCCGGGCGAGACTCAGCCGCTGCAACGCGCTGTTCGCCCACGCCTGCGCCAGCAGCAACCGCGGTTCGCGTGCGACGGCCTGCGGCGGCAACGTGTCGATCAGCGCGAGCAGGGGAGCGATGTGCCCGTGCTCCATCAGATACATGCCGTCGGCGGCGAGCAGATCGACGGCGAAATCCGTATCGCCGGCCTCCATCGCGTGGTCGACGGCCTCACGCAACATGTGATGCCGCGCAAACCAGTCGGCAGCCGTGCGGTGCAGTCCGGCGATCTTCTCCGGATGGTCGCGCTCGAGGCGGCGCCGGAGGAAGTCCAGGAACATGTGGTGGTACCGGAACCAGACACGCTCGTCGTCGAGGTGCCGCAGGAACAGGTCGCGTTCCTCTGCTTCCTCCAGGACGGCCTGACTGCGCGGGTCACCGGTCAATGCTGCGGCAAGGCTGCCGCTGACGGATTCGGTGATGCACGTGGCCAGCAGGAACTCGTACATCCGGGGTTCGAGTGTGGAGAGCACGTTGTCGGCGAGGAACTCACCGATCGCGTGGTGCCGTCCCGTGATGTTCTCGATCATCCATGACGGATCGTCGCTGTCGCGCAACGACAACGACGCGAGTTGCAGTGCCGCCACCCAGCCTTCGGTGCTTCGGTTCAGGTCCTGGACGTCCTCCGGCCCGAGGTCGATGCCGCTCACGCCGCGCAGGAACGAATCGGATTCGTCGACGTCGAAACGCAGTGCAGTCGAATCGAGTTCGACGAGCTCGTCGCGCACCCGCATGCGGCTCAGCGGAAGGCCGGAACGGTTGCGGCTGGTCACGACGAGTTGCAGGTGGTGGCAGCCCCTGTCGAGCAGGAAGTCGAGGGCGGCGCACGTCTCGGGCGAACTCACCCGGTGCCAGTCGTCGACGAAGAGTGTCGCGGCGGTGTCGGATCGGTGCAGATCGTCGATCAGTGTGGACAGTACGTAACGTTCGGCGTCGTTCCCGTGAACGTCGAGGATCTGGGCGAGTTCGCGTGCCAGCGAAGGCCGCACCTGTTTCATCGCCTCGATCAGGTGCGCGAGGAACCACAGCACGTTGTCGTCGTCGTCGTCGACCGTCAGCCAGGCGACCTGGGCACCCTCGTCGGCGAGAACGTCCCGCCATTGCGCGGCGAGAGTGGATTTCCCGAAACCCGTAGGGGCGTGGATGGCGATGAGACGACGTCGTCGTCCGGCCTGCAACAGCGAGATCAGCCGACGGCGTTCGACGAGCGGACGGGTGGTCGACGGCGGACGGAACCTGGTCGACGGCGCGACGGTCGGTCCCGTGGGGCCCGAGAGCACCCCCGACGACGGCCCTGTGACGGGCAGATCCGCCGGTGTCTGCGGTGGACTCGTCGGAGGAGGACCGGGCAGGGCCATCTCGTCGACCGGTAGGCCGTGAGCTCGTTGGATATTCCGCAGGATCTCGCCGAAGGCGGCCGCCGTCTGGGGCCGGTCGTCGGGGTCGGTGGCCATTCCGCTTTCGAGCGCGGCGCACACGTCGTCGGGGATGCCGTCGTCGCGCAGATCGGGGATCGGTTCGGAGGTGATGCGGACGAACTGTGCGACGACCCTCTCGCCCTCCTTCCGCTCGAAGGCCGCGTGCCCGGTGATCGCGGCGAACAGCGTCGCGGCGAGTCCGTACACATCGGCCGCGGGTGTCGGTGCCCGGCCGCGCAACACCTCGGGTGCGGTGAATGCCGGGGAGCCGGTGATCTCCCCGGCCGTGGTACGGAAACCGTCGCCGATGCGCGCGATGCCGAAGTCGGTGAGCTGCGGCTCGCCGTACTCGGTGAGCAGGATGTTGCCCGGTTTGACGTCGCGGTGCAGCACGTCGGACCGGTGCGCGGTTTCGAGAGCACCGGCCATCCTGACGCCGAGCCGGACCGCCTCGGGCCACGACAGCACCCCGTACCGGCGCAGGCGGGTGTCGAGCGAGTCGTGCGGGTGGTAGTGCATCACCAGATAGGGCAGGTCGTCCGTGGCACCTGCATGAAGCACGGTGACGATGTGCGGATGCCCGGACAGCCGTCCCATCGCCCGTTGCTCCCGCAGGAATCGCTCCAGATCCGCGGGTTGGGGCGCCCACCGGAGGACCTTGACGGCGACATCGCGGTCGAGCGATTCCTGCCTGCAGCGGTAGACGACACCGAAACCGCCGCGGCCGATCTCCTCGGCGCCGGTGAAACCGGCGTCGTGCAGCGCACGCACGATCGCGGACTCGGCCACGTCGACGATCGGTGCGCGTTGAGTGGTGGCCGGATCGTTCTCGGGCATCGGCGCGATCACCTCGGGGAGCTGTTTCCCCAGGATAGTCTCGAAATGTGCACGCCCGCCGCAGATCGTGCGTCGCCCCTGGTCTACCGTGGTCCGGCCGGACCACGGTGCCTCACCGGGAACGGACAAACGACACTGCGACCAGAAGTGGGACATAGATGAAGAAGACTCTCGCGGCGCTGTTCGGTGCAGGTGTGGTCCTGCTCGCGGCGGCGTGCGGATCCTCGGACGGATCGGGCTCGGCCGAGGAGACCACCACCACGACGGCGACCGCTTCGGCCTCGGCGGAGGCCGGCACCACGGGCACCACCGTCGAACTCGGCAAGAGCTACGAAGAGAACTGCGAGGCACTGCTGCCCTACCTCGACGAGCTCGAGGGGTGGGGTCAGGACCGCGCCGCAGCGGCCCAGGCCGTCGCCGACGCGCAGCAGCAGCTCCCGGCATGGCAGGACCTCAGCGAAGAGGAGCAGGCCGACACCCTGCGTGCCATCGAGAACGCCGGGAAGGGCGAGTGCTGACGGTCGAGTGTTGATCGACGAGTTGTACGACAGGTTGAGGCGCTTCCCGGACGTGGAAGCGCCCAACCTGTTCGCCGTCGACGGGGCCGACCGTCTGCTCCTCGACGAAGCCGCCCCCGTCCTCGACTCGGCCTCGCCGGGCACCGTCGTCGTCATCGACGACCAGTACGGCGCGCTGACCCTGGGCACGGTCGTCCGCTTCGGGGTGGAGGAGATCCGGGTGCATCAGGATTCGGTGGTGGCCGAGCGCGCCCTGGCCGCGAACGCCGAGCGTGAGGGCCTCACCGATCGTTACCGCTTCGGCGCTCTCGACGCCGATCTGCTCGCCGGGGCCCGCGTGGTGCTGCTACGGCTTCCCCGCTCGCTGTCGGCGCTCACCGAGATCGCCGAGACGATCGCCCGCCACGCCGACCCCCAGGTCGTCGTGTTCGCCGGTGGCCGCGACAAGCACATCGGCCTCGCGATGAACGACGTGCTCGGTGCGTCCTTCGCCGAGGTCCGTGCGTCCCGGGGACGCCAGAAGTCGCGGGTGCTCACCGCGCGCGGGACGACGCCCGGACCCGCCTCGTATCCCGTCCGTGAGCACCTCGCCGAACTCGACCTCACGGTCGTCGCGCACGGCGCTGCCTTCGCCGGCCCCCGTCTCGACATCGGTACCCGATTCCTCCTCGACTTCTTCCCCCGCATCCATGCGGACGTGCAGGTCGCGGTGGATCTCGGCTGCGGCACCGGCATCCTTGCCGCGATGCTCGCCCGGCAGCTTCCCGACGCCCGGGTGATCGCGACCGACCAGTCCGCCGCCGCGGTCGCCTCCGCCGCGGGGACCGCCGCCGCGAACGGCTTGTCCGACCGTGTCGACACACTCCGCGACGACGCCGCCGGCTCGATCCCGGCCGGGTCGGTCGACCTCGTGGTGTGCAATCCGCCCTTCCACCTCGGCGCGGCCGTGCACACCGGCGCCGCCCGCAAGATGTTCGACGCCGCGGCCCGGATCCTCCGGCCGGGAGGACAGATGTGGACGGTCTACAACCGTCACCTCGACTACCGCCCCGCGTTGTCCGGCATCGTCGGCGCGACCCGCGTCGAGGGCCGCAACCGCAAGTTCACCGTGACCCGGTCGGTACGGAGCCGGTAGAGTCCGATTAGTCCGAGCTTTCCCGACGATCGGGAACTCGTGAGGTCACTGCCTCGTTGAACGGACAGAAGCGACCACGAGAAGGGAAGTGCACGGTGCGCACCACCAGTAACCCGGTGTTCCGCAACCTGCCCAAGCAAGAGGGCGGCGGATACGCCACGTTCGGCTCTGCGACGGCGGGCGCCGCGCAGGCCACTCAGCAATTCGGGCAGCCGCAGACGGATCCGTGGGCACGTCCCACCGACCAGCGGACCATGACGATCGACGATGTCGTCACCAAGACCGGCATCACACTCGGCGTGCTCGCTGTCTCGGCCCTCATCTCCTACGTGCTGGTCAACTCCAACGTCGACCTGGCGGCCCCGTTCGTCATCGGTGGCGGTCTGATCGGCCTCGTCCTGGTGCTGGTCGCGACGTTCGGCCGCAAGATGGACAACCCGGCCATCGTTCTCGCCTACGCCGTGGCGGAAGGCTTCTTCCTCGGCGCGCTGTCGTTCATGTTCACCGACATCACCTTCGGTGGCACGGGCGGCGCGACCCTGATCGCTCAGGCCGTCCTCGGCACCTTCGGCGTGTTCTTCGGCATGCTCGTCGTGTACCGCACCGGCGCCATCCGCGTCACCCCGCGCCTGACCCGCATGATCGTCGGCGCGCTCGTCGGTGTCCTGGTCCTGGCTCTGGGCAACCTCATCGCCGGCTTCTTCATCGACGGTGGTCTCGGCCTGCGCGACGGTGGCCCGCTCGCCATCGTCTTCAGCCTCGTGTGCATCGGCATCGCGGCGTTCAGCTTCCTGCTGGACTTCGATTCCGCCGATCAGCTGATCCGCGCACAGGCTCCGGAGAAGGCCGCGTGGGGCGTCGCCCTGGGCCTGACCGTCACCCTGGTGTGGCTGTACGTCGAGATCCTGCGACTGCTCAGCTACTTCCAGAACGACTAGCAGGACTCCACGAAGACCCCGGGCCACGGTCCGGGGTCTTCGTCGTCCTCGGAGGTGGACCGTGTTCCCGGGCCGGCAGGGGAGCGTGTACACCATCACCCCGACGAAAAGTCACGACGTGGGAACATGGAGTCATGCGCATTGCGGATTCCGTCGTCGACCTCATCGGAAACACACCTCTCGTCAAGCTCAACACGGTGGTGAAACCCGGCTCGGGGCTCGTAGCGGCGAAGATCGAGTACCTCAATCCCGGCGGCAGCTCCAAGGACCGCATCGCGGTGAAGATGATCGATGCGGCCGAAGCGTCGGGTGAACTGAAGCCGGGCGGCACGATCGTCGAGCCCACCTCCGGCAACACCGGCATCGGCCTGGCCCTGGTCGCGCAGCAGCGCGGCTACAAGTGCGTGTTCGTGTGTCCCGACAAGGTCGGCGAGGACAAGCGCAACGTGCTGCGGGCCTACGGCGCCGAGGTGATCGTGTGCCCGACCGCCGTCCCGCCGGAGCACCCCGACAGCTACTACAGCGTCTCCGACCGTCTCGCCCGTGAGCTCCCCGGCGGCTGGAAGCCGAACCAGTACTCCAACCCGGGTGGCCCGGCGAGTCACTACGAGACCACCGGCCCGGAGATCTGGAACGACACCGACGGCAGGATCACGCACTTCGTGGCGGGCGTCGGCACCGGTGGCACCATCTCCGGCACCGGCCGGTACCTCAAGGAGGTCTCCAACGGTGCGGTGAAGGTCGTCGGCGTCGATCCCGAGGGTTCGGTGTACTCGGGGGGCACCGGCCGGCCGTATCTCGTCGAGGGTGTCGGTGAGGACTTCTGGCCCACCGCCTACGACCCGTCGATCCCCGACGAGATCATCGCCGTCTCCGACGCCGACTCGTTCGAGATGACCCGTCGCCTCGCCCGTGAGGAAGGGCTGCTCGTCGGCGGCTCGTGCGGTATGGCCGTCGTCGCCGCACTGCGGGTCGCCGAGCGCGAAGGCCCCGACGCGGTCGTCGTCGTGCTGCTGCCCGACGGTGGCCGCGGCTACATGTCGAAGATCTTCAACGACAAGTGGATGGCCAGTTACGGCTTCCTCCGTGCACCGCTCGACGGTAAGCCCGACGACTCCACCGTCGGTGACGTGCTGCGCGGCAAGAGCGGCGACCTGCCCGATCTCGTGCACACCCACCCCTCCGAGACGGTGCGCGACGCCATCGAGATCCTCCGCGAGTACGGCGTGTCGCAGATGCCGGTCGTGGGCGCCGAACCGCCCGTCACCGCAGGTGAGGTCGCCGGCTCGGTCAGCGAACGCGAACTGCTCAGCGCCGTCTTCGAAGGTCGCGCGAACCTCGCCGATCCGGTCGAGAAGCACATGAGCCCGCCGCTGCCGAACATCGGCGTGGGTGAGTCCATCGACGCCGCCACCAAGGCGTTCGGCGACACCGATGCGCTCATGGTGATCGACGACGGCAAGCCCGTCGGCGTCATCACCCGCCACGACCTGCTCGGATTCATCTCTCAAGGCCGATAGGACACAGATCTTCATGACCGACCAGAACCAGCACGGTTTCGCGACCCGCGCCATCCACGCCGGGTACGAGCCCGATCCGCAGACCGGTGCCGTCAACGTGCCGATCTACGCGTCGTCGACCTTCGCCCAGGACGGCGTCGGCGAGATGCGCAACGGCTTCGAGTACGCCCGCACCGGCAACCCCACCCGGCGTCCCCTCGAGGCGAACCTGGCAGCGCTCGAGAACGGCGCCTACGGCCGCGCGTTCGGCTCGGGTATGGCCGCCACCGACTGCCTGCTCCGTTCGGTGCTGCGTCCGGGCGACCACCTGGTCATCCCCAACGACGCCTACGGCGGCACCTTCCGCCTCATCGACAAGGTGTTCACGCAGTGGGGGATCGAGTACACCCCGGCCGCGGTCAACGACGCCGACGAGGTGCGCGCGGCCGTCCGCCCGAACACCAAGCTCGTGTGGGTCGAGACGCCCACCAACCCGCTGCTCAACATCGGCGACATCTCGGCGCTCGCCGACATCGCGCACGAGGGCGGCGCCAAGCTCGTCGTCGACAACACCTTCGCGTCGCCCTACCTGCAGCAGCCGATCACCTTCGGTGCCGACGTGGTGCTGCATTCGACCACCAAGTACATCGGTGGGCACTCCGACGTGGTCGGCGGCGCGCTGGTGACGAACGACGAAGAGCTCGACACCGCCTTCGCGTTCCTGCAGAACGGCGCGGGTGCCGTGCCGGGTCCGTTCGACGCCTTCCTCACGCTGCGCGGCATCAAGACGCTCGCGGTGCGGATGGAGAAGCACTCCGACAACGCCGAGAAGCTCGTCGACTTCCTGGCGGGACACCCCGCCGTGAGCACGGTGCTGTACCCGGGGCTCGAATCGCATCCGGGCCACGAGTACGCGGCTCAGCAGATGCGTCGCTTCGGCGGCATGATCTCCGTGCGCCTCGCCGGGGGCCGCCAGGCCGCGCTGGACTTCTGCAAGCGCACCGAGATCTTCACCCTCGCCGAGTCGCTCGGTGGCGTGGAGTCGCTCATCGAGCATCCGGGCGCGATGACCCACGCCTCCACGGCAGGCTCGCTGCTCGAGGTCCCCGAGGACCTCGTCCGCCTGTCGGTGGGCATCGAGGACGCCGCCGACCTGCTCGCCGACGTCGAGCAGGCACTCGGCTGACGGGCCCGTCCGGGTAACTCGCACGAGAACACGAGAAGAAGGCGTCCTCCGGGGCGCCTTCTTCTCGTTGCGTCCGCATGAAGAGAACGGTCCCTGTGCGAGTGTCGGATCCACGACCGTTGCGATCACCACACCGACCGGAGATGCCGGTCGCCATGTTCTGCGTCCGGTCGTGCAGGTGAAGGTCGTGGGCGACGTGCGGAGAAACCGCATCGTCCCCGGAAGCAGTGCCGCGGGCCGTACGATCCAGTGGTGACGGACAGCGAACATCCCGAATCCGCCCTGTGGGACACCGTGCTCGATACCGTACGGCGCCACGGACCCATGACGATCGACGAGGTGGCCGACCATCTCGAAGACCACGGATTCGGCTCCGCCGAGCAGGTGATGATCGACCTCGAACAGTCGCAACCGCATCCGCTGCTGTTGTGGTTGTCCGACGACCGTGTCGCGGCGACGGATGTGCTGTTCGAGGGCAGGACGCTCACGCACCGTCTCACGGCCGACGATCTCGCCCGGAACTCGATCCCGGTCGACGACATCGAACCGCTCCTGATACTCGTCTCCGAGGACGACGAGTTCGATCTCGTGCAACCGGAAGAATCCGAAGAGACTGCAACGCAGGATGACCCGGATGCGGGGGTGGGCGGCCGTCGGGAGATGATCGTCTTTCCCGACGGGGCGCTGGCGGGTCACGGACCGGGAGATCTGCTCGCCCTCACCGCGCGGGACGGCCGCCTGTCGTTCGCGCCGGTCCACGGTGAAGCCCGAAGCGGCGTGAGCGAATTCGTGCACGCGCTCGAGCAGGGGATCGCCCGCGAACAGGTGGCGAGCCTCGAGGCCGCGTTCGTCGACGTACTCGCCGAATCGTCCGGGACGTTCTCCGCGCCGTCCCTGCCGCTCGGGGAACTTCTCGCCGAGGCCGGCTTGGTGCGCAGTGGGGATCTGGTGGCGCCGAACGGATTCGACTTCGACGGATACTTCGACCGGGCGATGTTCGAGATCTACGCCGAACAGCTCGGGATACCCGTCGACGCCGTGCCGGGTGTGGCCCTCTTCGCGTCGCTGGTCGAAGCATTCGAACGCGGCGACGACGACGATTTCGAAGAACGCTTCGCCGTGGGGAAGTCGGGTCTGTACTCGGTGCTGTCCGATCCCGAGATCGCCGAGACCGTCCACGACGAGCTGGTGGGGGAGAAGCTTGCCCCCGAGGCGATCGAGCAGGCTGCGCTGTGGTTGCTCGATCACGCGCCCCGACGCGCGGCGGGCGCAGCGCACTGGATCGCCGGCCGCGCGGCCGAGTCCACCGGACGGATCGCGGAGGCCGAACGGCACTACGAACGTTCGGCCGATCTCGATTCCGCCTTCGACCTGCCGTTGTTCGATCTGGCACGGTTCGCCTCCGACCGCGGGGATGCGGTGCGGGGTCTGTCCCTGCTCGCCCGGGTGCCGGGTGGCGACGAACATCCCCTCTACGAACTGCTCGACCGGTACCGGCCGAAGGAGGTGCCGGGCCTCGGACGCAACGACCGTTGCTGGTGCGGGTCGGGCCGCAAGTACAAGGCATGTCACCTCGGACGCGCCGAGCATTCGCTCGAGGAGCGGTCCGACTGGCTGTACATGAAGGCGGCCATGCACGCCCTGGAACCGGCGTGGGCGGAACACCGGGTCGCCCTGGCGGAGGCCCGTTCGGGTTACGGGGACGACGACGCCGTGGCCGAGGCGGTCGCCGATCCGCTCGTCGAGGACGTCCTGTTGTTCGACGCCGGCGCGTTCGCCGATTTCGTCGAGCGTCGCGGGGAGTTGCTGCCCGAGGACGAGTCGGAGCTGGCCCGCTCCTGGCTCGCCGTCGCGCGGTCGGTCTTCGAGGTCGAGGCGAGTGTGCCGGGGGAGACACTCGCGCTGCGCGACGTCCGCACCGACCGGGTGGTGGAGGTGTCCGCGCCCTGGCTGACGGGTGAGATACCCGCCGGCACGCTGCTGTGTGCCCGCGTCATGCCGGTAGGCGAAGGGCGATGGGTGATGCCGGGCGGATGCGAGCCGGTGACGGAGGACCAACGGGAGACGCTCGTCGCCCTGCTGGCCGAAGAGACGGTCGATCCCGTGGACATCATGGACGTCCTGACCCACCCGGACGCCGCCGACTTCTATCCGGCTCCGTAGTTCAGGTCACTCCGGTCACACGAATCCCACCGGTCTCAATACTGGAACGTGTTCCTGAATATATGTGATAAGAACATTCGGAAGCCGTACTGGTGATCGACCTCACAGTTACGGTGGGAGCGGTTGATGGATGGATGTGGGGGTAGCGGATGTCGATGGACCCGTCTGCGGTCATCGTGGCAGTGGCTACGGCAGCAAGTGCGCTCGTGCAGGGCGTGGACCTACCGGCAGAGATCAAGGATCGGATCGACGGGGCGATCGAGTCGTTCGAGGCAGGTGCGGAGAACACCGACACGGACGTGGCGAATTTCGTCGCCTCGTTGCCCGAACCGATGCAGCAGGGTGCCCAGCAGGCGGTCGCGGACGCGACAACGGCGGTCGCAGGGGCGATCGAGCCCCACCTGCCCGAGGAAGCGGCCGCAGAGTTGCATCCCGCCGATCCGCAAGCGGCTCCGCCCGCCCTGGCGCCCGAACCTCCGGCCGCCCGGCCGGGGCCGTTCGGGATACCGGTGCAGCCACCGGTCACCGGCACGGTCGGAAACCCGCAGCCGGGAGCCACGATCCCGGGCACCGGGATCACGTTGCCGTCGATCCCGGCGATCCTTCCCGGAACGCGGCTCGCGCCCATCGGCGCGATCGCGGTGTTCGCGCCGTGGCTGAAGAAAGCGGGCGAACTGTGCGAGGGTGTCTCGGCGCCGGTCCTCGCCGCTCTCTACTCCGCAGAGAACGGCTTCCGATACGGCCCGGCCGCCCCGGTCTCCCCGGTCGGTGCGCGCGGCCCTGGGCAGTTCATGCCCGGTACCTGGGACCAGTACGGCAAGGATGCCGACGGCGACGGCAAGGCCGACGTCCTCGGCATCGCCGACCCCGTCATGGCCTCCGGCAACCTCCTGTGCGACAACTACAAGCTCATCGACGACTGGAAGAAGCGCGGTCTGGTCGAGGGCGACACGCTCGATCTGACCCTCGCGGCCTACAACGCGGGGGTCGGCGCGGTGAAACGTTCCGGTGGCATGCCGTCCGGTCATCCCGACTACGAGAACCAGACGAAGCCCTACGTCGCGAAGATCCGGGCGACCGAGCACGTCTTCGCGCGTATGCTCTCGCCGTTCCTGGGTCGGGGTATCGGAGGCGGCGCCGGCGACATCGGCAACCGCGTCGTCGACCTCGCGTTCAAGTACCTCGGCCTGCCGTACGTCTGGGGTGGCGGCAACATCAACGGGCCGTCCGGTGGCGGATTCGACTGTTCGGGCCTGACCTCGTACGCCGTCTTCGCCGCGACGGGTGTCGCGCTGCCGCGTACGTCCGAGACCCAGTGGCACGTCGGCACCGAGATACCGCTGTACGCGGCACGTCCCGGCGACCTGCTGTTCGGCAACTGGCAGGCCGGTGGTCCCGGCCACGTAGCGATCTACATCGGCGGCGGGCAGATGGTGCACGCACCCACTACCGGCGATGTCGTGCGGGTGGGGCCGGTCTTCCCCGGCATGAAGGCGCGCCGCATCTTCTGAGAAGGCGCACCTTCCGGAAACCTGCCGGGAATGCACGAGGGCCCGACCGGAGAACATCCGGTCGGGCCCTCTGCACGAAGCTCTGCCTAGGAGCTCTGCTTCACGGGATCAGCCGCGGTAGGGTTCCGCGCTCACCAGCGTCACCTTCATGGTGTTGCCGTTGGGCAGGTTGTACTCGCGGGTCTCGCCGACCTTCGCGTCGATCAGGGCGCCACCGAGGGGCGAGCTGGGGGAGTAGGTCTCGAGCTCGCTGTTGCGGGCACCCTCTTCGCGGGTCGCGATCAAGAACGTCTCCGTGTCGGTCTCGTCGCCTCCGTAGTAGACGGTCACGACGGAACCGGGGAGGGCGACGCCCGACTCGGTCGGAGCGACGCCGACCTTGGCGGTGCCCAGCAGCTCCTGGAGCTGACGGATGCGGGCTTCCTGCTGGCCCTGTTCCTCGCGGGCCGCGTGGTAGCCGCCGTTCTCCTTGAGGTCGCCTTCCTCGCGACGCTCGTTGATCTCGGCGGCGATGACAGGACGATTCGCGATGAGCTGGTCCAGCTCGGCCTTGAGTCGGTCGTACGACTCCTGCGTCAGCCAGGTCACCTGGGTCTCGGTCATCCTCGATCACTTCCTTCGGGTTGGAGCCCCCGGCTCCGTGGACAAGTCGTGCACATGCAACGACCGCAACAGCACGACCGCCGTCGTCCCCCCATGGCTTCAGGCTGAACGGAAGTCGTACTGTCTGTTGATGCTCTTATGCAGCAATACACGGCCCCAAAGGGTGGAACCGTGTATCCGGCCATTTTAGCATCTTTGCGGTCCGCACTCCGGGAAAGCGCTGGAAGGCGGGTGTGGGAGCAGGATCAGGGTGCGCGCAGATAGTCGGGCGCCTCGGTACTGCAACCGTAGCTGTCGCCCATACCGGGACGCTGGGACGTCTTCACCGTGGAAGTGAGCACGACGGTCTGCGAATCGGACGCGGGGACGAGGACCTCGCGCCGGCCCGTCTCACTCCCGTCCTTCGAGCGGGCCCGGATGATGCAGACGGAATCCTGCGACGGATCGTCGCGCGTGACCTTGAGTTGGATGTCGATGGTGCTGTCGTCGATGATGTCGAAGGCGACGACCTCCGACTCGATCGGAGTCGAGTTGTTCTGGAACAACACGAACGCCAGGACGAGCCCCGCGAGCAGGCCGGCCACGGTGAAACCCCAGCGTTTGCCGCGTGTCGATACGCCGGAGCCGGGGTATCGGGACGACGGGTACCGGTCGGTGGGGGTGGTGTTGCTCATCACTTTGCTTTCGCAGCGGGAGAATGGATCGGGCGTCGCCGCAGGGCCACGGCTGACGACGGAATTATCAGGTGGAACTATAGAGGACGGATCCGGTGCGACCGCGACGCGGGCGCGGGGACGGTTCCGGCGAAGCAGACGACCTGAGGTGGAGGAATACACGTGAGCGGACTACGGCTCATGGCCGTGCACGCCCATCCCGACGACGAGTCGAGCAAGGGCGCGGCCACGATGGCCCGGTACTCGGCCGAGGGGCACGAGGTCCTGGTGGTCACGCTCACGGGCGGAGAGCGCGGCGACATCCTGAACCCCGCGATGGACGTACCGGGCATTCGCGAACGCATGAGCGAGGTGCGTCAGGAGGAGATGGCCGAGGCGGCCCGCATCCTCGGAGTGCGCCAGCAGTGGCTCGGCTTCGTCGATTCCGGCCTGCCCGAGGGCGACCCCAAGCCGCCGCTGCCCGAGGGATGCTTCGCGGTCATCCCGCTCGACGAACCGGTCCGCCGGCTCGTGCAGGCGGTGCGCGAGTTCCGTCCCCACGTCATGACCACCTACGACGAGAACGGCGGTTACCCGCACCCCGACCACATCCGGTGCCACGAGGTGTCGGTCGCGGCGTACGAGGCGGCGGCCGATCCGGATTTCCATCCGGAGCTGGGCGAGCCCTGGGCGGTGCGCAAGCTGTACTACTCGCACGGTTTCATCCGTAAGCGGCTCGAGTTGTTCCGCGAGGAGTACGAGCGTCGCGGGGAGCCGTTCCCCATGGAGCAGTGGCTCAGCAAGTGGCGCACCGAGCAGGGCGACATCATGGGACGCGTGACCACCCAGATCACCTGTGGCGACTACTTCCCGAAGCGCGACGACGCGCTGCGGGCGCACGCCACCCAGATCGACCCCAACGGATCGTTCTTCGCGGTGCCGTTGGACATTCAGCAGAAGGTGTGGCCGACCGAAGAGTTCGAGTTGGCCAAGACCCGCGTGACCACGGAGCTTCCGGAGACGGATCTGTTCGCGGGCATCGAGGACGGACAGGGCGAATGACGATAGGTACGCTCGCGGTCGATGTTCTGGCCGTCGAGATTCTGGCCCAGGAGCCGACCGGCCCCGAGTTCGGCAAGGCGTCCCCGCTCGGACTCGCCATCGTGGTGGTCCTGCTGGTCGCGACTGCGCTGCTGATCCGGAACATGAACAAGCGGCTGAAGAAGCTGCCCGAGAGTTTCCAGCCGGAGCATCCCGGGCCCGACCAGGCCGTGGACGACGGCACGTTGCCGGGTGCGATTCCCGGCACCGCGGATGCGGAGGGGGCGGGCGAGCCGAAGAAGGTCACCGGCCCGGAGCGTCCCGAACCCACCAAGGGAAGCTGACGACCCTCCGCCGCCGAGGGTTCTCCTTCCGTAGCGTGGGGGCATGGCGAATCGACTGGCCGACGCCCTGAGCCCCTACCTGCGGCAGCACGCCGACAATCCGGTCCACTGGCAGGAATGGGGCGAAGCCGCTCTCGCCGAGGCGGTCGAGCGCGACGTGCCGATCCTGCTGTCGATCGGCTATGCGGCCTGCCACTGGTGTCATGTCATGGCGCACGAGTCGTTCGAGGACGAGGCCACCGCCGCCGTCATGAACGAGAACTTCGTGTGCGTCAAGGTCGACCGCGAGGAAAGACCGGACATCGACGCGATCTACATGAACGCGACCGTCGCGACGACAGGCCGGGGCGGGTGGCCGATGACCTGCTTCCTCACGCCCGACGGTGGCCCGTTCTATTGCGGCACGTACTACCCGAGCACGCCGCGTGGGGGCATGCCGTCCTTCACGCAGCTGCTCCATGGGATCACCGACACGTGGCACAACCGTCGCGACGAGGTCGCGCAGGCCGCCGAGGCCGTCGTCTCCGAGCTCCGTCGCAGCGGCGGTGGACTGCCCGCCGGGAGTGTCGCGATCGACGGTGCTCTGCTCGACGCGGCGTCGGCCGCGATTGCCGCCGACGAGGACCGCGAACACGGTGGCTTCGGTGGCGCACCGAAATTCCCGCCGTCGAACCTCCTCGAGGGACTGCTGCGCGGATACGAGCGCACCCGCTCCGCCGACACGCTCGGTCTCGTCGAGCGCACGACCGGCGCAATGGCGCGGGGCGGGATCTACGATCAGCTCGGGGGCGGGTTCGCGCGCTACAGCGTCGACGCCGCGTGGACGGTGCCGCACTTCGAGAAGATGCTCTACGACAACGCGCTGCTGCTGCGGCTGTACGCGCACCTCGCGCGGGTGACCGGTGCGGAACTGCCGACGCGCGTCGCGCGGGAGACCGCCGAGTTCCTGCTGCGCGACCTGATCACCCCCGACGGCGGATTCGCGTCGGCCCTCGACGCCGACACCGACGGGGTCGAAGGCCTCACCTATGTGTGGACGCCCGACCAGCTCGTCGAGGTGCTGGGCCCGGACGACGGCCGGTGGGCGGCGGACGCGTTCACCGTCACCCCCGGCGGCACCTTCGAGCACGGCACCTCGGTGTTGCAGCTGCTCGACGAGCCGGACGATCCGGCGCGACTCGCCGACGTGCGGGCCCGCCTGTTCGCCGCTCGCACACGGCGCCCCCAGCCCGGACGCGACGACAAGGTCGTCACCGCGTGGAACGCCTTCGCGATCACCGCGCTGGCCGAGGCAGGCGTCGCGCTGGGTGAACCTGCCTGGATGGACGCCGCGACGAGGTGCGTGCAGTTCCTGCTCGACCGGCACCTGATCGACGGCCGGCTGCGCCGCGCGTCGCTCGGGGGTGTCGTCGGATCACCGGCGGGTGTGCTCGAGGACTACGGGGCTCTCGTCACGGCGCTGCTCGCCGTGCACCAGGGGACGGGGGACCGGCGCTGGGTCGAGCGTGCGACGGAACTCGCCGACGTCGCGCTCGCGCAGTTCGCGGATCCGGAACGTCCCGGTAGCTGGTTCGACACCGCACACGACGCCGAATCGCTGGTCGCCCGGCCCCGCGATCCGGTCGACGGGGCGACGCCGTCGGGAGCGTCGCTGATCGCCGAGGCGCTGCTCGGCCTGTCCGCGCTCGTGCACGACGACTCCCGCTACGCCGATTCCGCCGCGCTGTCGCTGTCGACGGCGGCGATCCTGTTCGAGAAGGCGCCACGGGCGGGAGGGCACTGGCTGACGGTCGCCGAGGCGTCGGTGCGCGGGCCGCTCCAGGTCGCCGTAGCGGGCGGCGGTGAACTCCTCGACGTGGCCCGCCGCCTCGCGCCCGGGGGAGCGATCGTGGTGGGCGGCGAACCCGACTCGTCGCCGTTGCTCGCCGGTCGTCCCCTGGTCGACGGTGGCGCCGCGGCCTATGTGTGCAGGGGGTTCGTATGCGACCGTCCGGTGACGACGGCGACAGGTCTCCGCGAGGTCCTGTCCGCGGTCTGATCGGTCAGGGCCAGGCGGACGCTGTGCGTGAGTCGAGGAAGTCGCCTTCGCTCGTCACCGGCGCCTCGAACATTCCCGCGCTCGCGTCGATCAGGAATCGGGCGAATCCCGTCCAATCGGGTTCGATGCCTTCGCGTTCGAGGCGTGCCTCGTAGTCGGCACACGCATCGACGACGAGCTTGCCCAGCAGTCGCGCCCGTCCGGTGACGACGGTGTCGGGCAGGTGGGCGACGCATGCTCTGGCTCGTTCGATCAGGACGTCGAGGTACGGATCTTCGACGGTCGTTCTCGCCGCGATGTCGGCCATCGACGGTACCGCTCTCAACTGGCGTAGGAATCGAGCCCGCCAGCTCGGGACCGGCATCGAGGCGAGTTGGTCGGTGAACGGCAGGATGAGGCAGCTCAGGTAGTCGCGGAGGCCGGGTTCGGGCCCGAGCAGGGCCAGGAGTTCGACTCGTCGCCGGCGGGTGTCCTCCGCGTAGCGGGTGAGCATGGCGCGGACGAGTTCCTCGCGGTCACCGAAGTGGTAGTTGACGGCGGAGTGGTTGGCGTTACCGGCGTGTTCGGCGATGCGCCGATTGGACACGCCGTCGACGCCGTGGGTGGCGAACAGTTCTTCCGCCGAGTCGAGTAGCGCTCGTCGCGCCTGGTCCCCGTGGGTGCTCACGCTTCTCCTGTCGCCTTCTTCTCGGCCGAACGGCCCGCTGATGGATGGGACGAGCGTCACCAGTGTCTCAGCTTGGCATATTCAAGACACGCAGCGTAAATTTTTAAGTCACGTAGCGTATTTCTGTGGAGCCGATATCGGCCGGAAAGCGTGCAGTCCGTGTCCGGATATCGAGGAGTTCATTCATGACCGATACCGCTACCAGCGAGAAGAACGAGCCGCCGGGAAGCGACGGCCTCACCGAGGCCGAACTCGCCCGTGCGCGGAAGGAGCACATCGGCCGCTACATCGCGATCTTCGTGATGCCGTTCCTGATGGTCGGAATGATGATCACCGGCTATCTGTACGCGATGCACGCGCCCGCCCCGCACGACATACCGATCGCCGTCGCCGGATCGTCGCAGCAGCAGGCCTACGACTTCGCCCGCGCGCTCGAAGACGCCGACGCCGAGGCGGTCGACGTCCGTGTGATCGGGACCGACGATCAGGCGCGCGACCTCGTGCTCTCGCGGGAGGTTGCGGGTGCGGTCACGCTGTCCCCGCAGGGCACTGCCACCGTGTACACCGCGGGTGCGGCCGGGGCGTCGCAGTCGTCCGTGGTCACCGGACTGGTGGTTCCGCAGGTGCTCGCGCAGGGTCTCGATCTCACCGCCGAGGACCTCGCCCCGCTGCCGGACCACGACATGGCCGGCCTGGGTGTGATGTTCATGGTGCAGGCGCTGATGCTCGCGGGCTACATGCCCCTGAGCATCATGCTGTCCAACTCGCCCGAGCTGCTGCGATTCCGTCGCATCGTGCCTCTGCTCGCCGGATGGTCGGTGCTGATCGGCACACTCGTGTGGCTCGTCGCCGGCCCGATCCTCGGCGCGATCGAAGGCCCGATCGCGACGGTGCTGGGAATCTGCTGGCTCTCCATCTTCGCCGTGGGCTCGGTGCAGGTGTTCCTCACCCGGATCCTCGGACCGATGGCTGTCCTCGCGGGAATGCTCTTCGTGATGGTTCTCGGCGTCCCCGCGTCGAACCTGGGAATGTCGGTCTACTCGCTACCGTCGATCTACCCGTGGTTGCACGGCTTCCTGCCCACCGCGGCCGCCGGCGAATCGCTGAGGTCGGTCGTCTACTTCGGCGGTGAAGGCCTCGGCGGCCACATCCTGGTGCTGGTCGTCGGTACCGTGCTGGCCCTCGCCGCGACACTCGGTGTCGACGCCCTGAAGCGTCGCCGCAACCCCGATGCCGGTGATCCCGAGATCACGATGCCCTCGCTCACCACCGGGCCGCGTCCGCAGAGCGACCGAGTGCGGTACCTGACCCTGGCGTTCTTTCCGTTCGCCATGGTCGTGCTGATGCTCTCCATCATGCTCGGCGCGATGTACCAGCCGACCCCGCGTGAGATGCCCGTCACCGTCGTCGGCGCGACCGCCGAACAGGCGGACCGGACGGTCGCCGGTCTCGAACAGAGCATGGCCGGTCTGTTCGATCTGCGAATCTCGGATTCGGTCGACGACGCGCGCGCCGAGGTGCAGGACCGTGAGATCGTCGCGGCCTTCGTCCTGCCGTCCGCCCAGTCGCCCACCGCGACGCTGATCACCAACGAGGCTGCGGGTACGAGCCAGCAGCAGGTCGCGCAGCGGGTCTTCGAGCAGGTCGCCGGGGGCATGCATCTGCCCCTGACCGTCGAGAACATCGCACCGCTGCCGGGTTCCGACACCATGGGAACGGTGACGCTCTACGTCGCGATGGGCTGGATCATGTCCGGTTTCATGGTGATCGTCGTGGCCGGCGGTGCGCAGCCCGCCGCGATGGTCCTGCGGCAGATCGTGCCCATCGCCGCGGGATGGGCGCTGTTCATGTCCGCCGTGCTGTGGGTGATCGCCGACCCGATCACCGGGGCCGTCGACGGGCACTTCCTCCCGCTGTGGGGTATCGGGATCCTCGCGACGTTCACCACCTCGATGTTCACGTTGGCGCTGCACCGCCTGTTCGGGCTGCTCGCCGTCGTCCCTGCCGTCGGCATCCTCATGTTCGTCGGCGTGCCCGCCTCGAACGGTGCGATGTCGGTGTACATGACGCCGGAGGTCTTCCGGTTCCTGCACGGTGTGCTGCCGATGCCGGCCGCTGTGGAATCGGTGCGGTCGGTCCTCTACTTCGGAGGTGACGCCGTCGGCCCGCACCTCGTCACGTTCACGATCTGGGGAGTGGTGTCGCTGCTGTGCGTCATCGTCATCGATCGCATCCGTGCTGCACGCAGCGGTGAGTCGAGCGAGCAGTCGGAGGACGTGGCCGGGGCGGTGCGGAGCTAGGAGACCGGGGCGGCCGCCAGCGCGATGTTCGGGGTCTCGATGTCGTTCTGCTCGAAGGCCTCGAGCACCGCGCGGGTGAGGCTGCGGCGGATGGCCCACTGCTTGCCGGCGCGTACGCGCACCGTCAGGCGGAGGGTCACCGCACCCGCGGTGACGGAGTTGACGCCCAGCAGTTCGGGCTTCTCGAGTACGTCCGGCGCGATGTCCTCGCGTTCCACGCCGTCGAGGACGGCGCGCAGTGCGATCCGGCAGGCGCGCTCGACGTTGACGCTCGGCGCGATCGGGACGTCGACCACGGAGACGGCATGTCCCTGGCTCATGTTGCCGACGCGCAGGATCTCGCCGTTGCGGCAGAACCACAGGGTGCCGTCGATGTCGCGCACGGTCGTCACGCGCAGACCGACCGACTCGACGGTGCCCACCGCGTCGCCGAGGTCCACCACGTCGCCCACGCCGTACTGGTCCTCGAGCAGCATGAACATTCCCGAGATGAAGTCCCGCACGAGGTTCTGCGCACCGAAACCGAGCGCGACACCGGCGATACCGGCCGAGGCGATGAACGGGGCGACGTTGAAACCGAGGGTGTCGAGCGTCTGCAGCACCACCCAGGCGAGCACGACGATCGATACACCGGACTTGAACACCGAACCGATCGTCTGCGCGCGCTGGACCCGGCGTTCGCGAGCCTGGGGGTCGCCGATGGCACGCTCGGCTCGTTCCTGCAGCGGCGCGAGGAACGATCGTCGTGGTGTCCCGGATCGCACGCGTGGCTTCGTCATGCGGTCGATCAGCCGGTGGAGGACGTAGCGGAGCACGACGGCGACGACGATGTAACTCAGGATCGCCAGCGGCCGGTGGATCAGCCAGTCCCGGTTGGTCTCGGTCAGTTCGAAGGCGAGCAACGGAATAGACATCCCTCGCGAGTCTACAAATGCGTGACAGTCGCTTCGGGTGGTGTGAGAAGTTGCACGAAGTGACCTGTGAGGTTTCAGTCCAGAATCACAAGCCACACCGCGATCGCGTGACACAGGGCCGCGACCACCGTGGCCGCGTGGAAGAACTCGTGGTGTCCGAAGGTCGCGGGCCACGGGTCGGGCCAGCGCGTGGCGTAGAGAATCGCTCCGCCGCTGTAGAACAGGCCGCCGACCAGCAGTAACAGCATCGGGGTGAGCCCGACCTCGGCGACCAGCTGTCCGGCGACGGGCACGATCGCCCATCCGAGCACCAGATACAGGGGTACGCCGACCCATCTCGGCGCGGTCGGCCACAACATCTTCAGTGCCACACCCGCGAGCGCTCCCGACCACACGACGATGAGCAACGGCCGTCCGGATCCGGGTGGCAGTGCCAGCGTCGCGAACGGGGTGTAGCTGCCCGCGATGAACACGAAGATCATCGAGTGGTCGGCACGCTTCATCCACACGCGCGCCCGCGGACTCCAGGTGAGGCGGTGGTAGAGCGCGCTGATCCCGAACACGCCGCACACCGTGAGGCTGTAGACGGTCGCGGGAAGCACGGCGCCCGGGCGGGCGGCGAGGAAGGCCGCGGCCGAGACGAGTGCGGCGCCGGCGATGACGGCCACACCGAACGCCCAGGCGTGGATCCATCCGCGCATCCGCGGTGTGACGGGCAGTTCCTCGAGGCCGAAGGCCGTCATACGTGCGCTCCTCCCTGTACCGAACGGTAACCTACGCACCCGTAGGTTTGTTCCGTCGACACGTTACAACGTGGAACCCTGTGGCGGGAGACTCTGTGACCGCCGCCGCGACCGCCGGTACCCCTGGGCGTAATGTGACTCGGGTGGTGATGACGGGGTGAGCGTCCGCGGATTGCTGTACCGGCTCTACGAGCGCCGGCTGCTGAAAGAACTCGACGGGGCACGGCATCCGCGGCACGTCGCGGTGATGTGCGACGGCAATCGGCGTTGGGCGCGCGAGAACGGCTTCACCGACGTCAGTCACGGCCACCGCGAGGGTGCCAAGAAGATCGCCGAGCTGCTGGGCTGGTGCGACGCCGCCGGCATCGAGAGGGCGACGATCTATCTGCTGTCCACCGAGAACCTCCGACGCGAGCCGGAGGAGCTCGACGCACTGCTCGAGATCATCTCCGACGTGGTGGAGGAGATCTCCGCGCCCGGGCAGAACTGGAGCGTGAAGATCGTCGGCACCACCGACCTCCTCCCGTCCGATCACGCCAAGCGACTGCACGAGGCCGCGGCCGGAACCGCCGGACGCACGGGCACGCACGTCAACGTGGCCGTCGGGTACGGCGGTCGCCAGGAGATCGTCGACGCCGTGCAGTCGCTCCTGCGGGTGCGCTACGCGCAGGGGCTGCGCGGTGAGGACCTCGTCCAGTCCGTGACGGTCGACGGCGTCGACAGTCACCTCTACACGTCCGGTCAGCCCGATCCGGATCTCGTCATCCGCACCTCCGGCGAGCAGCGGCTGTCCGGCTTCCTGCTCTGGCAGTCCGCCTACTCGGAGATCTGGTTCACCGAGGCGTACTGGCCCGAGTTCCGCCGGGTCGACTTCCTGCGCGCCCTGCGCGACTACGCCGCACGGCACCGCCGTTTCGGCGCCTGACCGGACTGCCCGGTCCGGCGCGGAACGGCGGGCCGCTTCAGAGCTTGCGCAACCGGAGCCGGTTGATGGCGTGATCCGAGTCCTTGCGCAGGACCAGGGTCGCGCGCGGCCGTGTCGGCAGGATGTTCTCCACCAGGTTCGGCAGGTTGATCGAGTGCCAGATCTCCTTCGCGGCACTCATCGCGTCCCGGTCCGACAGGTTCGCGTAGTGGTGGAAGTGCGCCTCCGGATCGGCGAAGGACGTATTACGCAGCGCGAGAAAGCGCTCCACGTACCACTTCTCGATGTCCTCGATCCGCGCGTCGACGTAGATCGAGAAGTCGAACAGGTCGGAGACCATCAACCGTGGCCCGGTCTGCAACACGTTCAGGCCCTCGATGATGAGGATGTCCGGCTGACGGACGATGTGGTACTGCCCCGGGATGATGTCGTACGAGATGTGTGAGTAGATCGGCGCCGCAACCTCTTTCGCGCCGGACTTGACCTCGGTGACGAACCGCAGCAGCTTGCGCCGATCGTAGCTCTCGGGAAAGCCCTTGCGATGCATGATGTTGCGCCGCACCAATTCCTTGGTGGAGTAGAGGAAGCCGTCGGTGGTCACGAGATCCACCCGGGGGTGATGGTCCCACCGTGCCAGCAGCGCCTGCAGCACACGGGCCGTCGTGGACTTACCGACAGCCACCGAGCCGGCCACACCGATCACGAACGGCACCTGCTGATCG
Source organism: Rhodococcus sp. As11 (assembly GCF_048957735.1). Classification (NCBI taxonomy): domain Bacteria; kingdom Bacillati; phylum Actinomycetota; class Actinomycetes; order Mycobacteriales; family Nocardiaceae; genus Rhodococcus; species Rhodococcus sp. As11. Next base: position 29,288 of record NZ_JARDJE010000006.1, read on the forward strand.
GGATGCTTCTCCCCGAGGAAGGTCGCCGTGGCCGCGAACAACCGCTGCCTGGCCGCGACCTGCAGGTGGATCAACCGGGCGAGGGGCAGATACACCTCCGCGACCTCCGCGAGGTCGATCTGCTCGCCCAGGCCCCGAAGCCCGACCAGTTCGTCCTCGGTGAGGATGAGGGGAGTCGACTTCCGCAGCGTCCGCCACTGCTTGCGGTCGAACTCGATGTACGGGCTCGGTTCGTTCAGACGAGCCATCGGCACGGCTTCCCGGCGGCGCGGTGGATGCGGCGTTGCATGTCCATGTAACGGATTGTGCTCGCTGACACACGGTGATGCCGCGTCGGGGTCCCCACTCCGGCAGGTTCTCCCGTGTCGGGCCGCCGACGAGAGACTAGGCTCGGCCGGTATGGGAGCCGACGACTTCGTGAACGAATATCTGCTGCTGGGTCTGGCTTTCGACAGGCTCGAGGAAGGATTCGTCGACGCCTACACCGGCGATCCCGCGCTGCGGCGGAAGGTCGAGAACGCTCCGGCTCCCGATCCCCGTGATCTATCGCACATCGCGCGGCGCCTGCGGGACGAACTGCGCGGTGCGGGTCTGTCCGACGAGCGCACCCGCTTCCTCGACGTGCATCTGCGCGCACTCGACTGCTCGGCCCGCAAGTTCGCAGGGGAGGAGATCGGTTTCGTCGACGAGGTCGAGGCGTACTTCGACGTGCGCATCGCTCCCGGCGACGAGGACACCTACCGCGACGCGCACCGTCGCCTCGATGCGCTGCTTCCCGGCCCGGGTTCGCTCACCGAGCGGATGCAGGCCCACCGCAAGTCCGAGGTGATCCCTGCGGATCGCCTCGCCGACTGCGTCGAGGCGTTCTCGGGTGCGCTGCGCGAGAAGGTGCGGGCGATCTACCCGCTGCCCGATACCGAACGTGTCGAGTACGAGGTCGTCGGCGACAAGCCGTGGTCGGGTTTCAACTACTACCTCGGTGACTACCGTTCGCGGGTCGCGATCAACTCCGATCTCGAACAGACCATGGCGCACCTGCCGCGGCTGATCGCGCACGAGGCGTATCCGGGGCACCACACCGAGCATTGCCGCAAGGAGGCCGGTCTCGTCGCCGCCGGGCAGGCCGAGCAGACGCTGTTCCTCGTCAACACCCCGCAGTGCCTCATGGCCGAAGGCCTCGCCGATCTCGCGCTCGAAGCGATCGTCGGCCCGGGCTGGGGGAAGTGGGCGCAGGAGATCTACGCCGATCTCGGGCTCCGGTTCGACGGCGAACTCGCCGAGGAACTGGCCGAGGCGTCCGAGCAGTTGCTGCCGGTGCGTCAGGACGCCGCGTTGCTGCTCCACGACCGCGGGCGCAGTCACGACGACGTGGTCGAATTCCTGCAGCGCTGGTCGCTGTCGAGCCCCGAACGTGCCCGGCAGTCGCTGCGGTTCCTGTCGTCACCGTTGTGGCGCGCCTACATCAGCACCTACGTCGAGGGCTACCGGCTTCTCGGCGGCTGGCTCGGGCAGGTTCCGGTCGGAGCCGAGCGTGCCGAACGGTTCCGGCGCCTGCTCGACGAACCCCTGGTGCCCAGCAGCCTGCGGTGAACCGCAGGTCGGTCGGGTACCGGCTACCGGGGCGGTGGACGGCCTTCGTAGACTGGAGGTCGTATCCCTGACGCCCTCTGCTTGGAGAGATCTCGATGACCGCTGCGCCCGGCGCCGACGTGAACACTGCCGCACTGAACGACCTCGACCCGGAGGTCGCCGAGGCCATGGCCGGCGAGTTGTCGCGTCAGCGCGACACGCTCGAGATGATCGCGTCGGAGAACTTCGTGCCGCGCGCCGTGCTGCAGGCCCAGGGCAGCGTCCTGACCAACAAGTACGCCGAGGGTTACCCCGGCCGCCGCTACTACGGCGGCTGCGAGAACGTCGACATCGTCGAGGACCTCGCCCGTAACCGCGCCAAGGAGCTGTTCGGCGCCGAGTTCGCGAACGTCCAGCCGCACTCGGGCGCGCAGGCGAACGCCGCGGTGCTCATGGCGCTGATGACGCCCGGCGAGAAGCTGCTCGGCCTCGACCTCGCGCACGGCGGCCACCTCACGCACGGCATGAAGCTCAACTTCTCCGGCAAGCTGTACGACGTCGCGTCCTACGGGGTCAGCAAGGACGACCACCGTATCGACATGGACGAGGTCCGCGACATCGCCGTGCGCGAGAAGCCGAAGGTCATCGTCGCCGGCTGGTCCGCCTACCCGCGTCACGAGGACTTCGCGGCCTTCCGCTCCATTGCCGACGAGGTCGGTGCGTACCTGTGGGTCGACATGGCGCACTTCGCCGGCCTGGTCGCCGCGGGGCTGCACCCCTCGCCCGTGCCCTATGCCGACGTCGTCTCCACCACTGTGCACAAGACCCTCGGTGGTCCGCGTTCCGGCCTGATCCTCGCCAAGCAGGAGTGGGCGAAGAAGATCAACTCGGCTGTCTTCCCCGGTCAGCAGGGCGGACCGCTGATGCACGCCATCGCTGCGAAGGCCGTGGCGCTGAAGATCGCCGCCGGCGACGAGTTCAAGGACCGTCAGCAGCGCACCCTGTCCGGTGCCCGGATCATCGCCGAGCGCCTGTCGCAGTCCGATGTCGCCGACAAGGGCATCTCGGTGCTCACCGGCGGCACCGACGTGCACCTGGTCCTGGTCGACCTGCGCAACTCGCAGCTCGACGGCCAGCAGGGTGAGGACGCGCTCCACGAGGTCGGCATCACCGTCAACCGCAACGCCGTGCCGTTCGACCCGCGGCCCCCGATGGTCACCTCGGGCCTGCGCATCGGCACTCCGGCGCTCGCGACCCGCGGTTTCGGCGACGAACAGTTCACCGAGGTCGCCGAGATCATCGCGCAGACGCTCATCGGTGGCGCCGACGCCGAGTCGCTGCGCACCCGCGTGAGCGTCCTGGCACAGTCCGTGCCGCTGTACGAGGGCCTCGAGGACTGGCGTCTGATCTGACGGTTTCCTCCTGTCGCCGACCGGCCCGCACCGACCTTCGGTGCGGGCCGGTCGCGTATCCGGGACGGGACGCATCCCACCGCGCGAGTTGGTTAGGGTAGCCTACGCATGCCGACATCGTCGGCCGTCGCACGTGCACCCCGACCAGCAGAAGGAAGTCGCATGGCCATCCCGAGCATCGATCCGTACGAGTTGCCCACCGGCGACGAGATTCCCGCTGCTCGGGTGGAGTGGACGCTCGATGCGTCCCGCTGCGCACTGCTCGTCCACGACATGCAGAAGTACTTCATCGACGCCTACCGTCGCGACGCAGAGCCGCTCGCGACCGTCGTGCCCAACATCGTCCGCCTCCGTGAAGCGTGCCTGGCCGCCGACATCCCCGTCGTCTACACCATGCAGCCCGGCGACCAGCATCCGTCGCGTCGCGGCATCCTCGCCGACTTCTGGGGCGTCGGCCTGAGCACCGGTCGCGACACCGAGATCATCGACGAACTCACACCCGGCCCGAACGACATCCAGGTCACCAAGTGGCGGTACTCGGCGTTCCAGCGCACCGACTTCCGTCAGCTGCTCGCGCACAACGGCCGCGACCAGCTGATCGTCACCGGTGTCTACGCCCACATGGGCTGCATGCTCAGCGCCGCCGACGCCTTCATGAGCGACGTGGCACCGTTCATGGCCCTCGACGCCACCGCCGACTTCTCCCGCGACGAGCACCTCACGGCGCTGCAGTACGTCGCGAAGCGGGTCGGCCGGGTCGAGACCACGAACGCACTGATCGAATCGATCGCCGCGTCGGCGCGCTGCCGCGACCGCGAGACCGAAGAACTCACCGCGTCGCTGCGCTGACCCGAATCCGGATTTCGGCGGATCCGACCCCGGCGAGCGGGGTCGGATCGACGACGTTCGTGCATACCTCTGAGGCGCACGAACACTCCCGAGACGACGTTTACGGAAACTTCACCGACACGCATACTCCACCAGCGAGCGAATCGTCCGGATCGGCGTTAGCGTCTGGGGTGTAGGCGGCGCAGGTGCCGACTACACGGGAGGTCCCTGATCGTGTGGCTGACACAGTCCGAACGAGGGGGCCGGCACCGGGCCTTCGTGGTCGTGACGACACCGGGGACCCACCGGCCCACCGAATACGTCCGGGCGGTGCCGTCCGGGCCGAGGAGCCCCACGTGAACGCAACACGCTCCGTCCCCACCCGCTCCGGTCCTGCCGCTGCGAAAGAACCCGCTGTACGCACCTACGTACTGGACACTTCAGTGTTGCTCTCCGACCCTTGGGCGGTCACCAGGTTCGCCGAGCACGAAGTCGTCCTTCCGCTGGTGGTGATCGGCGAACTCGAAGGCAAGCGGCACCACCACGAACTCGGCTGGTTCGCCCGCGAATCCCTCCGGCTGCTCGACGACCTGCGGCAGCGGCACGGACGCCTCGATCAGCCCATCCCCATCGGGGACGAGGGGGGCACCCTGCACGTGGAGCTCAACCACACCGATCCGATGGTCCTGCCCGCCGGATTCCGCACCGACACCAACGACTCCCGCATCCTCGCGTGCGCCCTGAACCTGGCCACCGAGGGACGCGACGTGGTGCTCGTCAGCAAGGACATCCCGTTACGCGTCAAGGCCGGGGCCGTCGGCCTCGACGCCGACGAGTACCACGCCCAGGACGTGGTGATCTCGGGATGGACGGGCATGACCGAACTCGAGGTCGATCGGGAGCTCATCGACGAGATGTTCTCCGAGGGCATCGTCGACATCGACGACGCTCGGGATCTGCCGTGCCACACGGGGATCAGGCTCCTCGGCGGTTCCTCCAGCGCACTCGGCCGGGTCACCGCCGACAAGCGGGTGCAGCTCGTCCGCGGCGACCGGGAGGCGTTCGGACTGCACGGACGCTCCGCCGAACAGCGCGTCGCCCTCGACCTGCTGCTCGACGAATCCGTCGGCATCGTCTCCCTCGGCGGCAAGGCCGGAACCGGAAAGTCCGCGCTGGCACTGACGGCCGGACTCGAAGCCGTCCTGGAAAGACGAACCCACCGCAAGGTGGTGGTCTTCCGGCCGCTCTACGCGGTCGGCGGACAGGAACTCGGCTATCTTCCGGGTACGGAGGCCGAGAAGATGAATCCGTGGGGCCAGGCGGTCTTCGACACCCTCGAAGGACTCGCCAGCCCGGCGGTGCTCGAAGAGGTGCTCAGCCGCGGAATGCTGGAAGTGCTGCCGCTCACGCACATTCGTGGCCGGTCGCTGCACGATTCGTTCGTCGTCGTCGACGAGGCGCAATCGCTCGAACGCAACGTGCTGCTCACCGTCCTGTCGCGGCTCGGTGCGGGATCGCGCGTCGTGCTCACCCACGACGTCGCCCAGCGCGACAACCTGCGTGTCGGCCGGCACGACGGTGTCGCGGCGGTCATCGAGAAACTCAAGGGGCATCCGTTGTTCGCACACGTCACGCTCACGCGCAGTGAGCGCTCGCCGATCGCGGCGCTGGTGACGGAGATGCTCGAGGAGTTCGCTCCGGGCGCCTGAACCCCGAGCTCGATCGAACGGCGCGTCCGGCATCCCGCCGGGCGCGCCGTCGTCGTCAGGCCTCGTCGGAGGCGGTCTTCTCGGAGAGGGGGCCGAGTTCGGCCTCGAGGACTTCCTGGACCACGCGCATCGCGGCGAGTCCGGCGGGGGCACCGCAGTACGCCGAGCAGTGGATGACGGATTCGACGATCTCCGCGCGGCCGAGCCCGTTGCGCAGCGCTCCGCGGACGTGGCCGCGCAACTCGTTCTCGGCACGCAACGCGATGAGCATGCCGAGGTTGAGCAGGCTGCGGCTGCGCCGGTCGAGACCGGGGCGCGACCACACGGCACCCCAGGCGTGTTCGGTGACGAATTCCTGCATCGCCTCGGAGTCGGTGCCGCGGGAGCGTTCGAACGCTCGCTCGACGAAGTCGTCACCCATCACTTCGCGCCGGATCTCCAGACCCGTCGTGAATCCCGGAGTGTGCTCGGCGTCGGACATGTCATCGCTCCCTGCTGATCCGTCACCGAACGGTTCGGTGACGAACGGATTCTATGCGGGCGTCGACGATCAGGAACGACGTAGTACGGCGCGCAGTACCCCCACGGCGGTGCCGCGGAGGAAGGTGAGGACGTCGAAGTGGTCGTCCCACACGGCGATCCGTCCGTCGCGTAACTCGAAGGTGCCGCACACCCAGAACTCGATGCGCACCGGACCGAAACGCAGGCTGTCGGTGCGCTCGGTGAGCACGATGTCGCCGTCGGCCGCGATGTGGTGGACGACGACACCGAATCCCACCGCAGGTCGTGCGAGACCGGCGAGGATCTGCCGCACCCGGGAAGCGCCGCGGATGGTGGGGAGCCAGGTGTTGTGCCACGCGATGTCGTCGGTGATCAGCGAGGCGGCGCGGTCGATGTCCTCCGCGGCCGTCGCCTCCAGGAAGTCGGTCACCGTCGCGACGGCGTTCTGTCCGGTGGCGGTCGGTGTGCTCATCGCTCTCCTCGGCGTCGGCTGCGTCGCATGGTAACGGGCACGGACCGGTGGTGGAACCGGATTCGCCCATGCCACAGAATCGCCCGAAACCGGGTTGTGTCGCGGGCGAGTCGGGCACCCTGACATCAGGTACCCGTCCTCACAGCGACAGGAGCGAACCGATGAAGCGAATTCCCCGACGCAGAGCGGCGTTGGTGGCGGCCGCGGCGGCGGTCGGACTGGTCGTCGCAGGCTGCAGCGACGACCGATCGGCGGAGGACACGGTGGACAGCGCGACCAGCGCGGTCCAGTCTGCCGCGGAGGGCGTGGCGTCCGGGGCGCAGAGCGCCGTCGAATCGATCACACAGGGCGACGATTCGCCCGAGGCCTCGGAACCCGCAGCGGATCAGTCCAGCGCCGTGCCCGGTCCGGGCGGTGAGCAGGTCGAACTCAGCGGACCTATCCTGCAGAAGTACAACGAGGTCGGTGGTGCGTCGAGCCCCCTCGGTGCGGCGACCGGTGAGCAGGAAGAGGTCGGCGACGGCTACGTCGCGGAGTTCGAGGGCGGCATCATCGCGTGGAGTCCCGATACCGATTCCCACATCGTGTGGGGTGAGATCCGCACGGCCTGGGAGGCCGCGGGCGGTGCCGGTGGCGACCTGGGCTTCCCGATCAGTGACGAGGAAAAGAACGCCGACGGTGCGAGGAGCAACTTCCAGTTCGGGTACATCACCTGGTCGCCCCGAGCCGGGACCGAGGTGGTCCAGGAGTGAGGTGACTCCCGGTGAGCCCTTGCTGTTCGCTCACGTCTTCGCCATCCGCTACAGCAAGTTGCTGTAGCGGATGGCGGAATTCGTAGCGAATGCAGACGGCTCTGTCGGTCGGAACTCTGCGGGTCAGGTCTCCTCGTCCACCCGCGTCATCGCCAGGACGTCGAGGCGGCGGTCCAGTTCCTCCTCGCTCAGGCGGTCGCCGACGAGGCCGCGGTCCACGACGGCCTGACGGATCGTCTTCTTCTCCTTCAGAGCCTCCTTGGCGACGGCCGCGGCCTCCTCGTAGCCGATCGCCGAGTTGAGGGGAGTGACGATCGAGGGCGACGACTCCGCCAGCGTGCGCAGATGTTCGACGTTCGCGACCAGCCCGGTGATGCAGCGATCGGCGAACAGCCGGGAGACGTTGGCGAGCAGCCGAATCGACTCGAGGACGTTCCGCGCCATGACCGGAATGTAGACGTTGAGTTCGAAGGCTCCCGCCGCACCGCTCCACGCCACGGTGGCGTCGTTGCCCACGACCTGCGCGGCGACCTGCGTAACTGCTTCGGGGAGAACGGGATTGACCTTACCCGGCATGATCGAGCTGCCGGGCTGCAGATCGGGGAGCCGGATCTCGGCCAGGCCGGTGAGCGGACCGGATCCCATCCAGCGGATGTCGTTGGCGATCTTCGTCAGCGACACGGCGACGGTGCGCAGCGCACCGGAGACCTCGACCAGGGCGTCACGTGCGGCCTGCGCCTCGAAACTGTCGCGGGCCCGCTGCAGATCCTCGAGTCCGGTGGTCTCGACGAGCACGGCCACTACGCGCGGACCGAAATCCGCCGGCGCATTGAGTCCCGTGCCGACCGCGGTGCCACCGATCGGCAGTTCGCCGAGGCGGGGGAGTGTCGCACGCAGACGTTCGATCCCGGCCTCGATCTGACGGGCGTATCCACCGAATTCCTGGCCCAGGGTCACCGGGACCGCATCCATCAGATGGGTGCGGCCGGACTTGACGACGGTGCGCCACTCCTTCGCCTTCCCGGCGAGGGCTCCGTGCAGGTGCTCGAGGGCAGGGATCAGGTCCCTGACCGTCGCCTCGGTCGCAGCGACATGCGTCGCGGTGGGGAAGGTGTCGTTCGACGACTGCGACATGTTCACGTCGTCGTTGGGGTGGACCGTGACCCCGGCCTTCGCGGCGAGTGAGGCGATGACCTCGTTGGTGTTCATGTTCGAACTCGTGCCCGAACCGGTCTGGAAGACGTCGATCGGGAACTGGTCGTCGTATTCGCCGGCGGCGATCGCATCGGCGGCGGCGATGATCGCATCGGCCCTCTCCGGATCGAGCAGACCCAGGTCCTTGTTCACCCGGGCGCAGGCGCTCTTGAGCAGACCGAGCGCGCGGATCTGTGCGCGTTCGAGTCCGCGCCCCGAGATCGGGAAGTTCTCCACGGCGCGCTGCGTCTGGGCGCGCCACAAGGCGTCGACCGGAACCTGGACCTCGCCCATCGTGTCGCGTTCGATACGGAACTGCTGAGAAGACTGTTCGGTGTCGGTCATGTCCTCCACGTTATGCCGCCGGAACGAACGAGGAGGGGCACTGCGACGAGAACTCGTGGCAGTGCCCCTCCTCGGGAGCGATCGGTGGCGATCAGGGCATGGGAGGCGGCGAGCCGGCGACACCGTGGAAGTCGATGGACGAGAACTCACTGAGCTTCTGCAGACGGTGGTACGCCTCGATCATGCGCACCGTGCCCGACTTGCTGCGCATCACGATCGACTGCGTCTCCGCGCCACCCGCGGAGTAGCGGACACCGCGGAGCAGCTCGCCGTCGGTGACGCCGGTCGCACAGAAGAAGATATTCTCGCCCGTGACGAGATCGGTGGTGGTCAGGACGCGATCGAGATCGTGTCCGGCGTCGATCGCCTTCTGACGCTCGGCGTCGTCCTTCGGCGCCAGGCGACCCTGCAGCGCGCCGCCCATGCAGCGCATCGCGGCTGCGGCGATGATGCCCTCGGGGGTACCGCCGATGCCGAGCAGCATGTCGACACCCGAACCCGGACGTGCAGCGGCGATCGCACCGGCGACGTCGCCGTCGGAGATCAGACGGATGCGGGCACCCGCCTCACGCACCTCCTTGATGATCTGCGCGTGGCGCGGACGATCGAGGATCGTCACGGTCAGGTCGGCATGCGCGATGTTCTTCGCCTTCGCGACGCGGCGGATGTTCTCCGCGATCGGGGCGGTGATGTCGATGACGTCGGCGGCCTCGGGGCCGACGGCGATCTTCTCCATGTAGAACACGGCGGACGGGTCGAACATCGCACCGCGCTCGGCCACGGCGAGCACCGCGATCGCGCCGGGAGCACCCTTCGACATGAGTGTCGTGCCGTCGATCGGGTCGACCGCGACGTCGCACAGCGGACCGTCGCCGTTGCCGACCTCCTCGCCGTTGTAGAGCATGGGCGCTTCGTCCTTCTCGCCCTCACCGATCACGACGACACCCTGCATCGACACGGAGCTGACCATGTGGCGCATCGCGTCGACCGCGGCGCCGTCGCCGCCTTCCTTGTCGCCGCGCCCGACCCACCGGCCGGCCGCCATCGCCGCGGCCTCGGTGACGCGGACCAGTTCGAGTGCGAGGTTGCGGTCCGGCGCTTCGCGGCGTGGGGTGCTGGCCGTCATGGGCTACTGCCTCCTGGAGACTTTCGGTCGACGCGGGTTGCGCCGGCAGAGGGAGCGGTCGCCGAGGGCGTCCGCACGATCCGTGTGTGTCGCACGGCTATTGTCTCATCACGGCCGATGGTGTGGGCCGTCGGACCCGCCCGGTCTGAACATGCCTGTTCCGTAGCTGTCAGACTGGACGGGTGGCATCCAAGAAACCTCGCATCCTGCAAGACGGTCGCGATATGGCGTGGTCGTTGATCCCGCTGCTCGTGCTGATTCTGTTCATCGCCGCGATCGCCAGCCAGTGCGAGTTCAAGCCCGGCGGACCCACAGCGGGCCCGGTGCCGAGTTTCGACATCGATGCCGGTCTGAAGTACGACGCGACGGAACTCGCATTCCCCATCCGTCATCCCGAGGTCCCCGAGGGCTGGCAGCCCAACTCCGGTAGCCGCAGCATCGTCTCCGGTAACCAGGGCGGCGATTCGAGCACCGTCGGTTTCATCACTCCGGAGGGTCGCTACGTGCGTTTCACCCAGTCGGATGCCGGTGAGGACGAGCTGGTGCGATTCGTCGCCGGGGGAGCCCGCACCGCCACCGACAGCCGCTCGATCGAGGGGCACGACTGGGTGGTCTACGGCGGCGAGGGAGTCGAAGCGCTCTGGGTGTCCGACTTCGGCGACGTGCGCATCCTGATCGGCGGCTCCGGCGACGAGGCCGAGCTCACGGCGCTGGCCATCGCTGCGGGCAGGGCCGAACCGCTCGAACCCTGATCCGGGCCGGGCCGGGCCGGGCCGGGGCGGTCGAGGTCAGTCCTCGTCGTCTTCGTCTTCGTCCTCGTCGTCCGCGAGCGAGAGTGCCTGCTCGACGCGTTCGCGGGCGCCGGCGAGATGCTCCTCGCAGCGTTTCGCGAGGGCCTCGCCGCGTTCCCACAGCTGCAGAGAGTCGTCGAGGTCGAGTCCGCCCTGTTCGAGCATCTTCACGACGTTGACGAGTTCGTCCCGAGCTCGCTCGTAGCCGAACTCCCGCACATCGGCGTTCGCGTCGTCGGTTCCCGCGTTCGTCACTGTTCCTGTCTTCCTTGTCGTTCGTGTCCCATGACGGCGGCGCGGGCCGCGCCGTCCGCAACCCGCACCCGCAGCTGGGTGCCGATCGGCATCTCGCCGAGTGTGCGTACCACCTCCGGGTCGCTGCCCGGCACGATCCGCTGGACCACGGCGTAGCCACGCGCCAGGGTCGCCGCGGGGCCGAGGGTCCCCAGCCGCGCCCGCAGATGTTCGAGTGTCGACGACTCCGACGAGATCAGCCGGGTGACGTCGCGTCGTGCCGCCTGCTGCAGCCGCTCGAGCTCCTCGTATCGCCGGTCGAGGTCGCGGAACGGATCGGCCAGGACGGGACGCTCGCGCATCTGCGCGATGACGTGTTCCTCCCGGCGCACCCAGTTGCGCAGCGCCGCCGCCGACCGAGTCCTCAGCTCGTCGACCAGATCGAGTTCGGCGACGGCATCGGGCACGACGCGCTTCGCGGCATCGGTGGGGGTCGCGGCCCGCAGGTCGGCGACGTGATCGCACAACGGACTGTCGGGCTCGTGGCCGATCGCGCTGACCACGGGGGTCGTGCATGCGGCGATCGCGCGGCACAGCGCTTCGTCGGAGAACGGCAGCAGATCCTCGACGCTGCCACCGCCACGGGCAAGAACGATCACGTCGACGTCCGGATCGCTGTCGAGCGCCTCGAGAGCCTCGATGAGTTGTGTGACCGCGGTGGGGCCCTGCACCGTCGCGTGGCGAACGTCGAACCGCACGGCCGGCCAGCGACGCTGCGCGACCGACAGCACGTCGCGTTCGGCTGCGCTGCCGCGGCTGGTGACCAGGCCGACGCGGCGCGGCAGGAACGGCAAGGGTCGTTTCAACCGCGGGTCGAACAGGCCCTCGGCGGCGAGCAACGCGCGCAGCCGCTCGAGGCGCGCGAGCAGCTCCCCGATGCCGACGGCCCGGATCTCGGTGACCCGCAGCGCGAGGCTGCCGCGACCGGGCCAGAAGGTCATCTTCCCGAACATGATCACGCGGCTGCCCTCGGTGATCGGCACCCCCGACTGCTGCAGGAGCTGCGGTGAGCAGGTCACCTGCAGGGACATGTCCACCGACGGGTCGCGCAAGGTCAGGAACGCCGTCCGGGTGCCGGGACGGGCGTTGATCTGGGTGACCTGACCCTCGACCCAGATGGTGCCGAGCTTGTCGACCCACCCGGCAACCTTCTGGGCGACGGTGCGGACGGGCCAGGGCTGCTCCGCGGAGTTCGGTCGTCCCGCGTTCTGTCCGGCCGTCACTTGTTACGCGCGCTGGTGATCCGGTTCGACAGCATCGTCACGAACGGAGTACGCGCGGCGTGAGCATTCTCGTAGTCGAGCAACGCTGTGAGTTCGTCCACCGACAGCGTGCGCAGACGGGCCCGCAACTGGGCGAGGGTCAGCGAGTCGTAGTCGAGGTACTCGACGATCTCGGACCGGTCTCCGGAGGCCTCGGCGACCTTCGTGTCCGTGCCTTCGGCGGACTTCGTGCCGGCCTTCTCCGCTGCCACCTTCTTCTCGGGCGCTTTCGAGGTCGCCGCACCGGACTTCGCCGGTGTGACCGCCGTCTCGGCGGCAGGCGCATCGGTCTCGGTCTCCGGCGGGATCGAGTACAGGGCGAATCGGCCGGGAACGCCGTTCGACGCGGCATTCGTCGAGGGAGCGGCGTCGTCCGACGACGAGGAGCCGTCGTCGTCGAAGGTCGCCCACTGTGCGGTCTCGGCGGGCTCTCCTCCGAAGACCTCGAAGAACTGGTCGCCCTTGATGGCGAGCGAGGTCATCACCTGTTGCACCCGCATCGTCGTCTGCAGGATCTGGCTCACCGTCGTCATCGGCAACGACACGGCTGTGCTCGGCAGCTTGAGGGTCTCTTCGTACGCGGTGACAGCAACGCCGGCAGCCACCCGTGCCAGGAACGGTGGACGGATCATGCCCCAAGACTGCCCGATGATCGGCGTGATTGGTAGCCGGGTGAGCCCCTCGGTTGCGAGCTGGGAAGCCCCTCTCCGACGCGCCCCGTAGTCTGGAGGCATGTCTGCGCCTGTTCCACTCGAAGTCGGGATCACACGGTCCGCCGGTCCCTCTGCCTCCGGAAAGCGCGTTCTGCTCGCCGAGCCACGCGGTTACTGCGCCGGCGTCGATCGTGCGGTCGAGACGGTCGAGAAAGCGCTCGACAAGTACGGCGCGCCGATCTACGTCCGCAAGGAGATCGTCCACAACCGCCACGTCGTCGACACGCTTGCCGAACGCGGCGTGGTCTTCGTCGACGAGACCGACGAAGTGCCCGAAGGCGCCGTCCTCGTGTTCTCGGCGCACGGTGTGTCTCCCGCGGTCCACGAATCCGCCGCTGCCCGGCAGCTGCGCACCATCGACGCCACCTGCCCGCTGGTGACGAAGGTCCACCAGGAGGCCAAGCGTTTCGCCCGCGACGACTTCGACATCCTCCTCATCGGTCACGAAGGGCACGAGGAGGTCGAGGGAACCGCAGGTGAGGCCCCCGACCACGTGCAGCTCGTCGACGGCCCCGACGCCGTCGACTCGGTGACCGTGCGCGACCCGGAGAAGGTCATCTGGCTGTCCCAGACCACCCTGAGCGTCGACGAGACGATGCAGACCGTGCAGCGCCTGCGCGAGAAGTTCCCGCAGCTGCAGGATCCGCCGAGCGACGACATCTGCTACGCCACCCAGAACCGGCAGGTCGCGGTGAAGGCGATGGCGCCCGAGTGCGATCTGGTGATCGTCGTGGGGTCGCGGAATTCGTCCAACTCCGTGCGACTCGTCGAGGTGGCTCTCGGTGCAGGTGCCCGGGCGGCCCACCTGGTCGACTACGCCAAGGAGATCGATCCGGCCTGGCTCGAGGGCGTCGAGACCGTCGGTATCACCTCGGGTGCGTCGGTCCCCGAGATCCTCGTCCAGGGCGTCGTCCAGTTCCTCGACGAGCGCGGCTTCCACGACGTGCAGTCGGTGACGACCGCCAACGAGACCCTGGTGTTCGCCCTGCCGCGCGAACTGCGCGCGTCGCGTCGTTCCTGAACAGGTAGTCCCTGAAGCGAAGACGACCGGTCACCGCCGTGAATCGGCAGGTGACCGGTCGTCTTCGTCGTTGTGCCGGTCAGTCCTCGTAGCGGTCGCGGTACCGCACACGCGGGGGCTCGTAACTCTGCGTGGGTGCGGGTGCGGGTGCGGGTGCCGGACGGCCGGGTTCCGGCTCGGGTGCCGGACGGCGCCGCGGCTCGCGTCCCTCCGGCGGCACCGGATCGGCAGGTCGGGAAGCACGAGCACGCTGAGCAGATCCTTCGGCACGGACACGCTGTGCACGAGGAGCGGGCTGCTCGGCCGCCGGAGACTCGGGGCGGGCGCGGCGACGCGGACGGGTGTCGGCGACCTCCCGGACCGACGCCTTCGCGGCCGGCGTCCCCCGGCCCGGGGTGGCGGTCGACGGTCGTCCCCGGGTCGCGCGCCTGGTCGGACGGTCGTCCGCGGCTCGGGACGGGCGGTCCTTCGGGGCACGCGGCTTCGCGCGCTCGCGCGGCGCCCGGGCCCGCACCCCGGTGTTCTGGCGGGTCGCGAAGATCCGGAAACCGCCGATGGCCAAGACCAGGACGGTTGCCAGCAGCATCGCCGGGAAACGGTTCACCAGCGGATAGGCGACGTTGAGCGCGAGATCCTTCAAGCCACCGGTGCTGCCGGAGGAGACGAGCTCCTGACCGATCGGCACCGCGAGGAGCAGCAGCAGGGGCGGCTGGGCCATGGCCGTGAACAGTCCGCGATAGCGCACCGCCACCACGGCCGCGAGGCAGCCGAGCACATAGAAGACGGTGAACGCAGTGGTCAGTTCGTTCCCGCGTGCGCTGTCGAGCAGCACCCCGAGAAGCGTCGTTCCGGCTGCGATCGCCACGGCACCCCACCAGGGCACACCGGGCACCGTAGGCACCAACGACCGCATGTCGAGCGGCACCGCCGAACGTGCACGTTGGGTTGCAGACACAACGTAGACATTAGCGTGACGATGTCAGCTCGCTTCGTCGACAGGACCGTCCGCGACGGCTCGTTCTGTCAGGGTGCTGCGACGCGGCCACGCGTCGACACGCTGGACCTCGGGCACCTCGCCGTCGAAGATCTCCAGGTCGTGGAGTTTGCGGGCCGTCACTCCCACCCGGGTGTCCATCGACGAGACCGTCAGGTTGAACGAATCGACCGCCTTGCCGAGCTGGTTGCCGAGCCGGTCGAGGTGCGAACCCACCACACCGAGCCGTTGGTACAGCTCACGGCCCAGCCTGTGGATGGTCGCCGCATCGCGGGAGAGTGCTTCCTGCCGCCAGGTGTGGGCGATCGTGCGCAGCAGCGCCACGAGCGTGGTCGGGGTGGCAAGGATGACGTTCCGGGTGAAGGCGTGCTCGAGCAGATCGGGATCGGCGCCCAGCGCGGCGTCGAGGAACGGATCGCCCGGCACGAACAGCACGACGAACTCGGGCGTCGGGTCGAAGGACTCCCAGTAGGCCTTGCCCGACAGCTGGTCGACGTGGGTGCGCAGCTGCCGTGCGTGGCGCGTGAGGTGACGGTCGCGCTCGTCGGGATCCTCGGACTCGGCGGCATCCAGATAGGCGGCGAAGGGCACCTTCGCGTCGACGACGATCTGCTTGCCCCCGGCGAGGTAGACCACCAGGTCGGGGCGCATGCCGTCCTTGCTCACCTGGGTGTCGAAGTCGCAGTGCCGCACCATCCCGGCGAGCTCGACGACTCGTTCGAGCTGGATCTCGCCCCACCGTCCGCGCACCTGCGGCGCGCGCAGAGCGGTGACCAGCTGCTGGGTGCGTGTGGACAGCAGCTGCGACGCGCGGTGCATGCCTTCGACCTGCTCGCTCAACCCCGCGTAGGCGTGCACGCGGTTGCGTTCGACGTGCTCGACCTGTCGGGCGAGCGCCCCCACCGCCTCGTTCAGCGGGCCGACGAGTCGCGACACCTGGTCGCCGATGGCACCGGACTGCCGCCTGGCGGCGTCCTCGCTCACCGCAGCGAGCGATTGGCGCAACTGCTCCTCGTTGTCGCGCAGGGCCGCCAGCCGGGCCTCGGCACGGACTGCGCGTTCGCCGTCGCGGGAGGCTCGGAGCAGCCAGCCGAGCACCACCCCGAGACCGAGTGCGACGAGCAGGCCGAGTGCCGTGAGTGCTGTCATGGGGCGGATGATGCCGCATCGAGGCGACATCCACCCGGCATCCGGGGATGTCGGTCCTCTCCTCTACCGTCTGTGCCATGCGGATCCTGCACACCTCCGATTGGCACATCGGCCGCACTTTCCACGGTGTCGACCTGCTCGCCGACCAGGCGCGTGCGTTGCGGGCCGTCGCCGATCTCGTGGCCGAACGCGGGATCGACGTGGTGGTCGTGCCGGGCGACGTGTACGACCGGTCCATCCCCAGTTCCGATGCGGTGGCCGTGTGCAATGCAGGACTCGAGGCGATCCGCGAAGCGGGGGCGATCATCGTCGCCACCTCCGGCAACCATGATTCGCCGGTCCGGCTCGGGGCGGGGGCCGCTTTCGCAGCGCACGGCGGTCTGCACCTGATCACCCGCGTGTCGCAGATCGGCAGCCCGGTCGTCCTGCACGACGAACACGGCCCGGTCTGCTTCTACGGCATCCCGTATCTCGAGCCCGAGATCGCCCGGGCCGAGCTCGGTGTCCCGGAGGCCCGCTCGCACCAGCAGATCCTCGACGCGGCGATGGAACGCGTGCACGCCGACGCCGCGGATCGCGACGGCCGCACCGTCGTCCTGGCCCACGCCTTCGTCGTCGGCGGCGAGCCCAGCGACTCCGAGCGGTCCATCTCCGTGGGTGGCGTCGAGACGGTCGCCGCGTCGTCGTTCGACGGCGCCGACTACGTCGCACTCGGTCATCTGCACTCTCCTCAGACGGTGAGCGAGACGGTCCGGTATTCGGGATCCCCGTTGCCGTACTCCTTCGGCGAGCGCTCGCACCGCAAGGCGGTGTTCGTCGTCGATCTCGACGCATCCGGTGCGGCGTCCGTCGAGCGTGTCGATCTTCCGGTGATCCGCGAACTCACCCGTCTCGAAGGCGAACTCGACGATCTGCTCGCCGATCCGGCGCATGCCGGGGTCGAGGATCACTACGTCTCCGCGGTGCTGACCGACGCGATCCGCCCGCTCGATGCCATGCGTCGCCTGCAGGAGCGGTTCCCCTGTGCCGTGCATGTCGAATGGCAGCGACCGGCCGGGTCCACGGAGGGCAGCTATCGCGACAAGGTGCGCGGGCGCAGCGACCGCGACATCGCCGCGTCGTTCCTCACCGATGTGCGTTCCGAACCGTCCGAGCGCGAGCGCGACTGGATCGACGACGCGCTGAGGGAGGTCGACCGCCGTCGCGGTATCGGCGACGAGAACGGCGCGTCGTGGCGAACGGACGTGTCGGCATGAGACTGCACCACCTCGAGATCGCGGCCTTCGGTCCGTTCGCCGAGACCGTCGAGATCGACTTCGACGAACTCGGCGCCGACGGCCTGTTCCTGCTGCACGGTCGGACGGGCGCGGGTAAGACGTCGATCCTCGACGCGGTCGCATTCGCGCTCTACGGCACCGTCCCCGGGGCGCGTGCCGACGGCCGCCGGTTGCTGTCCGACCACGCGCGTGTAGGTGCGGTGCCGAAGGTCCGGCTCGAAGCGACCATCGCGGGTCGCCGGCTGTGTATCGAACGCAGCCCCGAGTTCGAGCGCCCGAAGCTGCGCGGCACCGGCACGATCAAGCAACAGGCCAAAGCCACTCTCACGTGGCTCGACGGGTCGGGGGAGAACCTGTCGCGGATCCCGGAGATCGGCGATGTCGTCAAGTCGCTGCTGGGAATGAGCGCCGAACAGTTCTTCCAGGTGGTGCTTCTGCCGCAGGGCGATTTCGCCCGGTTCCTGCGCGCAGGCAGCGAGGAGCGCGGCAGGCTGCTCGAGCGACTGTTCGACACCACCCGTTTCGGAGACGTCGAACAATGGTTCCGTGATCGCCGGGGAGCCGGGACGAAACTGCTTGCCGAGCAACAGAAGAAGGTCGAAGTACTCGCGGCGAAGGTCGCCGCGTCCGCCGGGATCGAAGCGGGCGCCGACGCCGACCCGGTGGAATGGGCCGGTCGGCTTCTCGCCGAGGCCGCGGAGAACCGCGACGCCGCCGCCGCGGCGCTCGCGCGGGTCCGCACCGTCGACGAAGCCAATCGGCGCAGGCTCGACGAGGTCGTCGCTCTCGCCGACCGACTCCGCCGGCGCCGCGAGGCACTGAACGTCCTCGCCGAACTCGAGCAGACGCAGCCGCAGCGTGCCGCCATGGCGGCCGAACGCGACGCCGCGCATCGAGCGGTGGGTGTGACCGTCGTCGATCGGGAGGCCCACCGCCTCGCACGCGAGGCCGAGGCGGCTGCCGCCCGTGCCGAGGCCGCCGCGGTGCCGCTCGGGAACGACGACGAGGGTCGCGAACTGCTCGCCGCGATCGGGCCCACGCCGTCCGCCGCCGATCGCGACATCATCCGCCCACGCTGCGAGCAATGGTCCTCGGAGGCAGCGCGTCTCGATGTCCTCCTCGACCGCCGGCGCCGCCTCGCCGAGATCGAAGCCGAGCGCGAGAATCGCGCCGGGCGCCGGCGTGCCCTCACCGACGAGCGGCAGCAGGTGATCGACGAGCGTGTCGCGCTGCCCGAGCGGTCGGCCGCCGCCGCCGATGCGGTCGCCGAGGCCGAGCGGGCAGCGGCCATGCTCGCGGGTCTGTCGACCGCACGCGCCCACGCGGCCGACGCACTCGAGGCAGCCGTCGAACTCGCTTCGCGCCGAACCGAACTCGATCGCCTCGAAGGCCGGGTGCTGCAGCTGCACTCCGAATTCAACGAGGCGCGCGCTGCGCACCTCGACGTCCGGCAACGGCGGATCGACGGGATGGCCGCCGAACTCGCGGCACGTCTCACCGACGGAGAACCGTGTGTGGTCTGCGGTTCCACCGAACATCCCGCGCCTGCCCGCCCGGCGCCCGACACCGCGACGAAGGCCGACGAAGAAGGCGCCCACGCCGCCGAGCAGCGCGCCGCCACCGCGCTGGCCGAGGCGCGCGAGGCCGCCACCGACCTCGCCGGGATCGTCGCCGTTCTCCGGCAGCGTTGCGGCGACGTCGAACTCGCCGAGCTCACCGCCGCCCACGCCGAGGCGGTTCGCGCCCACGACGAGGCCGCCACCGTTGCGGGCCGGCTCGACCACCTGCGCGCGGTGGTCGAGGATCTGCGCAAGCGCGACACCGTCCTGGCCGAGCAGGAGAAGCGGCTCGACGCCGAACTGTCGGATCTCGCGCGCGAGGACGCAGTCCGCGCCGCCGAGATCACCGAGATCACCGAGCGCATCGTCGAGGCCGTC
The DNA here is from genome assembly GCF_048957735.1 of Rhodococcus sp. As11. Lineage (NCBI taxonomy): Bacteria > Bacillati > Actinomycetota > Actinomycetes > Mycobacteriales > Nocardiaceae > Rhodococcus > Rhodococcus sp. As11. The sequence goes on from NZ_JARDJE010000006.1 coordinate 48,634, forward strand.
GGCGACCTCGATCTGCTCGCCCCCCGGCGCAGGGCGGTCGCCGCGTTGTCCGCCGCCGCGACCGCACTTCTCGATGCCCGCACCGCGGCCCTCCAGGCGCGGACGGCCGCCGACGAGCGTGCCGCCGACGCCCGCACTGCTGCCGTCGAGGCGGGTTTCGCTCACCTGGACAGTGCTCTCGCCGCGGTCCGGCGGCCCGAGCGACTCGCCGAGATCGACCGCGTCCTGCGTGCTGCCGACGACGAACGCGCCGTCGCCGGCTCCACGCTGAACGACCCCGCGATCGCCGCCCTCACCGGGGACGAGGTCGCCGACGTGACAGCGGCCCGCACGGTGGTGGACGACGGTGCCGCCGCGGTGGAAGCCGCTCTGAGTGCGGCCACCGAGGCCGAGCGCCGGCACCTCGACATCGAGACCTACACCCGGCGGCTCGAGCAGGCCTGCGCCGAACTCGCTCCGTTGCTCGACGAGCACGCCGAACTGTCCGCGCTCGCCGACGTCGTGGCCGGGATGGGCTCGAACGCCAAGAAGATGTCGCTCCGCTCGTACGTGCTCGCGGCACGACTCGAGGAGGTCGCCGACGCGGCCTCCGAACGGCTCCGCAGGATGTCCGGTGGCCGTTACGAATTCGTGCATTCCGACGCGGTCGAGAGCCGTGGCCGTCGCGGCGGTCTCGGCCTCGACATCCACGACGAGTACACCGGCGCCGTGCGGTCGACGAAGACGTTGTCGGGAGGGGAGTCCTTCCAGGCGTCGCTCGCGCTCGCCCTCGGGCTCGCCGACGTCGTCGCCGCCGAGGCCGGTGGGCTCGTGCTCGACACGATGTTCATCGACGAAGGGTTCGGCTCGCTCGACGCCGACTCCCTCGAGGCCGTCATGGGTGTGCTCGACGAACTACGCGCGGGAGGCCGCGTGGTGGGTGTGGTCAGTCACGTCGACGAGATGCGTCAGCGCATCCCGAGCAGGCTGCACGTGATCCGTGGCCGCTCGGGATCCACCGTCCGCGTGGCGAGCTGACCGTCCCTCACTCCTCGGAGGCGGCCGGCTCCGGCGGGGCAGGCTTGGCGTTCTTCGGATCGGGCACCGAGGTGTCGCCCGGAGCCGGCAGTGCCTTCGTCTCGTCCTCTCCCTCCCGGGCGCGTTCGTCGATCTGTTCGCCGATGTAGCGGATGACCACCGCGGTCACCGCCGCAGCAGGAACGGCCAGGAACGCGCCGATGATGCCGAACAACGACGATCCCGCCGTCACCGCGAGCAGCACCACGGCCGCATGCAGATTCATCGACCGCGACTGCAGCACCGGCTGCAGCACGTTTCCCTCGATCTGCTGCACCGCGATGATGAGGACGAGCACGATGAGCGCCGTGGTGAAGCCGTTTGCGACGAGCGCCACCAACACGGCCAGCGCACCTGCGACGAACGCACCGACGATGGGTACGAACCCGCCGATGAACGTGAGGATCGCCAGCACCGGGGCGAGTGGCACTCCGAGGATCACCAGGCCGATACCGATGAACAGAGCGTCGATGAAGCTCACCAGGGCCTGCGTGCGGATGAACCCGCCGAGCGTGGTCCACATCCGCCTGAGGATCTCGTCGAAATGGCGTCCGGCGCGGCGGCCGCTCACCCTGCGCAGCCAGGGCAGGAACCGCGGGCCGTCCTTGATGAAGAAGAACGCCAGCACAAGGACGAGAGCGAGCGTGACGAGCAGCGAACCTGCCGTGCTCACGCCGGAGAACACACCCCCGGCGATCGTGGCGGCACTGCCCTGCACTCGCTCGACCACCGCGTGGACGGCATTGTCGAGCTGCTCGTCGCGCAGATTGATCGGGGGTCCCTTCACCCACTCCTGCACGGTGTTGATGCCTTCGGTGGCCTTGTTGGCCAGGTCGGGCATCTGGGACACCACCGAAGGCACGATCCCGGCGATGATGCCGCCGACGACCGCGAAGAACATGACGAGGGTCAGGCCGGCCGCGCCGGCCGGCGGCACGCCACGTTTGGTCATGAAACGGGTGGGGGGCCACAGAATCGTGGAGACGACGATCGCGAGCGCGACCGGCAGTACGATCACCCACATCTTCTCGATGATCCAGCCGATCACCACGGCGGCAGCAGCGATGACGACGAGGCAGGCCGACCACTTGGCGAGCCAGATTCCGCCCGTGCCCAGCAGGCTTGCCCGGTCGGGTGTCACCGACGGCTTCTCACTGCTGTTGCCGCGGGGCGCGGTCTTCGATTCGGTCAACGACGGTCCTTCCGACATGTATCGAGCTCGATACCGATCGACAGTCGCCAATCTACGGTCACCGAGCGCCGCGCGTGATCCGGACGACACGACGGAAACGGCGATGAAGGGTCCCCGTCCGTGGCATTCTCGAAACGTGACGAACCGAACGAGCACGACCCGACGTCTGCGTGTGTCCGCTGCGACTGTGGCGATCGCCGCCGCCTTCGCGCTCACCGCGTGCAGCTCCGACGACACTCCCAGCGACGAGGACGTGCGCTCCTCGGCGGATGTCGCGGTCACGAGCGTTCAGGAGCAGGCAGAGGGCGCCATCTCGTCGGTGCAGAGCGTCGCGTCCAGCGCGGCCGAGCGGGCCGGCGACATCTTCGACAAGGCGAAGCTCGACGTCTTCGTCGCGGCCTTCCGCACCGGTTACCCGCAGCTGTCGGCCGACCGGGAGACGCAGGACATCGAGTCCATCGTCACCGAGACCTGCCCTCTCATCGACGAGGGTGCATCCGACCAGGAAGTGAACGCGAAGGTTCAGGAAGTCGCGGCCAACGGATCGACCGTGCCCGACGAAGATCAGGCTGCGCGCATCGCGCAGTTGGTGCGCGTGGCGTGCGGGTGAAGTGAGCCGGGGGTGGCCGCGTAGAATACCGATTCCGTGAGCCTTACCCTCGGAATCGTCGGTCTTCCCAACGTCGGCAAGTCGACGCTGTTCAATGCGCTGACCAAGAACGATGTGCTGGCCGCGAACTATCCGTTCGCCACCATCGAGCCCAATGTCGGCGTCGTCGAACTGCCCGATCCGCGGCTGAACCGGCTCGCCGAGATCTTCGGTTCCGAGCGCATCCTCCCGGCGACCGTCTCGTTCGTCGACATCGCCGGCATCGTGAAGGGCGCCTCCGCGGGTGAGGGCATGGGCAACAAGTTCCTCGCCAACATCCGCGAAGCCGACGCCATCTGCCAGGTCGTGCGTGTGTTCGACGATCCGGACGTGGTCCACGTCGACGGCAAGGTCGACCCGATGGCCGATATCGAGGTCATCGCGACCGAGCTGATCCTCGCCGACCTGGAGACGATCGAGCGGGCACTGCCGCGACTCGAGAAGGAATCCCGCAAGAACAAGGAACTCGTCGCCCAGCTGGAGGAGACGAAGAAGGCGCAGGCGATCCTCGAGGACGGCCGCACCATCTTCTCCGCCCAGGCCGAGGTGAAGAGCGAGCTGCTGCGCGACCTGCACCTGCTCACCGCCAAGCCGTTCCTGTACGTCTTCAACGCCGACGAAGCCGTCCTCACCAACGAGGAGCGCAAGGAAGAGTTGCGTCAGGCGGTCGCCCCGGCCGACGCGGTCTTCCTCGACGCCAAGGTCGAGTCCGAGCTCCTCGAGCTCGACGAGGACGAGGCGATGGAGCTGCTCGAATCCATCGGCCAGACCGAGGCCGGTCTGAAGCAGCTCGCGCGCGCCGGTTTCCACACACTCGGTCTGCAGACCTACCTGACGGCGGGTCCGAAGGAATCGCGAGCCTGGACCATCCGAAAGGGCGACACCGCCCCCAAGGCGGCCGGCGTGATCCACACCGACTTCGAGCGCGGCTTCATCAAGGCCGAGATCGTCTCCTTCGCCGACCTCGACGCGGCCGGTTCGATGGCCGAGGCGAAGGCCAAGGGTAAGGTCCGCATGGAGGGCAAGGACTACGTCATGGCCGACGGCGACGTGGTGGAGTTCCGCTTCAACGTATAGCAGCGTGCCGAATCTCCACTCCTCGCGATCGTGCGCAGCTCGGACCGGTCGATCGAGGGCGCTGCCCCTACACTCCGGAGCCGTCGACGAGACCGGCGTCGAGCGCCAGGACTGCCGCGTGTGTGCGGTTGCGCGCACCGAATTTGGCGAGGATCGACGACACGTGTGTCTTCACCGTCTCCCGGGTGACGTGGAGCGCTTCGGCGATCTCACGGTTCTCGGCACCTCGCACCAGCGCCTCGAGAACTCGTAATTCGGTCGGGGTGAGCGCCGGTCCGTTTCGGGCACGGTGGCGCGGCGTCGACATGAGATCGCGTACTCGTTCGGGAAAGAGGACCGAACGACCACCTGCGACGGTACGTACCGCGTTCGCCAATTCCGTGGCTCCGCTGCGTTTGAGGACGAAACCGGAGGCTCCGAGCCGTAACGCCTCGACGAGATAGGCGTCGTCGTCGAAGGTGGTCATCATGACCACCGCCGGTGCTTCGGGCGATCGCACGATTCGGCGCGCCGCTTCGAGACCGTCCAGTCGGGGCATCCGGACGTCGAGCAGCAGCACGTCGATATCGTCGCGCTTCTCGGTGAGTTCGATGGCGCCGACGCCGTCGGTGGCGGTCGCGACCACGTCGAGGTCGTCGACCGCCCCGAGGATCGTCGCGAGACCGTCGAGCACGAGTGGATCGTCGTCGACCACCGCGACCCTGATCACGATCCCTCCAGCGGGAATCGTGCCCGTACGATCCACGATCCGTCCTCCTCGTGGATGGTGAGAGTGCCCTCCGCGTGGTCGGCGCGGGTGCGCATCGTCGTCAATCCCATGCCTCGGCGACGGGAAGCGACACCCGGACCGGGGGAGCCGGTGGAATCTGCGATCCCGTTCCGCACGAGGATGTCCAGGATGTCGCCGTGGTTCAGTTCGACGCAGATGTGGCCGTCGCCGTGGCGGAGTGCATTGGTCAACGCCTCGCGCACCACTTCTACTGCTGCGGTCGCGGTGGGTTCCACGAGTCGCTTCGGCGGATCACCGGATTCGACGAGGTCGGCACCGGCAAGATCGGCCATCGACCGTATCTCCTCGAGGGGGTGCCCCCGGGCCGGTGCATCGTCGCTCGGTGCGGTCAGCCGGCCGATGGTGTTGTCCAGCTGTGCGAGAGCCGCACGGCCGAGTTCCTCGATCGCGTCGAGATGCCGATTCTGTTCCTGCGAAACGGCTTTGGCTGCCTGTGCTTGCACGGTCATGGCCGTGAGTGTGTGGCCGATCGAATCGTGCAGTTCGTGGGCGAGGCGTGTGCGCCACGTGAGTTCGGTGTTCGCTGCGCGAAGTTCGTCGAGACGGTCGGTGGCGGTCGGTGCGAGCATCATCGGAGCGAGTCGTCGCTCGAGGATCGCGGTGCCGACGAGCACTGCCAGGGCGACGATCACCGCGCCCAGCCCGATCGCCGCGCGCACCGGTGTCGGCATGCCGGTGAGAATCCCTGCCGATCCGACCCGCTCGGCAGGGAAGAACAGACCCACCCCACTCGGCAGACCGATCAGCAGTGCGATGAGTGCAACGGAACCGAGTGCCATGCTGGTCAGCGCCCACCACAGACCTTGCCGGCGTGCCGCCCAGTCGTGTGGATCGCGGGTATCGGGCACGGTGACGTCGAGGAGAGTCCGGGCCGCGGTGACCTCGAGGGATCTCACGCCCGGCGCGGTGAGGACCGCGCCTACGACGACGATCGTGAGCGCACCGAGCGCCGACACTGCCACGGTGATCTCCCAACGCCCGAGATCGATGTTCGTTGCGATCGCCGCACCGAACAGCACGCCCAGAGCGGCAACCGACGACGCCGCGGCCGCACCGATGAGCACGTGCACGCCGGCGAGCAGGACACGGGAGATCGTCACCGACACATCGGTCATTGAACCTCATGGAGGGCGCGCGGTGCCTCCCCCACACGGGGGAGAACGAACCCGTCTCTCGGGGGAGGTGATCCGATCCGGGAAGCGGGACCGTCGGAACATGAACACGATCTCTGCACCTGTACAGCACGCACCCGTCCCGATACAGCGAGTCCTGACAGCCGTGTCGATCCTGGCCTGCCTGCCCTATCTCGCTCTGAAACTGTCCTGGCTGAGCGGCTTCGATGTAGGTCTCGGTCCTGCCGCGGCGGAGTGGGGCACCACGATGTGGGTCATGAATCTGGGTACGGCGGCGATGGACTCGTACGCCGTGTTCCTCGCGGTCGCGTTCATCGCGTCGTGGCGCCGGCGCGTTCCGGACGTGGTGATCCTGGTGCCGATGTGGATCGCATCCGGTTTCCTCGCGGTCATCGTCGTCGGTCTGCCCGTACAGCTCGCGCTCGGAGTCGACGCGACCGCGCCGGCGGAGGAACCCGTCGTACTCGAAACCTGGGTGTGGTCTGTGGTCTACGCAGGCTTCTTCGTGCTCGGCGTCTCGCTGCTCACGAACTTCGCACTCGATGCACGCGCCCACTACGTGCCTCGAATCCGTCGTGCCTCCGGCGACGGCCGCATACTGCTCGTCGCAGCCACACTCGCCTGTGGTGTCATCGCCTCGAAGATCATGGGTTTCGTCGAGTCGGGTTTCGGTGGCACGGGTGTCGCCGACGCGACTCTGATCGGGGCGGCTGTTGCGGTCGTGCCGTCCCTCGCCTACGCCCAGCGGCGCGGGAACACATCGGCGGCGGTGTGCGTATGGTTTGCCGGTGCGCCCTTCTTCTCGATAGGGACGTACACGCTGGTGCTGACGGTGGTGCCACACGATCTCGCCGACATCCCCGGGCATGCCACGATCAGTGGGGTACTCATGCTCGCGCTGGGTCTGGTTGCGGGGTGGACGTTGCACAGCATGCTGGGCCGGCCGGTCGTGCTCGACGGCCGCCGAACCGCCCCGGAGCCGACAGGACGGACATGAGAATTCGCCCGAATGCGCTCAGCTTCCCCACATCTGCGCTTCGTCCGGGGTGCACCGGGTGAGGAAGCGGCAGAGCGTCATTCCGCGCGGGCCACGCCCCAGCGAACCACTTCGAGCGGTCCCTCCTCCGACGTCGGAGGTTCGAACCGCTCGAAGTACTCCGTCGCCGTCCGCTCGGTCAGCGGCCAATCGTCCGCCCACCTCCCGTGCCGGTCGCCGAGCCGGCCCAGGATGGTCTCGAGATCCGTCGCGATGTACACGGTCTCCGGCACGATGCCCTGCGGTGCGAGCAGTGTGCGGAACTCGTCACGTTGTCGCCGGAACCAGAATCCGAAGTCGAGCACGACATCGTTTCCCGCCGCGACAAGGCGCAGCAAGCGCGCCTTCAGATCTGCCGCCACCTCGGCAACGACGTCGGCGGAGGGCATCGTCGTGATCCCGCGATGCCAGAACTCCACCTCATATGACAAACGCGTCCAGCCCTCGTGCTCCAGGCGCTTGGCGTAGGTGCTCTTGCCGGCACCGGCCGGCCCGCACATCATCAGGACGCGAGGTCCTCGCGTCCTGTTCGCTGCCACCGGGCCGACGGTACACACCGCCACTGACATCGAGACCGGTACGCTCCGCTCGTCGCTGATCCGAATCGGATCGGACACGACACAATCCACACGCCCCGGGTGTCGGGGCACCGCGTCAGGTGGAGGCCTTCTCGGTCTTCGGTGACAGTCTGCCGAGCACCGCGCTTCCGATGATGCCGACGATGATCATGCCTATTCCGACGGCGTCGGGTACCGAATCGGTGACCCACCCGAAGATCCCTGCGACCAGCACGAAGGTCGGCAACCAGTCGATCAGCCTCAGGATGGACGGGGCAGGTTCGGACTCACCCTGCGTCGCCGCGAACTGCGCGCCGGCGTAGTCCGGATAGAACTCGGTGAAGGAGACCGCGAAGAAGATCGCCGCGAGCTGGAGCACCCAACCGGTCCAGAAGTTGCCCGGGTCGCGCATCACGGCGTCACCGATGAGCCCGACGATGGCGGAGAAGGTGAACGCACCCGCCCAGACCGCGGAAATCACATAGTTGATCTTCATGAACAGAGGAGACGTCCAGTAGTCCTGGGGCGTCTCCTCCTTCGCATAAGGAAGGGTGAACGGCCTGCGCGCGATCAGGGTGGTGAAGACGAACACAGCGAGCGCGATGTTGGTGAGTTCACCGGCCCAGATCTCCATCCAGTCGATCACCCCGTCCGATGCGATCAGGCCTACCGCGGCCAGCACGACGAAGAACGCCGCGCCGAACACATCGAGGGCGTGAATCTTCACGCCGCGGCGCATGCCTGCCCACATCGTCAACAGGACGAGACCGAGAGCGAAACACACCGCTTCTTCGAACCGCCCCGGGGCAGACAGGACGGACATGAGGATCCACGGTGCGATGCCCGACAGTGGTGACCGGAGGTAACCGTCGACGACCTTGGTCATGCCTACCAGCGTATTTCGTGGAGCCGGGCACGTCGGATCTTTCGGAGGATCGAGCAGGAATCCGCTCGACCGCCCTCAGCCCTCCGAAACCGGCGCTTCGTCCAGGATGCGCCGAGTGACGAACCGGCGTTCGGCGCCCGACAGGGGGTCGACGAATTCCAGTTCCCGCGCGAGCAGTTGGAGCGGGAGCGAATGGTCGTCCGGTGTCTCGGGCAGCAGGACGGGATACCAGTGGTCGCCGAGGATTCCGATGCCGAGCGCCGCCAAATGCACGCGCAGCTGGTGCATGCGGCCGGTGTGCGGGCGGAGAAGGGTGTGCAGAACGGTTCGTCCCGATCTGCTCACGCCCGACCCGAGCACCTCGAGCAGCGTCTCGGAGTTGGGTTCGCGGGTGTCGTCGACGACGACGCGCAGCTCGCCGCGGCGCGCCTCGATGTGATTGCGGTACAGCACGGGTACCGGACGTCCGGCGATCCGCGGCGCTGCCGGATCCCACTCCGCCGGAAGAGCCGATACCGCCTCGTACACCTTGGTGACCCGGCGCCTCTCGAACAGTGACTGGTAGGCGCCGCGGGTTGCGGGCCGGGCCGAGAACATCACCAGTCCGGCGGTCGCCCGGTCGAGGCGGTGGATCGGTGTCAGATCCGGGTTGTCGAGACGCGTCCGTAGCCGGACGAGCGCCGACTCGCGCAGATACCGTCCACCCGGCGTGGTCGGCAGGAAGTGCGGTTTGTCGACGACGACGAGGTCGTCGTCGATATGCAGGATCTCCTCGTGGAACGGTACCGGTTCCTCGACGGGCAGATCGCGGTAGTACCAGACGAATCGGTGCGTTCCGAGCTCGGTGCTCCGGCCGATCGGTTCTCCGTCGATCCCCACGATCTCGCCGGTGTCGAAGCGGTGGTAGAGATCGTCGGCGTCCAGGTGATCGAATCGTGCGACGACGTACTCGGCGACCGTCGCCCACGGGCCCGAGGTGGGAACACGCAATCGCGTGGGCCCGACCCCGTTCCTGACGGGCAACGGCGAGGGCATCGGCACGTGCCCCATCCTCCCATCGAACCGGGAACGGGTTGCGCCTCGGGTGAGGGACGGTGATGCGGGGATGCGTCCGGGAAGCGGCGCAGCGTCTCATGTACGCCTGCCGGGGACGACCGACACCGTTCTGCCACCATGTCCGCATGACTGCACCGGCCCGGCTCGGCATCCCGACCGGCACGCTCGCGCTGCTGGCCGCCCTGTACTTCGCGCAGGGCCTGCCGTACGGGTTCTTCACCCAGGCGCTGCCGGTGGTACTCCGCGAGTCGGGTTTCTCGCTGATCGCGATCAGCGCGACCGGTGTGCTGTTCGCGCCGTGGGCGCTGAAGTTCCTGTGGGCGCCGTACGTCGATCATTACGGAACCCGGCGGCAGTGGCTGCTCTCGCTCCAGCTCGCGGCGTCGGCGGTGTCGTTGATCCTCGCGTGCCTCGATCTGTCGTCGACGCTGCGGTGGCTGCTCGTCGGCATCGCGGTGGTCAACGCACTGTCGGCGACGCAGGACGTCGCGACCGACGGCCTGGCCGTGCACCTGCTCGGACCGAGACAACGCGGACTCGGCAACGGTATCCAGGTCGGCGCGTACCGCATCGGGATGATCGTCGGCGGGGGAGCGCTGCTGTGGGTGTTCTCCCTCGCGGGCTGGCGCAGCCTGTTCCTCGCGATGGCCTTCCTGCTGGTGCTGACGACGATCCCGGTCTGGCGGCTGCCGCGCACGGAGCGACCGGCCACGCCGGATCAGGAGCCGAGGAGCGCGACCCGCATGACCGTCGCGTGGTGGGCACGTCTGCGCCGCCCCGGGATGCTCGCGTTCATCCTGCTCATCGGCGGTTTCAAGTTCGGCGATTCGATGGGATCGGCGATGGTGGGGCCGTTCATGTCCGACTCCGGCCTGACCCTCGGGCAGATCGCACTGGTCAAGGGCGTGTTGTCGTCGGCGGGCGCACTGGGCGGCGCCGCGCTCGGTGGATGGCTGTGTTTCCGGCGCGGCCGCCGCCAGGCCCTGCTGATCGGCGGCGTCACGCAGACCGCGAGTCTCGCGCTGTATGTGGTCGCGTCGCTCGGTTACGGCGGATTCGGGCTCCTCGTCTCCGCGAGTCTCGCCGAACACATCCTCGGTGGTGCTGCGACAGTCGCGGTGTTCACGCTCATGATGGACGCCGCGGACCAGGAGCATGCCTGCAGCGACTACACCCTGCTCGCGTGCGCGATCGTCGTCGTGCAGGGCATCGCGGGATTCACCGCCGGTGTCGTCGGAGACGTGTTCGGTTATCCCGCGCTGTTCGGTACGAGCCTGGTGCTGTCGGGAATCGGATGTGCCGCCCTGCTGATCGCCCTCGATCGGGGCGTCGGACCGAGCGGCGTGCACAGGGTGTGGAGAAGTGGCGCGGGACGGGCGATCTCGCGTCCCCGGTGACCTCACCGCGACCGGTACTGCCGATCACCGCGACCAGTACTGCAGCATCGGTTCCTCGGCGAGCACCGTCGACCCCTCGGAGATGACGAGAGCGCTCGACGAGATCCGATACTGCACACCGGCGTTCGTTGCGGTGAAGCCGTCCCCCGAAGGCGCGGGATCGTCGATCTCGATCGCCGCGCCGTCGTTCGTGCGGACACCCTTGTAGTAGTACCGCCCGGCCCCGGTCTCACACACCACGACGAGCGACTCGGCCGTCTGCCCGATGGCGACGGCGGGATTCGTGTGGTTGCACCGTGCCTCGGGGATGCCGACGAAGCCCTGTGCGTCGGTGTCCTCGGAGGCCGGCACGGGCGGTAGCGGCCGCGCGGGTCCCGTCGCGGGGGCGGGATTGCCGGTGGCCGAGAGTTCGAGATCCTCGATCCGCAGGGCCACATCTCCTGGGAGCACGGTGACGTAGCTGTTGCCCTGCACGATGCTGTTGGCCGTGATGCACTCGAAGTCGCCCGTGAGGCACGACAGTCGTTCCCAGTAACCGCCGAGCGAATCCGTCGGGCGCAGCGCGTATTCACCGGGGGTGATGTCCACCCCGACCTTCAAGGTGCCGTTGGTCGGGAAACCGCTCGGGGTGGCAGGCCGGCTCGTCTGCGCTCGGGGTGCTGACGGACTCGCCTCTGCTCGCGGCGCGGGTGATGCGGACGGCGACACGGTGACCGTCACGGTCGACGGGGACGTGCGTGCAGCGGCGGTGCTCTCCGATTCCGGATCGGCTGAGCGGGTCAGGGTGACGACCAGGGCGGCGACTGCGGCGACGACGGCGACGAGCAGGGCACCGCCCACGAACCACGGCCACTTCGGTCGTCGCGGCGGGGTCGGGGCGGGCCAGGGTGGCGGGGGAGCGCCGTAGCCGTAGCCGTATCCGTCCGGCGGAGGCTGCATCGACATTCGGGTCCCTTCGCTGTCGCGGTGTTACGCCTCCTGATATCGCTGCCGATGTCTGCTGCTGTTACGTCAGGCGGGGTGGGATCACCCGGTTTGCTGCAGGTCGTCGCAGGGAAGGGTCAGTTCGGCGAGATCGTCGAGGGAGACGGGCAGCACCCGCGCGAGCGCGGCGATCGTCGCGAACGCAGGGGTGGCCAGTCGTCCGGTCTCGATCTTCCGGAGGGTTTCCGGGGAGATGTCGGCGGCGCGAGCCACCTCGGTGAGCGTCCTGCTGCCCCGGGCTTCGCGCAACCGTCCGCCCAGACGCTTGCCGGCGGCGAGCTGTTCCGGGGTCAGGGGGAGTCGCACCATGGCCGCAGTCTAGCCGGTGCCGGTATGAAAATAACGGCCATGGGTTAGAGTGGTATTTAAATACCGTTTCGTCATCCTGAGGAGTGCCCGTGCTGGAATTGAAGACCCCCCGCGAGATCGCGGCCATGGACGTGACCGGCACGTTCATCGCCGAGTTGCTCGACGACCTCACCGGCCGCGCCCGGCCCGGTGTGAACCTGCTCGATCTCGAGCAGCGCGCGCGGGACATGATCGAGGAACGCGGCGCGGTCTCGTGCTACTGGGACTACGCGCCCTCGTTCGGGCGTGGACCGTTCCACAACGTCATCTGCCTGTCCGTCAACGACGCAGTGCTCCACGGGCTCCCGCACGACTACGTGCTCCGGGACGGCGACCTGCTCAGCATGGACATCGCCGTCTCGATCGGCGGCTGGGTCGCCGATTCGGCCCGCAGCATCATCGTCGGCGCGGAGCGTCCCGAGGACCGGCATCTGGTCGAGGCGACCGAGATGGCGCTGGCCGCGGGTATCGCCGCCGCGCTCCCCGGCAACCGCCTCGGTGACATCTCGGCGGCGATCGGCGCCGTCGCGGCCGACTACGGCTATCCCGTCAACACCGAGTTCGGTGGTCACGGGCTCGGCCGCACCATGCACGAGGATCCGCACGTGGCGAACGCCGGGCGTGCGGGTCGTGGGCTCGTGCTGCGTCCCGGTCTGACGCTCGCCCTCGAACCGTGGTTCGCGGCGGGGACGGACGAGATCGTCTACGACCCCGACGGCTGGACCATCCGCTCCGCCGACGGTTCGCGCACCGCACACAGCGAACACACGATCGCGATCACCGAAGGTGAACCGCTGGTGCTGACGAAACGGGAGCGCGTCACCGAATAGATCCGGACGGCAGGAAGATTCGGAGTAGACACGCGGGTTTCCGCTCGGTCCGTTATGGTCGGTGCACCGACGCGCGAGAGGCGATGCAGATGCCGCTGTACGAGTTCCGATGTGCCGACTGCGGGCCCTTCGACGTCTCCGTTCCCATGAGTGAAGTCTCCGCATCGGCTCCGTGCCCGCGGTGCGAGCAACAGTCTCGTCGCTCTCTCACCCCACCGCGTCTCGGTCGGGGAGGTTCGGCAGCGATGCGCCTGCACGACGCGACGGCCCGTACCGCCTCCGAGCCCGACGTCGTCTCGGGTGCCCTCCCAGGCGTGTCGAGGCGTCCGTCGCGGCCGGTCACGACCGATCCCCGACATCGAACGTTGCCCCGCCCGTGATCCGACACCACCCGTGATCCGACACCGCCCGTAATCAGACACCGCTCCAGGAGGTCCCGTGCCCGACGTCGTGTTCCCGCTCGATTCGACCCGCCGGTTCACCGATCAGGACAAGATCGGCCACAACCGCTGGCATCCGGACATCCCGCCCGTCGCGACGCTGAAACCGGGCGATTCCTTCCGCGTGCACTGCCGCGAATGGTTCGACGGTGAGATCCACAACGACGATTCCGCCGACGACATCCGCAATGCCCCGCTGCACATCGTGCACGCGTTGTCGGGACCGTTCGCCGTGGAAGGTGCCAAGCCCGGCGACCTGCTGATCGTCGACATCCTCGACCTCGGCCCGATCCCGCAGGAGGACTCGGGTCCGCTCGCCGGACAGGGTTGGGGATACACGGGCATCTTCGCGAAGACGAACGGCGGGGGCTTCCTCACGGACCAGTTCCCCGACGCCTACAAGGCGGTCTGGGACTTCTCCGGTCAGAAGGCGACGAGCCGTCACGTGCCCCATGTGTCGTTCACCGGCATCGTGCATCCCGGTCTGATGGGGACGGCACCGTCGCACGAACTGCTGTCGACGTGGAACACCCGGGAAGCGGCGCTGATCGCGACGGATCCCGACCGTGAACCGGCGCTGGCGCTGCCGCCCGAGCCGAACGGCGCCATCCTCGGCAGCCTGTCGGGCGCCGACTTCGACCGGGTCGCGGCCGAAGCGGCGCGCACCGCTCCGCCCCGGGAGAACGGCGGCAACCAGGACATCAAGAACCTCACGAAGGGAAGCCGGATCTTCTATCCGGTCTTCGTCGACGGAGCGAATCTGTCGGTCGGCGACCTGCACTTCTCGCAGGGCGACGGCGAGATCACCTTCTGCGGTGCCATCGAGATGGGTGGTTTCATCGACCTGCGCGTCGACCTGATCCCCGGCGGCATGGAGACCTACGGGGTGAGCGAGAACGCCATCTTCATGCCCGGCAACACCGACCCGCAGTACTCCGAGTGGCTCGCGTTCTCCGGCACGTCCGTGACGCTCGACGGCGAACAGCGGTATCTGGATTCGCAATTGGCGTACCAGCGGGCCTGCCTGCACGCCATCGACTATCTGACGAAATTCGGCTACAGCCCCGAGCAGGCGTATCTCCTGCTCGGGGCTGCACCCATCGAGGGACGCTTGTCGGGTGTGGTGGACATCCCGAATTCGTGTGCCACGGTGTACCTTCCGACGGCGATCTTCGACTTCCCGGTCGCGCCCACCGCGTCCGGTCCGGTGACGATCGATCCGGGTATCGGAGCGCCGCGTTCGTCGGCGTGAGGGCCGCGAAAATCGTTTGTCGGGTAGGAGCGGGGCGCGTACCGTCCTCGGGTCGGTACATACGCGAACGAAAGGTGGTCCCGACCATGGACCCGCTCACCGAACGGGACATTCGAACATCCTTCGTCAACTGCTCCAAGGGTGATGCGAAGCGGCTTCCGGTGCCGCGCGATCTCGACGACCGGCCGTGGGACGAACTCGACTTCCTCGGCTGGACCGATCCGTCGTTCCCCGGTCGCGGCTACATCGTCGTCCCGCGCGACGGCGAACTCGTCGGCGTCGCCATGCGGTTCGAACAGCAGGGTTCCGGCAAGACGCAGATGTGCACGATCTGCCTCACCACCCACACGCGGGGCGGCATCGCGCTGATGACGGCGAACAAGGTCGGAGATTCGGGACGAGCGGGCAACGCGGTCGGGACGTACATGTGCATCGACCTGCAGTGTTCGTTGTATGCGCGCGGCAGGAAGAAGCCCGCCCTGGGGAGCCGCTACCGCGAGGACCTCGAGCCGGAGGAGAAGGCCGAACGTGCCCGCGAGAATCTCCGCGCGTTCGTCGACCGTCTGTACGGCTGAAGGGCTCGTCCGGCGTGCTCAGTGCGAGCCGGAGCTGCGCAGGTGGGCACGCTCGCCGTTGTGGTCGAGGATCGTGAGGATCTCCACCGGCCCGTCGTGTGCGCTGATCGCGTGCGGGGTCATCGTGGAGAACTCGGCGGCATTGCCCTCCTGGATGAGAATCGTCCGCTCGCCGAGCTGGAGCCGGGCCGTGCCGGACAGGACGGTGAACCATTCGTGCCCCGGGTGCACGGGGAGCGTGTCCGCCGGCCGCGGCTCCTGCAGCGTGATCCGCATCTTGGCGACGGTGACACCGCCCAGTGACCGTTCCCGCGACAACAGCCAGGTCGTGTACCCCGGCGTGTCGCACGGTTGGGGTCTGATCACCACGTCCTGGTCGTCGCCGGATTCGACGAGCTGGTCGATGGTGGTGTCGAGTGCCCGGGCGATCGGGACGAGCTGGTCGAGTGCGATTCTGCGGCGGCCCGTCTCGATGCGGCTCAGGTTCGACGGGCTGATGTGGCACCGGGCGGCGAGAGCGTCGAGTGTCCAGCCCTGCGCGAGTCGCAGGCTGCGGATGCGCTGACGGATGAGTCGGTCGAGATCGGACGATTCTTGCTCCATAGGCAAGAGTGTATGCGGAAAATGAATGATGCGTTCTAGCGTGGAGTCATGCACCACCACGCCCATGCCTCGCATCCACGACACGCACCGCACGACCCTGCCCACGACGAATCGATGGCAGAGGTGCTCGACCTCGACGCCGAGATGCATCGGCCCTACTTCGAGTCGTTGCTCGACCGGGTCGCCGGACAGCTCGCGCGGGAACCACGCGTCATCGTCGACATCGGCGCGGGGACGGGCACGGGCACACTCGCCCTGGCCCGCCGGTTCCGCCACGCCCAGCTCGTGGCTCTCGACCGATCTGCCGGAATGCTCGGCCGGATCCGGAAGACCGCTGAGCACAACGGGTTCGATGATCGGATCCGAACCGTCGAGGTGGACCTCGACGCAGGGCTGCCGGCGGTGGGTGCGATCGATCTGGGCTGGGCGGCGCTGTCCCTGCATCACATCGAGGATCCCGACGCGATACTCCGGCAACTGTTCGACTCGATGGAATCGGCCGGAGTGGTGGTGATCACCGAGATGGAATCGCAGCCACGCTTCCTGCCCGACGACATCGGTATCGGTGCACCGGGACTCGAAGCGAGATGCCACGAGGCCGTAGCGTCCCGAGGGTGGAACAGGTGGCCCGACTGGAGCGAGAATCTGCGTCGCGCCGGTTTCGAGATGATCGAGATCCGCCGCGACGAACTCGATGTCGACGTCGATGCCACCGTGCGTCGATACGCTCACGCGGTACTGAGCCGGATGCGCACCGCACTCGAACATGTCCTGTCCCCCGATGATCTCGACACGCTCGACCAGCTCACCGGCCACGGTCCCGACTCGGTACTGCACCGAACGGACCTGGTGGTCCGTACATCCCGAACCGTGTGGATCGCACGGGCAACGAAGGAGAAGAACCGATGAACACCCAGGAGAATCCCGCGAAAGAGGACTACGACGTCGTCGTGATCGGCGGTGGCTCTGCCGGACTGAGCGCTGCCACCGCGCTGGCACGCTCGCGCCGCTCGGTGCTCGTCGTCGACGCCGGCGAACCACGCAACGCCCCCGCTGCGGCCGCACACAACGTGCTCGGGCACGAAGGCATCGCGCCGACCGAGCTCTTGGCGCTCGGACGAAAGGAAGCCGCCGGATACGGCGCCGAGATCCTGTCCGGGCGTGCCGAATCCGCTCGCCGTACCGAAACAGGATTCGAGATCGGTCTCGCCGGAGGCAAAGCCGTGCACGCACGCCGACTGATCCTTGCGACGGGACTGGCCGACGAGCTGCCCGACCTCCCCGGAGTGCGCGAACTGTGGGGCACGTCCGTCCTGCACTGCCCCTACTGCCACGGCTGGGAAGTCCGGGACCGGCGCATCGGCGTGATCGCGTCGGGTCCGATGAGCGTGCACCAGACCCTGTTGTTCCGTCAGCTCAGCGACGACGTCACGTTCTTCACCCACTCGGCACCTCCCTTGGAGGCCGAGGCCCGCGAACAACTCGAGGCGCGCGACGTCCGGATCGTCGACGGGGCGGTCGCGGAACTCCGCGCCGAGGGCGACGCGGTCCGTGCCGTGGTTCTCGAGGACGGCACCGAGTTCGACGTCGACGCCGTGGTGGTCGCACCGCGTTTCGTCGCCCGCGCCGAACTGTACGAGCAGCTCGGCGGGGCGGTCACCGATCATCCTGTGGGCACCTTCATCGAGACGGACCCGACGGGGAAGACCGCTCTGCCCGGCGTGTGGGCGGCAGGCAACTCGGCCGACCTCTCGGCGGTGGTCGTGGTCGCGGCAGGCACCGGCGTGATGACAGGGGCCGCCGTGAACGCCGATCTGATCGCGGAAGAAACTGCTGCGGCGGTGGAGAAACGAGCCGCCCGTCAGGATGTGCGGCTCTAACATCGATGCATGACGTCGACGCCCCCCACCCCGGGTGATCTCCCCGCGATCGGAAAGCCTGCGACTCGCGCTCTGCTCGCCGAAGGAATCGGCACACTCGACGATGTCGCACGGCATTCGCGACGGGAACTGGCGGCGTTGCACGGGGTGGGGCCGAAGGCGCTCCGTATCCTCGAGGAAGCACTCGCCGAACGGGGACTCATCTTTGCCGAACAGCCCTGCCCGGCATACGAGACGGCCGGGTGAGCACAGGCTCACCCGGCCGATGCGTGATCTGCGTCGGCACGGGTCGCACGCGAGGCCTCCCGCTGCGCTGTTCGACATGATCGTGCGGTCCGGATCCACCGGGGTGCGTCGTGATCAGGCGGGAGGGACAGGTGTCGGAAGGTGGTACGGACAGGACGCCGCGTCGGCGCGCGGGTAGGTGGATCCTGATGGTTCTCGTCGTGGTGATCGTCGTCGGGGCGGCGGCGTTCGTCCTGACCCCCGTGCCGGGAGCGCTGGTGGTGCGGAAGGTGTTCGAACGCGACGCACGAGAGCTGACGGCGAAGCTCGCGGTGGAGGCGCCGGAGACGGACCTCGTGGCAGATCTCCGGTATCGGGGGGACGACCCCGACGCCTTCCTCGACGTGTACACGCCGCCGGGCACCACCGAAGCGCTGCCGACGATCGTGTGGACCCACGGCGGCGCATGGTTGTCGGGCGACCGCACCAACTACGCCGGCTACTACCGGCGTCTGGCCGGCGCGGGGTTCACCGTCGTGTCGGTCGGCTACTCGCCGGCACCCGGCCACCGCTATCCGACGCCGGTGCGGCAACTCGTCGACGCCCAGAGCTATCTGCTCGAGCACGCCGGCGAACTGCACATCGACACCGACCGGATCGTGCTCGCCGGTGATTCGGCCGGGGCGCAACTGTCCGCCCAGATCGCCGCGGCGATCACCGACACCGACTACGCCGAGGCTCTCGGTGTCGACCCGGCCTTCACCCCGGACCAGGTCCGCGGCGTGGTGCTCAATTGCGGCATCTACGACGTGTCCGCACTCGGCGGGGGCGGCGGGCTGATCGGATGGGGTGTCGAACAGGCGATGTGGGCCTACACCGGTGCTCGCGACTTCGCCTCGTCGGATGCGGCGCGGCAGATGTCGGTCCTGGACTCGGTCACCGAGAATTTCCCCGCCACCTACATCTCGGGTGGCAACGCCGATCCGCTCACCGCCACCCAGTCCGGGCCGCTGTCACGGCGGCTCACCGGGCTGGGTGTACAGGTGGATGCGTTGTTCTATCCGGACGACCACACACCGGAACTGGGACACGAGTACCAGTTCGATCTGTCCACGCCGGACGCTCGCGCTGCCCTCGAGCGGACGATCGACTTCGTCCGCAAGGTCACGACCTAGCGCGCGGGGATCTCGGCGACGACACGTTCGGCGAGCGGACGCGAGGAAGCCGGGTTCTGGCCCGTGTACAGGACGCGGTCGACCACGACGTACGGTTCCCACGCACCTGCGGACGAGAAGACGGCACCGGCCTCCTGGAGGCGGTCCTGCAGCAGCCAGGGCGCCTTGTCGGCCAACCCGGCCTGGACCTCCTCGATGTTCGTGAAGGACGTCAACCGGTAACCCTCGAACAACCAGCGGCCACCGGAGCCGTGGGCGGGCAGCAGGGCGGCGGGGGCGTGGCACACCATCGCCACCACCTTGTCGGCCTCGACGAAGTGCCGGACGAGTTCACCGAACCGCTCGTCGACGGCGAGATCCTCCATCGGAGCGTGGCCGCCGGGTACGAACAGCAGATCGAAGTCCTCGGCACGCTGATCCTCGAGCACTGCCGCACCGGCCAGCACCGGTTGCAGCTTCTCGAGCGATGCCTTCAGGTCGGCCACGCGGTCCTCCCCGCCGGCGGCGTCGGGTTCGAGGCTGGCCTGGTCCACGACCGGCGTGCGACCGCCGGGGGTGGCGACGGTGATGTCGTATCCGGCCTCGTCGAAGACGGTGTACGGCTCGACGAGCTCCTCCGCCCAGAATCCGGTGGGGTGGCGGGTGCCGTCCTGCAAGGTCCAATGATCGGCGGCACTGACGACGAACAGGATACGAGTCATTGTGGTTCCTTTCGGGAGAACGTAGAGGTCGCGTACCCGCTGCCGGCAGCGCCGACACAGGGCAGGGGGAACGGTCGCGGGATCCGCGAGTGAGACGACGATCGCCGGGCCCTCGAGGGACCCGGCGATCGTGTGACGGAACTGGAGAGGCGGCGGATCAGACGCCGACCACCTCCTGCGCGATCGCGGCCAGACGGGTCTGGGCCGCGGAGACCACGCCGTGTCGTGCCTTGTGTGCTTCCTCGTAGGCGACGATCGCCCGGATGTCCGCGGGCTCGGTCAATTCCTTGACCGCCGCCACGGCCTTCGGGACGGTGAGATCGTCGTAATTGCGGATCGGCAGTTCCTCCTCGGTGAGGACACCGGAGGCGGTGCGTGCCTTGTGCAGGGCGTCGGCGGCGCCGTCGGCACCTTCGCGCCGACTCACCCGTTCGGCCGTCTCGAGGGCGGCATCCCGCGAGGCGCCGATGGTCTTGGCTGCCACGTCACCGGCATGCGCGCCGCGGGAGAGCAGCGACTCGATGCGGGGCCGCGTCGAACGGGCGACGTCGATCGCACGATCGATCCCGCGCGTCGACCAGGTGACCGGCGTGTTGACCAGGCGGACTGCCGCACCGGCCGCGGCCTGCAGCGGTGTACGACGCAGGGCGGCGGGACCGCCGAGCGCTTCCTCCGCGATGACGGTGGTCAGCCACTCGACCGTGGCCGTGTGAGCGGTGATCAGGCGGTCCGCCAGCGAGACGATCGACTTGTGACCGCCCGCCGTGGCCAGGGCCTTCACGTAGCGCGCCCGATCGAGGAGTTGATGTTCGAGGGCGAGGTCCGACAACAGCGCTTCGTCGAACGGCTGCGCCTGTTCGGTGAGGGTCTTCACCATGATGGCGGCGCGACCGAGGAACGGCCCGACCACATCGGGAAGTCCGCCCAGATCGCGGATGGCTTCTTCGATCGCCACCGCACGGATGCGGCAGTTCTCGGCGTTCTCGGTCAGCTCCTTACGTACCGCTTCGGTCCGGGCCTGCGCGACACGCGTTTCGGCGACCTGGGTTTCTGCATGGGTCAGTTCGTGGAGTGTGCGCAACTGGGTGAGCAACGCGGGAGTTCGGTTCTCTGTCATCGTGCGTTCGCCTCCTTCGCACTGGAAGAGTCGGTGATCTACCGACGAATTCACATCGATCGGAAAATGATGTGACAACTGTCGGCTACCCGGGCCCCGGAGCTGTTAACGTCGATGTGATTCACAACACACTCCATGGTCGGGTTCGGTGCTGTAATGACCACTCGGCGCACGCGAGTCACTTCGGTCCCGGTTTGGACCGGTTACTCACGGGGAAACTTCGGAGCACACCTTGACGTGAGATTTCGAGGCCGGAACGAGGCGCGGTCCGCCTGATACTCCAGGCGACCGGCGACCGTGAGGCGGCCGCAAGCAGCACGAGGAAAGCGGGGACGACACGATGACCACGGCAGCACCCGTCATGCCACCGGACGTGATCAGCGCTCCGGCGACGGCCGTTCCGTCACGATCGGTCGATACTCCCGCGCCGAAGATCGATGCCTCCGTGGAGGAAGTGAAGGCTCCGGCGGAGGAGATGCCGGCTCTGCTCGAGCACCCGATCGCGGGTCTGCTGATGTTCGTCGTCCTCGCCGTCTGTGGATTCGCAGCCGCCGCGGTGGTCGCGGGATCCTTGGCGGCCGGACTCGCTCTGGCGGGTGTCGTCGGAGGAGCTGCGGCGACTCTCGTCGCTGTTCTCTGACGTGGCAGAACGACACCGGTAGGCCCGTTTCGTCCAGATCCGGGTGGGAGGATATCGTCTCCGGTCATGTCCAAGGAATTCGTTTTCACGTCCACGCTCGACCACAGCGTCGAACGCGTCCACGGCGCTTTGACCAGCGAGGACTTCTGGAACAGCCGGTTGGCTGCGAGTCAGACCGGCGCGGGGCAGCTCGAGGTCGACTCCCGCCCCGGCACCTTCCGCGCGAAGGTCTCCGACCAGATGGACACCTCGGCTCTGCCCGCGATCGTCCGGGGCGTGGTGCGAGGACCTCTGATCATCGAGCGCACCGACGAGTGGGGCGGACTCGAGGGCGGTACCGCGCAGGGAACCCTCGCCGGCAGCACGTCGGGGCTGCCGATCACGATCGCGGCCCGTTCGGAGCTGCGCGGCAACGCGGCCGGCGGCACCGAGATCGAGGTGCGGGGCGAGGCCGCCGTCAAGGTTCCTGTCGTCGGCGGGCAGATCGAAGGCCTGATCGTCCAGCTCGTGGAGAGCATCGTCCAGAACGATCGGACCGATCTCGACAAGTGGCTCGCCGAGAACTGACCCGGGGGGTCCCCTGATCGGGCCGGCTCCCGATCGACGGGAAACCACCTCCTTCCGATGCCGCCGCACCTTTCGTCGAGGTGCGGCGGCATCGTCGTTCGCGGGATCGGCCGGCGACACGCCGGGCCGGGTCCGCGGTGCGGAGTGTGACCCGGGACACCATCGGATCATGTCGATGCCGTGGCACGAGGACGGCGGCTACGCGTGGGAACGCCGCGAGGCCGGATACACCTGGGATCAGATCGGCAGCGAACTCGGTTGCCCTGCCCATGTCGCACAGAATCTGGGGGAGCGGTACCACGCCGACGTCACCGCCGAGACGGCCGAGAACCAGTTGTCACTGTTCGACCTGTCGACGGAGACGTGATCCTCTCCCGGCGAGGTTCGCCCCGCCTGTAGCCCGTCCGCCGCCCGCCGCGCCCGCGACCTGCGGCGCCGTCGCCTGTCCGGACGGTGTGATAAGCCGTACCGGACGGGAACGAGCGACGACGAGGGAGATCGACGCGTGCTGATACTGCACCGTGCCGAGCGCACCGGCATCCTTGCGGACGCGCTGGCCGAGGTGCTCGCGAAACCCCTCGACGACCCGTTCGCGAGAGAGGTCGTCGCGGTGCCCGCGCGCGGTGTCGAAAGGTGGCTCACCCAGCGGTTGTCGGGCACGCTCGGTTCCTCCGACGGCGACGGGGTGGCCGCGAACATCGACTTCCCGTCCCCGACCCGCCTCGTCGACGAAGCACTCGCTGCCGCCTCCGGCATCGCCGCCGCCGACGACCCGTGGCACCCCTCCCGCATGCTGTGGTCGCTGCTCGGCGTGATCGACGAGTGTGTCGACGAAGCGTGGTGCGCCACTTTGGCGCGCCATCTCGGTCACGGCGCGGACGACCATCGGTCCGGGCGCCGGTACGCCACGGCCGCGCATCTCGCCCGCCTGATGCGCAGCTACGGACTCCAGCGCCCCGGGATGATCGCCCGGTGGGCGGCCGGGGAGGATGTCGACGGCACGGGTGCCCCGCTCGACGATCATCTCCGGTGGCAGGCGGAGTTGTGGCGACGTCTGCGCGCGCGCATCGGCGTCGACAGCCCGTCGCAGCGACTCGACGAACTGTGCGGCCGGTTGCGGGACGACCCGGGCGTCGTCGATCTGCCGGAGCGGCTCTCGATCTTCGGTCCCACCCGGCTCGACACCGTCCTCGTCGACGTGTTGTCCGCGCTCGGGCATCACCGCGACGTGCACATCTGGTTGCCGCACCCGAGTCCGGCGATGTGGGACGGGTCCGCCCGGCGCCCGGCGTCGATGCGCCGCGCCGACGATCACAGTGCCCTCGGGGTGCAGCATCCGTTGCTCGCCGCGCTGGGCCGCGACGTGCGCGAACTCCAAAGCCGGCTCTCCGGCCTCGACTGCACCGACCTCCTGCACGCTTCGCCCCCTCCGCCGGTGACTCTCCTCGGTCGGTTGCAGGCCGATCTCCGGGACGACCGGACTCCCGTGCACGGATCGGCCGAACCCGACGGAACCGTGATGATCCATGCGTGCCACGGCCCCACCCGGCAGGTCGAAGTTCTCCGCGAGTGCCTGTTGCATCTGTTCCGCGACGACCCCACTCTCGAACCGCGCGACGTCATCGTCATGTGCCCCGATGTCGAGACGTACGCCCCACTCGTCCA
The DNA here is from genome assembly GCF_048957735.1 of Rhodococcus sp. As11. NCBI lineage: Bacteria > Bacillati > Actinomycetota > Actinomycetes > Mycobacteriales > Nocardiaceae > Rhodococcus > Rhodococcus sp. As11. The sequence continues at coordinate 72,465 of NZ_JARDJE010000006.1, forward strand.
CGCGGCCTTCGGCGCCGGGGTGGGGGAGCATCCCGGTCACACGCTGCGGGTCCGCCTCGCCGATCGCGGTCTGCGCCGGACAGACCCGGTGCTGTCGGTGGTCTCCGGACTCCTCGCGCTCGCCGACGGCCGGGTCACCGCCAGCGAGATTCTCGACCTCGCCGCCTCGGCTCCGGTGCGCCGGAAGTTCGGATTCGATGACGATCGACTCGAGCGCCTGCAGGAGTGGACCACCGAGGCCGGTGCCCGCTGGGGCCTCGGGCCGTGGCAGCGCAAGAGCTTCGGTCTCGGCGATTTCATGCAGAACACCTTCGGTGCGGCGCTGGATCGCATCCTGCTCGGTGTCGCCGCCGACGGCACGGACGGGGAGTGGCTGTCGCTGTCGTTGCCCCTCGACGACGTCGACAGCAACGACATCGACCTAGCCGGACGGTTCGCCGAGTTCATCGACCGGTTGACGGTGGTTCTGCTCCGGTTGCGCGGACCGCACCCCGCGGCGCGGTGGGCGGACGAACTCGGTTACGGCATCGACCTTCTCACCGATGTCCCCGCGGCCGACGCATGGCAGCTCACGCGCGCGCGTCGCGAGATCGGCGAGGCCGTCGAGCATGCCGGCGACACGCAGTTGTCCCTGAGCGATGTCCGGTCCATGCTCGCCTCCCGGCTCGCGGGGCGCCCGACGCGCTCGAACTTCCGGACGGGCGAACTCACGGTGTGCACCATGGTGCCGATGCGCTCGGTGCCGCATCGCGTCGTGGTGCTCCTCGGTCTCGACGACGACGTCTTCCCGCGCTCGGCGCACATCGACGGCGACGATGTCCTGACCCAGAATCCCTGTGTGGGAGAACGCGATCCGCGCAGCGAGGATCGGCAGCTACTCCTCGACGCACTGATGGCAGCGGAGGAGCGGGTGTTGCTGTTCCACACCGGTGCCGACGCCGTCACCGGAGCACTGCGCCCACCGGCGATTCCGCTCACGGAGGTGCGCGACGTGGTGGCGACGATGACCGGCGTCGAGGTCGACGACGACCGGATCGTGCGGCGTCATCCGTTGCAGCCGTTCGATCCGCGCAACTTCCGTGCCGACGACCCGTTCGGCTTCGGTGTCACCGCACTGGCGGGAGCGCGTGCCGGACAGGGCGGTTCGGAGGTGCGAGACCGATCGGGTGCGCTGCTCCTCGACGATCTTCCGGCCCCGGCGCGCACCGATGTCGATCTCGACGAGCTCGTCGCCTTCCTGACACATCCCACCCAGGGATTCCTCCGGCAGCGGCTCGGCTTGCGGATTCCCGACACCGACGAGGGCATCGCCGACGCGCTCGACGTCGAACTCGACGGTCTCGCGCAGTGGCAGCTGGGCGACCGCATGCTCGAAGCGCGGTTGGCGGGCATGTCCGCGGGGGCCTTCCAGGACGCGGAGTGGCGTCGCGGCACGCTGCCGCCCTTCGCGCTCGGCCGGAAGACCCTCGACGCGGTGAGCGACAACGTCGAACGTCTCGTGCACGCCTGTGCCGGGGTGCACACCGGCCGGGCCCGCACCGTCGACATCCGTGTGGATCTCGGCGACGGGCGTCGGCTCACCGGCACGGTGGGCGGTGTTCACGACGAGGTACTCGCCCGCAGTACGTACTCCAAGCTGTCGCCGAAACATCGCCTGGAAGCGTGGATCCGATTGCTCGCCGTCGTCGCATCGGGCCATCCGGGGCACTGGCGCGCGGTGACCACCGGACGCAGCCGGTCGCGGTCGTATCCGGCCTGGCGCTCGACCCTCCGTGCCCCGGACGACGCCGTCGAGGTGCTCACCGCACTGGTCGATCTGCGCGACCGCGGACTGTGCCGGCCGCTGCCGCTGGTGACGGGCACCTCGGCCGAGTACGCCGAGCGCCGCCACCGCGGCGATTCCGTGGAGATGGCGCTGTCGGCGGCCTCGAAGTCGTTCGGCGGCGCGTTCGGCGACAGGAAGGACCGGCACGTGAGGTATCTGTACGGGCCCGACGTGACGATAGGGCAGCTCACCGCCGACGCCCCGGCCGGTGCCGAGGCCGGCTGGTTCGACGACCCGACCCGTTTCGGTGTGCTCGCCCGGCGGTTGTGGGAGCCTCTGCTCGCCTCCGAGAACCAGGGGCGCCCGTGAGAGAAGGGACGCCCGTGAGAGAAGGACACAGCGTGCCCGACAGTGCCATCACCGATCCGCGAGCGGTGGGCGGTCCGCCGCCGGAAGGTTTCGATCTGCTCGGGCCGCTCCCGAGCGGTACGACCGTGCTCGAGGCCAGTGCGGGAACAGGCAAGACGTACGCCATCGTGGGGCTCGCCACCCGGTTCGTCGCCGAAGGGCACGCCCGTTTGTCCGACCTGCTGCTCGTCACGTTCAGCCGGGCCGCCACGCAGGAACTCCGCGAACGCACGCGGAACCGGTTCGCGCAGGTCGCCACGGCTCTCGCCGATCCCGGCAGTGCGCGGCTCAGCAGCGACGTGCTCGTCCGTCACCTCGCGAGCGAGGACGTCGACGCGCGGCGGGCCCGACTGCGACAGGCATTGTCCGACTTCGATTCCGGCACCATCTCCACCACGCACGGCTTCTGCCGCCGCATGCTCGACGAGCTCGGGATCGCCGGGGAGCGCGAACCCGACGTGACGGTCGTGGAGGACGTCGACGACCTGCGGGTGGACGTCGTTGCCGATCTCTACCTGCAGCGCTACGGCCGGGGGCAGGCTCCCATCACCTACGCCGAGGCGGCAGTCGCCGCGAAGGAGGCGATCTTCGATCCGCAGGCCGAGCTCGCCCCGAGCGACGCCGACGGCACCGCGGCCGGCGAACGCGTCGAGTTCGCGCATGCTGTCCGGAAAGAGGTCGAACGACGCAAGCGACGGCTGGGTCTGCGCGACTTCGACGACCAGCTGTCCTTGCTCCACGCGGTCCTCGGCGATCCCGAGCACGGCGACGCCGCCTGCCGGCGGATGCGTACGCGTTTCTCCGTCGTCCTCGTCGACGAGTTCCAGGACACCGACCCGAAGCAGTGGGAGATCCTGCGCCGGGCGTTCCACGGGCACAGCACACTCGTGCTCGTCGGCGACCCGAAGCAGGCCATCTACGCGTTCCGCGGTGCGGAAGTGCTCAGCTATCTCGACGCGGTCTCCGAATCCGACACCTACTGCGAGCTGACCACCAACTGGCGCAGCGACGGCGATCTGGTCCGGGCGCTCGAACATGTCCATCTCGGCGCCGCGCTCGGTGATCCCCGCATCGTGGTGAACCCGGTGAAAGCCGCTGCGGCCGAGTCCCGGCTCTCGGGCATCGCGCCCCTGCGGGTACGTCATCTGCCTCGCGCCGGCGCCGGTCCGCTCAACGACTGGGGTTTCCCTCAGAACCTCGACGGCCTCCGCGGGCGGGTCGCCCGCGACGTCGCGGCCGACATCGTGCGCCTGCTCGACGACGAGAACGTCACCGTCGACCTCGGTGCCGGGCCGAAACGCGTGCAACCCGGCCACATCGCCGTCCTGGTGCGCAAACACAAGCAGGTGGCGCTGGTCCACGACGCGCTGACGAAGGCGAACGTGCCGTGTGTGGTCGCCGGTGGCACGAGTGTGTTCGCCACACCGTCCGCGCAGCACTGGCTGTGGGTGCTCTACGCGCTCGAACAGCCCCACCGCGCCGACCGGGTCCGACTCGCGGCGCTCACCCCGCTGCTCGGCCGCACGATGGCCGACATCGATTCGGAGGGCGAAGCGCTGGTCGTGGAGGTCGGCGGACTGCTCCGCGAACTGAACGACGTCTACGCCCGCTCCGGTTTCGCCGCTGTCTTCGAACGGCTCGCGTCCTTCGGTTCGGTGGAAGCCCGCCTTCTCGACGAACCGTCCGGGGAACGCACCCTCACCGACATCCGTCACGTCGCACAGCTGCTCGAGGACGTCGCCTCGGCGCAGTCGCTGGGTCCGGCCGCCCTCACCCGCTGGCTCGAGGATCGCATCAACGATCCCGACCGCGGTGGGGCCGACCGGATCCGACGCCTCGACAGCGACGCCGCGGCGGTCCAGATCCTCACCGTGCACGGCAGCAAGGGACTCGAGTTCCCCGTCGTCCACGTCCCGTACGGGTGGGATGCCGCGAAGAACCCCGAACCCGACAAGCTGCTGCTGCACGAGAACGGGCGCCGCATCCTCGATGTGGGCGGCAAGAGCGGACCCGGCTACGTCGCGCGGCGCCGCCTGCACGAACTCGAGGAGGCCGGGGAGGAACTGCGCCTGTTGTACGTGGCGGTGACGCGTGCGCAGTGTGCGCTGACCCTCTGGTGGGCACCGTCCACCCCCACCTCTCGGTCGCCGCTGCACCGGTTGCTGTTCGCTCGCGAGCCCGGTTCGGCGGAGATCGCCGCGGAAGGCCGGATCGGCCACGACGAGGCCATGGCCGAGGAGTTCGACAGGTGGGCCGCGCGCGCCGATGGGGTCATCGCCGCCGAAGCGGTGGGGCCGCATCCGATTCCGGTGCTGCGCTGGACCCGCCCCCGCGTGGAGACCGGACCGCTCGCCGCCGCCCGCTTCGATCGGGTCGTCGACGAAAGTTGGCGCCGGACTTCCTATTCGGCGCTCACCGCCTCGGTGCACGATGCGCCCGGGATGGGTAGCGAAGTCGAAGAGCCGGTGACGACCGACGAGCCGGGTGAGCCTCCACTGAGCGCCGAACCGGGGGGCGCAGGCATTCCGTCGCCGATGAACGGCCTGCCCGGCGGCACGGTGTTCGGCACGTTGGTGCACGCGGTCCTCGAAGTCGTCGACACTTCGGCCGCCGATCTCGAGGCCGAACTGCTCGACTGCTGCCGCGAGACGGTGCGCCGCCAGATGTCGCCGATCGATCCCGCGCAGCTCGCGGCGGCGTTGCTCCCGGTGATGCGCACCCCGCTCGGGCCGCTCGGCCGGACCCTCGCCGACTTCGCCCCGTCCGACCGGCTCTCCGAACTCGACTTCGAGTTGCCGCTGACGGGAGGCGAGCGCCCGCTGCCCGTCACCGTCACCCTCGATGCGGTCGGCGGACTGTTGCGGCGGCACCTGCCCGCCGACGATCCGATGGCGGCCTACGCCGATCCGGTGCGCGCCCTCGAACCCGTGCCGCTGCGGGGTTATCTCAACGGCAGCATCGACGCCGTACTGCGTACCGAGGGGCCGCGATTCGTCGTCGTCGACTACAAGACCAACCGGCTCGCGCCCGTCGACGAGCTGACCACCGCCCACTACACCCGCGAGGCGATGGCGGCGGAGATGCTCCGTGCCCACTATCCGATGCAGGCCTTGCTCTATTCGGTTGCCCTGCACCGTTATCTGCGGTGGCGGATGCACAACTACGATCCGCACGTCCACCTCGGTGGCGTGCGGTATCTGTTCGTCCGCGGCATGGCCGGGCCGGACAGCCCACCCGGCAGTGGGGTGTTCGACTGGCATCCGCCGGCCGATCTCGTCACCGACCTGTCCGACCTTCTCGCCGGAAAGGCCGTGATCTCGTGATCGAGTCCATGACCGACGTTCGGATCGCCCAGCGCGGCAAGGGTGTTCTGCGGCAGTTCAACGAGGTGGGCGCACTCTCCGCCGCCGACGTGCACGTCGCTCTGCGACTCGCGACGCTCGGCGGCGAGGACGACCCGCACGTGCATCTCGCCACCGCACTGGCGGTGCGTGCCGTCCGGTCCGGATCGGTGTGCCTCGACCTCACCCGGCTCCGCGAGGTCACCGTCGAGGAGGACGAGGACGGGCACCCCGTCGTCGATCCCGCGAGCCTGCCGTGGCCCCGCGACGAGGACGTGCTCGCGGCGTTGCGGCGTAGTCCCCTCGTGGTCGGCGGCGAGCGCGGGCCGCTGCGTCCGCTGCGCCTCGTCGACACCGCGGAAGGCCCGCTGCTCTATCTCGACCGGTATTTCCGGCAGGAACAGACGATCCGCCGGGTACTCGCCGAGCGCACGGCGACCTTCCCCGACCTCGACGAAGAGCGGATCGCGGCCACGCTCGACGAGTTGTTCCATCACCCCGACGATCCCGCCAGGCCCGCACCGGCACCCGACCGTCAGCGCGTCGCGGCGGCGCTCGCGGTCACCCGGCCGACCACGGTGATCGCCGGCGGACCTGGCACCGGCAAGACCCACACGGTCGCACGGATCCTCGCGCTGCTCACCCGTCTGTACGGGCACGACCTTCGTATCGGTCTCGCTGCTCCCACCGGAAAGGCCGCCGCGCGCTTGCAGGAGTCGGTGCGCGAGCAGGAGGCGGAACTGGGTCTGCCGTCGAATCTCACGGCCATGACCGTGCACCGGATGCTCGGCTGGCAGCGCGGACGTACGCGCCTCCGTTACCACACGGGCAACCATCTGCCGTACGACGTGATCGTCGTCGACGAGACGTCGATGGTGTCGCTGACGATGATGTGCCGTGTGCTCGAGGCGGTGCGGCCCGACACCCGGCTGGTGCTGGTGGGCGACCCCGATCAGCTCGCGTCCGTCGACGCGGGTGCGGTGCTGGCCGACCTGGTGGCCCGGCCCGTGACGGGCACACTCGACCCGGTCTTCGAGCGGATCGTCATCCGCGATCTGGTGGCGGAGGGGGATCCTGCCGAAGAAAAGGGCTTCTCGGACAAGGAGCGCGACCGGTTGCGTGGCGGCGTCGTGCGCCTCAGCCGGGGACGCCGGTTCGGTGGTGCGATCGCGGATCTGGCGGTGGCCGTCCGCAAAGGGAACGGCGACGAGGTGCTCGACATCCTGCGCAGCGGCGACCCGCACGTCTCGTTCGTTCCTCCCCACGACCTCGACGCTCTGCGCGACGACATCGTCCGGTCCGCGGAGGAGGTCACCAAGGCCGCGGAGACGGGCGAGGTGAAGACGGCGCTGACACGGTTCGAGGAGCACCGGTTGCTGTGCGCGCACCGCGACGGTCCGGCCGGTGTGCAGTGGTGGGCGCGGCAGGCCGCCGAGTGGATCGGCGAGGCTGCGGGACAGCATCTCGACCCCGAGGGGTGGTATCCCGGCAGGCCCCTGCTCGTCACCGCCAACGACCACGACATGCAGATCTACAACGGCGACACCGGCGTGGTGGTGCGGCGCGGCGACGAACTCGTGGCGGCATTCGCGCGCGGCGAGACGCCGTTCGAACTGCGCCCGAGCCAGTTACCCGCGGTGAGCACCGTCTACGCGATGACGATCCACCGCAGCCAGGGCAGTCAGTACGGCACTGTGTCGGTGGTGTTGCCCGATTCCGGATCGGCGCTGCTCACTCGCGAACTGCTGTACACCGCCATCACGCGGGCGCGGTCGCACGTGCGGATCATCGGGACCGAGGACGCGGTACGCGCGGGTGTGGCCCGGCAGGTGCTCCGAGCGAGTGGGCTGCGGCGGGCGATCGACGTGTAGCCGATCGTCAGCGGTCGTCGGCGTCGGCACCGGACCGGGTGAGCACGAGACCGGTCCCGCCGATCCCGATGAGGCTGATCGCCAACGCCACGGACGGCCAGCCCTCGGTCTGCCAGTACACGTCTTCGAGGGTGATGAGCAGGGCTGCTTCGTCGACGATCAGGGCGAGGGCCACACCGAGGGCGAGACCCATCCAGGTCCGCGTCTTCGGCGACCGGTCGACCATGCCGTAGATCGCCACGCCGGCGAGCAGCAGGATGCCCCACAGGTAGTGGTGGAGGTGTACCCCGCCGGTGCTGATGTCGCCGAAACCCCTCGTGTCGATCTGAATGAGCCAGGTCACGAGGCGGGCACCGCCGAAGGTCACCGTGAAGGCCAGCCAGGCAAGGACGATCCCGCGGCGCGACGGATCTATCTGACTCCATCGCCGCGGAATCGAGATACGGGATCGGGTACCGTCCGATTCGTTAGATTTGCTCACTATTCCTGTCTACACCGCACGGCTTCGCGAGTCCGTCTCCACCACCGGACCGGACGTGGCATGCTCGAATCGGCGCGCACGACAGAGGACGAACGAGCCGAGCGATGGACTGGCTGGACGCGGACGGGTACACGATCGGGAGGCTGCTGGTCACCCGCGGACTCGCGGCGTTGTACGCCGTCGCCTTCCTCGCGGCGCTCCTGCAGTTCCGGGCGCTGATCGGGGAGCGCGGCATCCTTCCCGCCCCGCGCTTCCTCGCTCTCACGTCGTTCCGGCAGTCGCCGAGCCTGTTCCACTGGAGATACTCCGACGGGCTGTTCACCGCCGTCGCCGTGGTCGGTTTCGGGCTGGCCGTGGTGACGGTGCTCGGTGTCACCGAGCAGTTACCGCTCGTGGTCTCCATGCTCGTGTGGTTCGTGATGTGGCTGCTGTACCTGTCGATCGTCAACGTGGGGCAGGTCTGGTACTCCTTCGGATGGGAGTCGCTGCTGCTCGAGGCCGGGGTGCTCGCGATCTTCCTCGGCAATGCCGATACCGCGCCGCCGCTGCTCGTGTTGATCCTGCTGCGCTGGTTGCTGTTCCGGCTCGAATTCGGTGCCGGACTCATCAAGATGCGCGGCGACCGGTGCTGGCGCGACCTGACGTGCCTGTACTACCACCACGAAACCCAGCCGATGCCCGGCCCGTTCAGCCGGTACTTCCACCTTCTTCCGCGGCCGCTGCACAGGGCGGAGGTGGCAGGCAACCACGTCACCCAGCTCGTCGTGCCGTTCGGGTTGTTCCTGCCGCAACCGGTCGCCGGGATCGCCGCGCTGATCATGATCGTGACGCAGCTGTGGCTCGTGATCAGCGGCAACTTCGCGTGGCTCAACTGGATCACCATCGTCGTCGCGCTGTCGGCGGTGCCCGACAGCTTCTACGGGATACCGGTCGACGCGACGACGATCTACGGTCCGACCCCCATCGCATACACTGTCGCCGTGGTGGCGCTGACCGTGCTGGTCGCGGGGCTCAGCTACTGGCCGGTGACGAACATGATGTCGCGTCGGCAGGCGATGAACGCCTCGTTCAACAAGTGGCACTTCGTGAACACCTACGGCGCTTTCGGCACCGTCACCCGCACCCGGCGCGAGGTGATCGTCGAAGGCACATCCGATGCGGTCGTGACGCCGGCGACGGAATGGCGCGAGTACGAGTTCAAGGGCAAGCCGGGTGATGTGCGGCGGCGCCCACGCCAGTACGCGCCGTATCACCTGCGTCTGGACTGGCTGATGTGGTTCGCGGGAATCTCCCGCGACTACGCGGCGGGCTGGTTCCCGAGGTTCGCCGGGAAACTGCTCGAGAACGATCCCGCCACCGTGAAACTGCTCCGGCACAATCCGTTTCCGGACGAGCCGCCCCGGCTGGTGCGAGCACGCCTGTTCCGCTATCGCTTCGCGACGCGCGCGGAACGACGGGCGACGGGGCAGTGGTGGATGCGGGAGGAGATCGGCGACTTCATGATGCCGATGGCCCGGCACGACCTGCCCTGACCACGGCCCTCGCGATCACCAGACCTCGCCGCCTATGTCCGACACGGTGAATCCGTGCTCGTCCGTCTCGCAGGTGACACCCGTCTTCTCGTCGACGACGCAGGTGAACGGATCGACTGTGAGAGTGCGGCCGTAGGGCAGTGTCTTGGGGGCGCCACCGAACTCCATGAACGAGATCTCGCCGATGCCGACCCACTCGCCGGGGCCGTCCGCCGCGAGCATCAGGGCGTTGGCGGGCACTAGCATGTCCGGCGCACCACTGCCGGGGACCCGGGGCGCACTCGCCGGCATATCGCCCTGGCAGCCCGCGAGTGGGCTGGTGTGGACGAGGATGGCACACCCGAACCTGCCGCTCTCCGAGGTGAAGTAGTACACGCCGTCGGACGTGGCGGCGTAGTCGTCGGGATCGGCCGGCTTCGGCGCGGGGGTGGTCGTCGTCGACGGTGCCGACGACGTGGCAGTGGCGCGTGGTGCCCCGGTGGGTGTTTCGGACGCGATGGCTTCACCCTCGATGCTCCGCGAACAGCCCACCACGACGAGTGCCGCACCTGCGACGGCGACGAAGCTGACGAAGCGCGCCCGGCCACTGATCATGCGGGGCAGCATAACCGGCATCGAGATCGACGCAAGTTTCGTTCCTTCTGCTCGCCCACAGAGATCCTTGCGTCGCCGGGTCAGTCGCCCACCCGCTCTCCGGTCTCGGTGTGGAACAGGTGTACCGTACCTTCGCGCTTGCGCAGGTGCACGGTGTCGGCGAGACGGGCGGGGGTGCGGACCAGAGCACGCGCGACCACCTGGTTTCCGGTTCCCGGCACCCGCGTGTACAGGTACGACTCGCTGCCGAGTTCCTCGACGAGCTCGACGACGGCTTCGACGCCCTCGTCGGCGATCTCGAAGTCTTCCGGCCGGATTCCGGCGGTGACCTCCTCGATGCCCGCTGAGTGCAGTCGCGCGATGCGTGCGCGTTCGACGGGAATGACGGTGTTACCCACGACGACACCGTCGTCGACGACCTTCGCCGTGAGCAGATTCATCGACGGGGAGCCGATGAACCCGGCGACGAAGGCGTTGGCGGGGCGGTCATAGAGTTCGGTCGGGCTCGAGAACTGCTGCAGCACTCCGTTCTTCAGGACCGCGACGCGATCGCCCATGGTCATCGCCTCCACCTGATCGTGGGTGACGTACACGGTGGTGGTGCCGAGACGGCGCTGCAGTGCCGCGATCTCGGTGCGGGTCTGCACGCGCAGTTTCGCATCGAGGTTCGACAGTGGCTCGTCCATGCAGAACACCTGAGGCTCACGCACGATCGCGCGTCCCATCGCCACGCGCTGACGCTGACCACCTGACAGCTTGGCCGGCTTGCGGTCGAGGAAAGGGGTGAGGTCCAGGATCTTCGCTGCCTCCTCGACCTTGCGGCGACGTTCGTCCGCGCTCACCCCGCGCATCTTCAGGGCGAATCCCATGTTCTCGGCGACCGTCTTGTTGGGATACAGGGCGTAGTTCTGGAAGACCATCGCGATGTCGCGGTCCTTCGACGGCACGCCGGTCATGTCCTTGCCACCGATGGAGATCGACCCCTCGTCGATGTCCTCGAGTCCCGCGAGCATGCGCAGCGCGGTGCTCTTGCCGGAGCCGGACGGCCCGACGAGGACCACGAACTCGCCGTCCTCGATGTCGAGGTTCAGCGAATCGACCGCGAAGGTGTCGGAGTTCTCGTAGATGCACGAGGCGTTGCGGTAGGTGATGTCGGCCATGAGGGAAGTCCTTGCTGGTAGCGGGAATCGGGTCTACTTGATGGCGCCGAACGACAATCCGCGCACGAGCTTGTTCTGGGCGAGCCAGCCCGCGAGCACGACGGGCAGGGCCGCCATCGTCGCGGCCGCGGACAGCCGTGCCCAGTACAGCCCCTCACCGGTGATGAAGCCGACGAGGAAGACCGGGATCGTCTGTGCCTGAACGGCGGTGAGGTTGACGGCGAAGAAGAACTCGTTCCACGAGAAGATCACGCAGATCAGGGCGGTGGCGGCGATGCCGGGGGAGACCAGGGGCAGGATCAGCTCCCGCACCGATGTCCACAGGCTCGCTCCGTCCATGCTCGCCGCCTCGAGCAGCTCACCCGGGACCTCGAGGAAGAACGATCGCATCATCCACACCGCGATCGGCAGGTTCATCGCGGTGTAGAGGATGATCAGCGCCCAGATATTGTCGAGAAGGCCGATATTCGCGACGATCACGTACAGCGGGATGATCGCGGCGACGATGGGCAGCATCTTCGTGCTGATGAAGAAGAACAGCACGTCCTGGGTCTTCTTCACCGGTCGCAGCGACAGCGCGAAGGCCGCCGGCACACCGAGCAGGAGGACCAGGGCCGTCGAGACGACGGTGGCGAACGCCGAGTTGAGCAGGGCCGTGCCGACTCCCGTCTCGAACACCGCCCGGAACTGGTCGAGAGTGGGGGTGAAGAAGAGTTTCGGTGGGTCGGAGTAGGCGTCGGCCTCCTGCTTGAAGGCGGTGAGCACCATCCAGAAGACCGGGAAGAAGAATCCGATGGCGGCGATCCACGCGACCACACCCCACGGATTCATCTTGCGGTTCTTGCGTTTCCGGGCCGTGCGCATGGCACGGCCGGTAGGCGCCGTGGTGTCCGAAGCCTGTGGCTCCGTGGCCGTGGTGCTCATGCCGCTTCCTCCTTGCCGGTGAACGATGTGAAGATCAGGCGCAGTGCGAAGGTGGCGATGACGATCGTGCCGACGACGACCACGACACCCATCGCCGCGGCCTGGCCGATGTCGAAGCCGAGGAACGCGCGCTGGTAGATGTAGAACGGGAGGTTGGCGCTGGCCGTGCCGGGGCCGCCCTGCGTCATCATGTAGATGGCGTCGAACGTGTTGACCAGGTAGATCGCGCCGAGAACGGTGCCGAGTTCGATGAACCGGCGCAGGTGCGGCAGCGTCAGTTCGCGGAACAGGGAGAACGCCCCGGCGCCGTCCACCCGCCCGGCCTCGAGGATGTCGCGGGGCATGGACTGCAGGCCGGCGAGGATGAGCAGCATCATGAACGGCGTCCACTGCCACACGAGTGCGACCATCACCGCCGGCAGCGGGAACCGGCTGATCCAGTCCACCTCGCCCACCCCGAAGGGTGAGAGCACGAAGTCGACGATGCCGAAGACGGGATCGAACATCGACGTCTTCCAGATCAGCGCGCTCGCCACCGGCGTGACGAGGAACGGGGTGATCAACAACGTCCGCGCGATACCGCGCCCGAGGAACGCCCGGTCGAGCAGCAACGCGAGCAGCAGACCGAGGATCACCGAGATGAGGACGGTGCCGACGATGAGGATGACGGTGTTGAGGGTGACCTGCCAGAACTGGCTGTCCTGGAAGACATCGACGTAGTTCTGGAGTCCGACGAACCGGCGAGAGCCGGGACTGACGAGGTTCCACGACTGGGTCGAGTAGTACAACGTGAACAGGAACGGGATCTGCGTGACCACGATCGTGAAGATCAGGGCCGGGAGCAGGGGTCCGCGTCGGCGCCATCCCTCGGCTCGGGAGACGCCCTCTTCCTTCGCCTCCCGTACGGCGCGGATTCGGTCGTCGGCGTCCGGTGCGGGACGCTGCGCTGCAGGTGCGGTCATTGCTTCTCCCGGTAGGTTGCGCCGACGGCCTCGGCGTACTTCTGTGCCTGGTCGAGAGCTTCCTCGACGGTCTGCCGTCCGGCGATGGCGGCGCTGATCTGCTGGCTGACCCGGGTACCGAGGTCCTGGAACTCGGGGATGGCCACGAATTGGATGCCCGTGTACGGGACGGGGTCGACCGTGGGGTTCTGCTGGTCGGCCCCCTCGATGGATTCGAGGGTGATCGGACCGTAGGCCGCGGCGGCCTCGGCGTATTCGGGGATCTCGTAGGTCGAGAGCCTGCTGCCCGGAGGTACGCGCTCCCAGCCGAGTTGCTCACCGACGGTGCGCAGGTACTGCTGGTCGGTCATCCACGAGATGAACTTCCAGGCATCCTCGGTGTGCTCGCTGCCGGCGGGGATACCGAGCGACCACGTGTACAGCCAGCCGGAGGGGTCCTTCTCCCGGACCGGTGCGGCCGCGTACCCGATCTTCCCGACGACATTGCTCGACGCGGGATCCTCGAGGGTCGAGACGGCCGAGGTGGAGTCGTACCACATGGCGACCCGTCCCTGCGCGAGTTGTGTTGCGCACTCGCTGAACCCGCTCGTCGCAGCACCGGGCTGACCGTGCTCGCGGACGAGATCGACGTAGAACTGCACCGCTTCACGTACCTCGGGGCTGTTCAGCTGTGCATTCCAGTCCTCGTCGAACCATCGTCCGCCGAAGGTGTTGATGACGGTGTCGAGCGGAGCGAGCAGCTCGCCCCAACCCGGCTTGCCGCGCAGGCAGATCCCGTTGATGTCGGGGCTGTCGAGTCGTGCTGCGGCGTCGGCGACCTCGTTCCAGGTCGGCGGATCGGACAGCGTGATACCGGCCTGCTCGAACAGATCCTTGCGGTACATCAGGAACGACGATTCGCCGTAGAAGGGGACCGAGTACAGGTCGCCTACGTACGAGAGTGCTTCACGCAGCGACGGGATGATGTCGTCGGCGTCGTAGCCGTCGGTCCGCTCGATGTACGGCGACAGGTTCGTGAGCCAGCCGTACTCCGCCCACTGGGGCGTCTCGTAGTTGCTGATCATCACGACGTCGAACTCGCCGCCGCCCATCGCCGTGGATGCGGTGATCTTGGCACGGGCCTGGTTCTCGGAGAGGGTGACGAACTTCAGGTCGATATCGGGATTCTCGGCCTCGAACTGCGACGCGAGTTGCTGTGCGTCCTGCATCTGGGAGTTCGACACCATCGCGATGGTGACGGTGCGGCCGGACGTACCGATCGATCCTGCACCGGCACAACCGGTCAGTGCAACGCTCAGGGCCACGGCCCCTGCCGAGGCCGCGCGGATGGCTCTTCTTGCTGTAGGCACGATGGTCTACCTCATTTCGGTGGTGCCTCGCCCTTCGTGGTGCCGTTCTCGAGGGTGTGGTCGGGATGGTCGAGCAGGTACTGGGCGCAGGCGATGTCGCAGACGAGCATGGTGGCGAGACCGCCGCGGAGAGCACCGAGCACCGCACGGTGCTTGGACTGCCCGCCGGTGACGAGAATTGTTGCGGGGCAGTCGCGGACGTCGTCGAGGGGCACCGACATCGTGCGGGTCTCCAGTTCGCCGTGCACGGGGGTGCCGTCGGCACGGAAGAACCGGCCGCCGATCTCCCCGACCGCGCCGAGACCGTCGAGCTCGTGGAGCATCGTGGTGTCGAGGAAGCTGCCCTCGAACAGGGTGGTCGAGGTCGACACCGCGCCCACACCGAAGATCATCACCTCGGCGCGGCGGCCGACCTCGAGGGTGCGGGAGATCAGCGAGTCGGCGCGCATCGAGGAGACCGTGGACGGATCGGCGTACAACGGGGTGGGAAGCCGGAGGGGTTGCGCCCGAAGCTGTTCGGCGCAGCGGCCGAGGACGAACTCGGTGCCGGTCTGGTAGGCGCTCGTGGAGATGGAGCCGTCGAGCTGCACGATCGTCGCGCAGGTGGCGACGCCCGCCGGGAGAGCCTGTGCCACGGCGACGGTCTCCGGCCCCCAGGTGAATCCGAGGGTGTCGGAGGGGCGGAGGCGCCGGGTGAGCAGGCCGGCGGCGGCGCGCCCCAGGCCGGCGAAACTCGCGGAATCCTCGATGGGGCCGGCGTCGTCGACGCGGCGCCCCACGACGACGGCCTCGACGAGTCCGTAGCGCTCCTCGAGTGCCTGTTCGGTCTCGGCGTGCAGATCGTCGCGCCAGGTGGGTGGCACGGTGACCTCGATGCGCACGAGGCCCTGGGCGCGGGCGCGCGCCACGAGGCGGCCGGCGGTGGGGCGGGAGACGCCGAGACGCTGGGCCACTTCCGCCTGGGTGAGGCCGTCGAGGTAGTAGAGCGTCGCGGCCCGCACGGCGAGACGGAGATCCTCGGTGGATACCGGGATCTCCGCGTCCGGGTTGTGGGTGGGGCCGGGGGCGGTCACGAGCTCTCCTCGGTGCGAGCGGATCTCTGCTGCGGACGGGCTTCGGGTCTCGATCTGTGAGCATCTGCTCAGGGATGCGTGCATCTGCTCAGTACGTTAGCATCGCAGTGTGACCCACACAACAGTTCGTCCGGCGCTCCCGGACACGATGCGTGCCGCGGTCCTTCTCGAACCGGGCCGCATCGAGATGCAGGAACGGCCTCTACCTGCACCGGAGCCCGGCGACGTCCTCGTCCGGGTGACCACCGTGGGGGTGTGCGGATCGGACGCGCACTACTACCGCGAAGGGCGGATCGGGGAGTTCGTCGTGACCGCCCCGATCGTGCTCGGTCACGAGGCGTCCGGAGTCGTGGTCGCGGTGGGGGACGGTGTTCCGGTGGGCCGGATCGGCGAGCGGGTCTCGATCGAGCCGCAGCGTCCCGACCCGCTCACCGAGGAGACGCGCCGCGGCGACTACAACCTGTGCCCGTACATGCGCTTCTACGCCACGCCGCCCGTGGACGGCGCGCTGTGCGAGTACGTCACCATCGGGGCCGCCTTCGCGCATCCGGTTCCCGAGACCGTGTCGGACGACGCAGCGGCCCTGTGCGAACCGCTGTCGGTCGGCATCGCCGCGGTCCGCAAGGCCCGCGTCACCGCCGGCTCCCGCGTCCTCGTCACCGGCGCCGGACCCGTCGGCATCGTCGTCGCCCAGGTCGCCCGCGCCTTCGGTGCGGTCGAGGTCGTCGTCACCGACCTCGACGAACGACGACGCGAGACCGCACTGTCGTTCGGGGCGAGCGCTGCGCTCGACCCCCGCGTCGACGACCCGTCGGCCCTGCGGGTGGACGCCTACATCGACGCGTCCGGCGCCCCCGCCGCCGTCGATTCGGGTATCCGCGCGGTCCGTCCCGGCGGCACCGTCGTCCTCGTCGGATCCGGCGCCGAGACGATGACCCTGCCGGTGCAGCTCGTCCAGAACCGCGAACTGATCCTGACCGGCGTGTTCCGCTACGCGAACACGTGGCCGACCGCGCTCGCACTCGTCGGGTCGGGCCGGGTCGATCTCGACTCGATGGTCACCGCCCGGTTTCCCCTCGACAAGACCGCCGACGCGCTCGAATCCGATCGGACACCCGGAAACATCAAGGCCGTCGTGGACGTGACCGATCCGGCAGGAAAGGACCGAAGACCATGCGTGTGAGTGAGCAGACGCTCCCCGAGCTGGCCGTGCCCGTCCCGAGCTACCGGCGCGATGACGTCTCCGTCGGCATCGTGCACTTCGGTGTGGGCGGATTCCACCGCGCGCACCAGGCGATGTACGTCGACCGGCTCCTCGAACAGGGGAAGGCGAAGGAATGGGGTATCTGCGGCGTCGGGGTGCTCCCCGGTGATCGCCGCATGCAGGAGGCGCTCGCCGCCCAGGACCACCTGTACACGCTGGTGCTCACCCATCCCGACGGCACGTGGGAGCCGCGGGTGATCGGCTCGATCGTCGACTATCGCTACGCCCCCGACGATCCCGAAGCCGTCGTCGAGCTCCTCGCGGCCCCGAGCACCCGGATCATCTCGCTGACCGTCACCGAGGGCGGTTACAACATCCGTCACGACACCGGCGAGTTCGACGTCGACGATCCGGCCGTGCAACACGATCTGCGGTCCGGTGAACCCCCGACCACCGTCTTCGGTCTCGTCACCGAAGCTCTCGCCCGGCGCCGGGAGCGGGGGCTGCGCGCCCCGACGGTGATGTCGTGCGACAACATCGAGGGCAACGGAGCCGTCGCGCGCCGCGTCTTCACCGAATACGCGCGCCTTCTCGATCCGGACCTCGCGGAGTGGATCTCCGAGCACGTCCGCTTCCCCAACTCCATGGTCGACCGGATCACCCCGGTGACCACCGACGAGGTGGTCTCGGCGCTGTCCGAACGCTTCGACGTGCAGGACCGCTGGCCGGTCGCCGCCGAATCCTTCACCTCGTGGGTCCTCGAGGAGGCCTTCGCCGACGGGCGACCGCCTCTCGAGGATGTGGGGGTGCAGATCGTCGACGACGTCGCTCCCTACGAGCTGATGAAGTTGCGTCTGCTCAACGCGGGTCACCAGGGACTCTGCTATTTCGCGTATCTCATGGGATACCGGCTCGTCCACGAGGCCGCGCAGGATCCGCTCCTCGCCGGGTTCGTCCGTGCCTACATGGACACCGAAGCGACACCGACCCTGAAACCGGTGCCGGGCATCGATCTCGACGAGTACAAGACCACCCTCATCGAGAGGTTCGCGAACCCCGAGATCCGGGACACGATCGCCCGCTTGTGCGCCGAATCGTCCGACCGCATCCCGAAGTGGCTGGTGCCGGTGATCCGGGAGAATCTCGCCACCGGTGGTCACGTGCAGTTGTCCGCGGCGATCGTCGCCTCGTGGGCGCGCTACGCCGAAGGTGTCGACGAGCAGGGACAACCGATCGAGGTGGTCGACCAGCTCGCCGACACGCTCGTCCCGATCGCGCGACGACAACTCACGCATCCCACTGCCTTCATCGAGAACACCGAGGTCTTCGGCGATCTCGCGCAGAACCATCGCTTCGTCGACGCCTACACCTGGGCGCTCGACGCCCTGCACGGCGACGGCGCCCGCGCCACCCTGAAGGAACTTCCGGGAGAGCCGGAATGAACGGCCACGCCCTCGTCGTCGGAGAAGCCCTCGTCGACATCGTCCACCGAGGCGGCGCCGAACCCGTCGAGCATGTAGGCGGGAGCCCGCTCAACGTCGCGCTCGGTCTGGGGCGGCTCGGCCGGCCCGTGCAGTTCACGACACGCGTCGGCACCGACGCCCGCGGACGGCGGATCGTCGACCATCTCGCAGCCTCCGGTGTGTCGCTGACACCGGGCAGTGCGGCAGCCGAGCGCACGGCGACGGCGCAGGCCGAGATCGACGAGAAGGGCTCCGCGAACTACGAATTCGACATCGTCTGGGATCCGGTCGAGCCACCGCCCTCGACGGACGCCGTGCTCGTGCACACCGGATCCATCGCCGCGGTGCTCGAACCCGGATGCGACCTCGTCGCCGAACTCGTTGCACAGCAGTCGACGGCGTCCACGGTGAGCTTCGATCCGAACGTCCGGCCCGCCCTGATCGACGACCCGGCGCGCGGACGGGCACGTATCGAACACCTCGTCTCGCTCGCCGATGTCGTCAAGGCCAGCGACGAGGATCTGCGGTGGTTCGCGCCCGATCGTGACCCTGTCGACACCGCACGGGAGTGGCTCTCGCGAGGACCGGCGATCGTCGCGGTGACCCGCGGCGAGCACGGTGCGGTGGCGCTGTGCGCGGCCGGAACCGTCGAGGTACCCGCCGTGCGGGTCGAGGTGGTCGACACGGTCGGGGCCGGTGACGCCTTCACCACCGGTCTGCTCGACGGATTGTGGACCTGCGGCCTCCTCGGCGCCGACCGGCGCGAACGCTTGCGCGGCATCGGCACCGGTGAACTGCGCGACGTGCTCGACACCGCGGCGTGGACGTCCGGCCTGACCGTTGCGCGCGCCGGCGCCGATCTGCCCACCCTGGCCGATCGCACCGCAGCCCGGGAGGCAGCGCGATGACGCTCGTCGCCGGGATCGACTCGTCCACCCAATCCTGCAAGGTCGTCGTGTGCGAGGCCGACACCGGAGCCGTCGTGCGCGAGGGCCGCGCTCCCCATCCACCCGGTACCGCGGTGGACCCGCTGGAATGGCGCGCCGCCTACGAGCGGGCGTGTTCCGAAGCGGGAGGACTCGACGACGTCGCGGCGATCTCGGTGGGAGCGCAGCAGCACGGCATGGTGTGCCTCGACGCCGGCGGCGACGTCGTCCGCGACGCGCTGCTGTGGAACGACACGCGATCCGCCACGGCAGCAGCCGATCTCGTCGTCGAAGCCGGTGGCGCGGCCGTGTGGGCCGACGCCGTCGGCGTGGTCCCGCTCGCAGCCGTCACCGTGGCGAAGGCCCGCTGGCTCGCCGACCACGAACCCGGCAACGCCGATCGCACTGCGGCACTGTGCCTGCCGCACGACTGGCTGACGTGGACGATGCGCACCGACCGCGATCTCGACCGGCTGATCACCGACCGCAGCGACGCGAGCGGCACCGGTTATTTCGACGCCTCCACGAACACCTACCGCCACGAGCTGCTCGAACTGGCCCTGCGTCGACCGAGCCCCCTCCTTCCGCGGGTCGCCGGGCCGGCCGAGCGCGTCGGTGAGACGAGTTCCGGCGCCCTCCTCGGGCCGGGTGCCGGCGACAATGCCGCGGGCGCGCTCGCCCTCGGCGTCCGTGAGGGCGACGTGGTCGTCTCGATCGGCACGTCGGGAGTGGTGTGCGCAGTGTCCTCCACTCCGGCCCGCGACGCGGACGGGTACGTCGCCGGTTTCGCCGACGCGACCGGCAGGCACCTGCCGCTGGTGTGCACGCTCAACGGTGCTCGCGTGCTGGACGCCACGGCGACGATGCTCGGCGTCGACCATGCCGAACTCACCCGCCTCGCGCTCTCGGCACCGCCCGGGAGTGAGGGGCTGGTGCTGATCCCGTATCTCGAAGGGGAGCGCACCCCGAACCGTCCCGGAGCGACGGGTGCCCTGCACGGACTCCGGCTCGGCACGGCGACCCCGGCGCATCTCGCCCGGGCGGCCTTCGAAGGTCTGTTGTGTTCGCTCGCCGACGGCATCGACCACATCCGGGTGCAGGGCACCGAGGTCCGCCGGGTGCTGCTCGTCGGGGGAGGCGCGCGCTCGCGGGCGGTGTGCGAGCTGGCGCCGGCCGTGCTCGGCGTGCCCGTCGAGGTGCCCGAACCGGGGGAGTACGTGGCGCGGGGCGCCGCCAGGCAGGCAGCGTGGGTGCTGCGCGGAGGCGACGAGCCCCCGGCGTGGGAATCCGGCGCGACACGCCGCTACGAGGCCGACCCGGCCCCGCACGTGCGGGAGCGCTACGCGGAGGTGCGGGACCTGACGGACGGTTCGGACATCGCCCTGGAATCACGCTCGGTGGGATGAGAACACTCGCTCGGCACCGGGGTCATGCGATCGGATCGGTGAGCAGGTCGAGGAAGAGTCTCGCGGCCCTACTGGGGGACGCGTTGGTGCGTCCGACGAGTGCGAGAGTGCGGCACCGGTTTCCGGTGTTCATGCGAATCCGCCGAAGCCCGCTGCGCTGCGCGATCGGTTCGGGCACGACCGCCACTCCGAGGCCGTAGCGGACCAGTTCGAGGAGCCGGTCCATGTCGCCGACCCGGAACGTGATGTGCCGGTGCACTCCCGCAGCCGCGAACAACGACTCGATCGTGGTCTGCAGACCGGTGCCCGCCTGGAAATCGACGAACGAACAGGACTGCAGGTCGTGCATCTCGATGTCCGTCACCGCAGCGAGCGGATGATCCGGGGCCGCGACGACGGTCAGTTCCTCACGGTAGGTCCGGAGGGCGGTCAGCCCCGACCGGAGCGGGCGTGCATCGAGTGCGACGAATGCCAGGTCCAGCTCCGCTGTGGTCACGGCATCGAAGAGTTCGTCCGTGGTCGCTTCTCTCAGCGTCACTCCGATTCCCGGAAACCTGCCGTGCAGGCGCGCCAGCAGTGCGGGGAGGTCCACTGCGGTGAACGTCTGCACCGTCCCCAGCGTCAGTGTGCCCAGTTCTCCGGTCCGCAACCGGCCGACGGCGGCCACCGCGTCCTGTGCTTCCCCGAGCATTCTCTGCGCATAGGGATAGAGCACCTTGCCGGCATCGGTCGGGACCACCGAGCGGGTGGTGCGTTCGAACAACGGTGTTCCCAGCTCGTTCTCCAGCGCGCGGACGGAGGCGCTGAGGGCCGACTGGGACAGGTGCACGGATTCGGCGGCGCGGGTGAAGTGACCGTGCTCGACGACCGCCAGGAAATGGCGGAGCTGACGAAACTCCATTGATCGATTCTACTTCTGCGGTCGATCGATTCATCCCGTTGGACAGATCGATGGACGGCGTTCGACGATCGGATCCATGTCACGCACCGATATCTCGACGCCTCGTATGGATCGCCGACTCGTCGCGGTGATGGCCCTTGCCTCGGGGTTGGTGGTGGCCAACAGCTATTACGCGCAACCGCTGGTCGGCGCCATCGCCGAGACCTTCGACGCCTCCACTGCCGAGGTCGGGCTCGTGGTCACGGCCGGACAGATCGGGTACGCGCTCGGCCTGGCGTTCCTCGTTCCCGTCGGGGACATGGTCGAACGACGGACACTCCTGCGCTGGATGCTCCTCGTCACCGCTGCCGGTTTGCTGGTCATGGCGTGGTCGCCGGACTGGCGGATCCTGGCGGCGTGCGCCGTCCTGGTCGGTACGGGATCGGTCGTGGGCCAGGTGCTGGTGCCTTTCGCGGCGAGTCTCGCCCGCGACGACGAGCGTGGACGTGTCATCGGCAACGTCATGACCGGTCTGTTGCTGGGCATCCTGCTGTCCCGCGTGGTGGCAGGACTGATCGCCGAGGTGGCAGGCTGGCGGGCGGTGTTCGTATGCGCAGCGGTGCTGATGCTGCTCACCGTGCTGTTGATCCGCACCCTGCCGGAGTCGGCCCCCACCACCGATGCCGGGTACCGTGCGGTGCTGGCCTCGGTACTCCGACTGATGTCCGCCGAAGCCGTTCTGCGGCAACGGATCGCGTACGGCGCACTGACGTACGCGTCGTTCGGGGTGTTCTGGACGAGCGTGGGATTCCTCCTCGCCGGACCGGGATACGGGTGGTCCGATGCGCGCATCGGGATGTTCACCCTCTTCGGGGTCGCGGGTGCGTTGGCCGCGCGTGTGGCGGGTGCTCTCGCCGACCGGGGATATGCGCGTCGCCAGACCGGATTCTTCGTCGCCGTCACCGCGGCGAGTTTCGTGCTGCTCGCCGTCGGGGAGCGTCACGTCGTCGCGCTGGCGATCGGGGTCGCACTGCTCGATCTGGGGATCCAGGGAACACACATCAGCAACCAGAGTCTGATCTACCCGCTTCGGTCCGACGCTCGAAGCCGCCTCAACACCGCCTACATGACCTGCTACTTCCTCGCAGGATCGCTCGGGAGTGTGCTGTCCACCCTCGCGTACTTCGGTGGAGGCTGGAAAGCGGTGTGCGTGCTGGGGGCGGTCTTCCCCACCTGTGGTCTCGGGCTCTGGATTCGCGAGATGCAGGGCGTGAGGCGTGCGCGGACGTGCGTTCCCGTCGAGCAGGCCGGGAACGCCTGACACCGTAGTGATCCCCCCGAGATTCCGGGCGTGCGGCCGGCGGGTCTAGTGTTCGGCGATGTGAGTAGACGCACCGAAGTGGTGTCCGCGCCGATCCGGCGCCTCGCGAACCGGTTGACGCGCAGCCCGGCCAGGGTGGTGGCGCTGGGCTTCGCCGCAGCGATCGCGGTGGGCACGGTGCTGCTGCTGACCCCGGCCGCGACGCAGTCGGGTACCGGAGCAGGCGTGATGGCGGCGCTGTTCACCGCGACCTCCGCGACGTGCCTGACCGGCCTGATCGTCGTGGACACGCCCACCTACTGGTCCGGATTCGGGCAGGGTGTGATCGTCGGGCTGATCCAGGTGGGTGGACTCGGCATCATGACGATGGCCTCGTTGATCGGTTTGGTGCTGGCCGACCGGATCGGCCTGAAGGCCCGGCTCAACGCTGCGGCGGAGGTTCGTACGTCCGGACTCGGCGACGTCCGCAGTGTCGTCGTCGGTGTGGTGCGTACCAGCGTGCTCATCGAAACCGTCGTGGCGTCGGCCCTGGCGCTCCGTTTCGCCGTGGGCTACGACGAAACCCCGGCCCGAGCGGTGTGGCTGGGGGTCTTCCACGCGATCTCGGCGTTCAACAACGCGGGGTTCGCTCTCTACAGCGACAACATCGTCGGGTTCGCCGCCGATCCGTGGATCTGTGTGCCGTTGATGATCGCGGTGATCCTCGGTGGCATCGGGTTTCCGGTGCTGTTCGAACTCGGCAGGCACCTGAGAGGACACCGGAAGCGCTGGTCGCTGCATACCCGGTTGACGGTGGTGGTGACCGCGGTGCTTCTGGTGGTGGGCCCGCTGCTGGTCCTGGTGCTCGAATGGAATCACACTCTGCAGGGACACGATTGGGGCGCGAAGCTGCTCACCGCCACCTTCCAGGGCGTCATGCCGCGCACCGCGGGGTTCAACAGCGTCGACTACGCCCAGGTGGACAACGCGACATTGCTGGTGACCGATGTACTGATGTTCATCGGAGGCGGGAGCGGCGGCACCGCCGGCGGTATCAAGGTCACGACGTTCGCCCTGCTGTTGTTCGTCATCGCCGCCGAGGTCCGGGGCGAGAAGTCCGTGACGGTGTTCGATCGGCGCATCGATCCGCGTCTCCAGCGCCAGGCCCTGGCGGTGGCGTTGATCGGTGTGGCGCTGGTGATGGTGCCGACACTCGTGCTTCTCGCCGGTACCGCATTCGACCTCGACGTACTGCTGTTCGAGGTCACCTCGGCGTTCGCGACCGTGGGGCTGTCCACCGGCATCACCGCTCAGTTGCCGTCCTGGGGACAACTGATCCTGGTGACGCTGATGTATCTGGGCCGGATCGGACCCATCACGCTCGTCAGTGCATTGGCGGCCCGAGACCGTGGTCGCCGCTACGAACTACCCACAGAAAGGCCCTTCATTGGCTAGGAAACCGGCCGCCGATGTCGTCGTCGTCCTGGGGCTCGGACGATTCGGAAAATCGCTTGCGCTCGAACTGATGGCTCAGGGCACCGAGGTGCTCGGTATCGATGCGAGCGAAGCGGTGATCGAGAAGGTGTCGGGCCGGCTCACGCACGCTGCCGTCGCCGACACCACCGACGAGGAATCACTTCGGCAGTTGTCGGTGCACGAATACGGCCGGGCGGTCGTGGGGATCGGGTCCGACCTCGAGGCGAGCCTCCTCACGGCCTCGGCGTTGATCAACATGGCGGTACCGAACGTGTGGGCCAAGGCGATCAGCAACGCGCACGCCCGGATCCTCACCCAGATCGGTGTGCATCACGTCGTGCGACCCGAGCACGACATGGGCAAACGCGTTGCGCACCTGGTGCGTGGGCGGATGATGGACTACATCGAGTTCGACGACGGCTTCGCCATGGTCAAGACGGTCGCACCGGCATTCGCCGTAGGAAAGCCTTTGTCGCAGACGACGATCCGAAGCCGCTACGGCGTGACGGTGGTGGCGATCAAGCGACCGGGGGAGGGATTCACCTACGCCACGGCCGACACCGTGATCTCTCCCGGCGACACGATCATCGTCTCCGGGCAGGCGCGCGAGACCGAACGGTTCGCCGAACTGGCGTGAGGCCGGATCGGGCGACGGGAGAGGGTGTCGGCCGTCACGCCCCCACGTGTCATACTTTTGGTATGACGCCGGGTAACGCCTACGTTCACCACGATGTGGTCGTCATCGGTGCCGGTATCTCCGGTCTCGGTGCCGCGGTCCACCTGCGCCGACACGGTATCGACTTCGTCGTCCTCGAGAAGGCCGACGCGATCGCCGGAACCTGGCGGGACAACACCTACCCCGGCTGTGCATGCGATGTGCCGTCGGCGCTCTATTCCTACTCCTTCGCGCCCAACCGCGAGTGGTCCCGCTTGTTCGCCGGACAGGCCGAGATCCGGCGGTACATCGAAGACGTGGCCGAGACGAACGGAGTGCTCCCGCACATCCGGTTCGGCACCGAGATGCAGCGCGCCCGGTGGGACGACCGCGCCCATCGGTGGACGGTGCACACGTCCGCCGGAGTGATCACGGCCGATGCGCTCGTCGCGGCCGCGGGCCCGTGGAACGAACCGCTCATCCCGCACATTCCCGGGCTCGACACCTTTCCCGGTGAGGTGTTCCACTCCTCCCGATGGAACCATCGGTACGACCTGAGCGGAAAACGCGTCGCGGTGGTCGGGACCGGCGCGTCGGCGGTGCAGTTCGTTCCCGAGATCCAGCCGGACGTTGCCGAACTGCACCTGTATCAGCGCACCGCCCAATGGGTGCTGCCGAAACCCGACTATCCCCTCCGGCGTCTCGAACGTGCCGTCCTGCGCCGAGTGCCGGGTGCCCACGAAGTGTTGCGACGATCCGAGTACGCGATCATGGAAATGCTGGGGCTCGGCTTCCGGAACCCGGCGTTCATGAAGGTGCTGCAGCAGGTCGGCCGGGCATGGTTGCGTCTGCAGGTGCACGACCGGCGACTACGCGACCTCCTCACACCGGAGTACACGCCGGGTTGCAAACGCATGCTGTTCTCCAACACCTACTACCGATCCCTGACCCGGTCGAACGTCGAAGTGCATCCCACCGCCGTGGCGTCGGTGCGGGGAAATGTGGTGATCGGCGGGGACGGTGTCGAACGCGAGGTGGACGCCGTCATCTTCGGTACGGGTTTCCGCATCCTGGACATGCCGATCGCCGGGCGGATCGTCGACGGGCAGGGTCGTAGCCTCGACGATCACTGGAGTGGCAGCCCCCAGGCGTATCTCGGAACGACGGTCGCCGGTTTCCCCAATGCCTTCGTTCTGCTCGGCCCCTCGTTGGGCACCGGACACACGTCCGCCTTCACGATCCTGGAAGCGCAACTGGGATACGTCATGCAGGCGCTGATCCGAGCGCGGCAGGAGGGATGGACCCGGATGGAGCCGCGACGGGCCGTGCAGGATGCCTTCAACCGGACGGTGCAGGACGCACTCGACGGGACCGTGTACAACGCCGGCGGTTGTCGTAGTTACTTCTTCGATGTCAACGGCCGCAACAGTTTCAACTGGCCGTGGTCCACGGACCGGATGCTGCGGGAGCTGTCGACGTTCGACGAGGCGGCGTTCGATGTCTCCTCGGTCCCACCCGCACGAATGTGATCGGTCGGGCGGGGAATCGTCCTCAGGAGGGGTCTTCGATGCGCAGACCGAGATGAGCGGCGAAGTGTCCTGCCAGTTCGACGGCCTGATGGGCGCTGATCGTCGCACCCTTCATACCGCCCGGGTTGCGGATCGTGTCGATCCGCAACCCGCGGAGATCGACCTGGTCGAGAGATGCGCGGTCGACGTCGAGGACACCGACGGAACAGTCCTCGAAGGCGACGCGGGTGAACGTGCCGCCTCCCAGATCCAGTTCGTCGAGGATGCAGCCGCGGAAGAGCACGTCGCGTCCCGTGGCGGCCCGCAGATTGACCAGGCCGAGTTTCGAATCCGCGATCGTGACGCTGCGCAGATCCGCGTCGAAGAGGTCCAGCGCACCGATCCGGCTGTCCCGGATGTGCACGCGGTGCAGGCCGCTGCGCGGCGCGAACAGATTCGGTGCCTGCATGCGCTCGACCAGAGTGTCGCGCAGGCGTGCGCTCGTGAGGTCGCTGTCGGCGACGATCGGTGTGACGAGCGAACATTCGGACATGACGATCCCCGTCAGATCACGGCCCGTGAGGTCCGTGTCGGTGTAGCGCACGCTCTCGAAGATCCCGTGCGCGAGCAGCTCGTCGCCGTCCGCGTCGGTGAGGACACCGAGGTCCGGAGCGTCGATCCTCGGCGGGTGGGTGGTGGAACGAGCAGCCATGGTTCTCGGGGCCTCCGGATCGGTCGGGTGTCTGCCGTTCAGCTTCCCAACCCGTCGGGTTCGGGGGAACGTGGGGGACAGTCCCGTCGCCGGTGGCGATGTGCTACTCGGGCTATGCGGGTCGACGCTGCTGGGCCGCCCGCGCTCGGTGCCTGCGCACAGCGGCGCGGTTCGCGCAGCGCACGGAGCAGTACCGCTGGCGACCGTTGCGGGTGATGTCGACGACCACGGCCGAGCACGGGTTGGTGGGAATGTCCGCTGCGGCGCACCGGTGGAGGCGGTGCATTCCGCGCGTGGTGAGGTGCAGTGCCGTGCCGACGCTGATCACCGCGCGCAGTACGTCGGGGAGCGGTTGCACCTCGTCGCGGTAGTGCAGGTGCCACCCCTCGCCGTCGTGATCGGTCAGCCGGGGATAGGCCGCTGCGGTGGCCATCTGCGCGTTGAGCAGGCGCGCACGTTCCCTGGGGTCGGACGCGTCGACGATGGCGAGCCAGTCGTCGATGACCTCGCGGGTGCGCTGATGGTCGTCGGGCGCGGTCGGGAAGTCCATGGTCATGTCCACCTCGCGGGTACGGGCCATGATGCCGGCCCGATCCTCGGGCCAGTCGTCGGCCAGTGACGCCGCGAGAAGAACCGCATACTCTCCGTAAGGGTTGAGATGCATAAGAGCATTACATCATGGTGGTGGACATGACCGCCATCGAAGCTCGGAACCCACAGGAATGTCCCATCCGGACCCCCGCTCACGAACACGCGTGGAGCGTGGAGTCGAGCCACGCCACGTCGATCGGACAGGTACTGTACGTGCGTTGCGTCGGATGCGGGGCCCGGCGCGTCGATCTCGGCGGGGGCCCGATCGTTCCGCCGACCGCGCTGAGTGCCGAAGTGTCCCCGAATGATCGACTCACCGGTCGAGAACCGGGCGTGTGCAGATGCCCGTCAGAAATCGCCCTCGGCGACCTGGAAACACACCAGTCCCATCCGCCGCCACATGTGCACCACCTGATCGCGATCGTCGAGCACCGCGATGATGCGGTAGCGGTGCCGAATGTGACGGTCGAACAGTTCGGCCTTGACGATCGAATCCTTCCGGTTGTCGCCGGCCGGACGCATGTACAGCTCGTCGTAGGGGATGTCGTGCCGGGCGAGCCACTCCTCGGTTTCCGGCCGGCACACGCCGTCGCGTCCCGAGAGCAACACGATCGCGGCCCGGTCGGGCGCGGCGGCGAACGCCCGCACCGCGGCCTCGACCGCCGGGGAGACGGTGTCCTCACCCACCCGGTGCCAGTGGAAGGGACTCCGGTCGCCCATGTGTGCGAGCGTTCCGTCGATGTCGACGAGCCAGGCCGCCGGCAGCGTCGGATCCTCGACGTACCGCCCCGGCGGTGCGGGTGCGGTGCCCGGCGGCCGGTGCCGCTGTCTCGGTCGTTCCTTGCGATCGCGCGTCTTCTTCGCCACGCACGTCGTATACCCACTCACGCTCCGCGATGAGAATCCGACCCGGACAGGGTCTGCCTTCGTGACCGTGGAACACATTCGACAGCACGAGGAGTCACGATGCCCAGGATCATTCCGTGGCTGTGGTTCGACATGAACGCCGAGGAAGCCGCGAACTTCTACGTCGGTATCTTCCCCCACTCCGAGATCGGGGAGATCACCCGGTACACCGAGGAGTCCACGGGAGGTGGCGTCCCGGTTCCGGCGGGGACTCCGATGACGGTCGAGTTCTTCCTCGACGGTCAGGTCTTCTACGGACTCAACGGAGGTCCGCAGTTCCGGTTCTCCGAGGCGGTGTCGTTCCAGATCGACTGCGCCGACCAGGAGGAGGCCGACCACTACTGGGACGCGCTGACCGCCGACGGCGGCGAGGAATCCGCGTGCGGATGGTTGAAGGACAAGTACGGCCTGTCGTGGCAGGTGGTACCGAAGCGGCTGAACGAACTGCTCGCCGACCCCGATCCGGCCGTCGTACAGCGGGTGACCACCGCGATGATGACGATGCGCCGGCTCGACGTCTCGGCTCTGGAGGCCGCCGCGCGCGGCTGATCGGGTCCGGAGGCTGCGGTACGTTTCGGTGCATGACCACTCGCACCCAGCGGCTCGACGACCTGCCGTTCACCGGCAGACACCGCCGCCTGCTGACCGGCTCCGGCGTGGGCTGGGCCCTCGACGCCATGGATGTCGGGTTGATCTCGTTCGTCATGGCGGCGCTGGCCGTGCAGTGGGATCTGTCGTCCACGCAGTTGTCGTGGATCGGATCGATCGGCTTCGTCGGTATGGCCATCGGTGCATCGCTCGGTGGTCTGCTCGCCGACCGTATCGGACGCCGGCAGGTGTTCGCCGCGACGTTGCTCGTCTACGGGTTGGCGACCGGCGCTGCGGCGCTGTCGACTTCGGTGGCGATGCTCATCGTTCTCCGGTTCGTCGTCGGTCTCGGTCTCGGTGCCGAACTGCCGGTCGCGTCGACGCTGGTCAGTGAGTTCGCGCCACGCAGGATACGGGGGCGTGTGGTCGTGGCCCTCGAGGCGTTCTGGGCGGTCGGCTGGCTCCTGGCCGCCCTGATCGGATACTTCGTCGTCCCCACGAGCGACAACGGCTGGCGGTGGGCACTCGCCGCCGGTCTCGTCCCCGCCGCCTACGCCCTCGTCGTGCGGTTCGGTCTACCCGAATCGGTGCGCTACCTCGAAAGTCGCGGACGGTACGCGGAAGCAGAGTCGATCGTGCGCGACTACGAGCGATCGGCCGGCGTCGCCTCTGTCCCCGACGAGGGCCGCGAACCCGTGGCCGTGGCAGAGCCGGTCGCCCGAGGGTCGGTGTGGGCGCCGAACCTGCGCCGCCGCACCGCCGCGCTGTGGATCGTGTGGTTCGGCATCAACTTCTCGTACTACGGCGTCTTCATCTGGCTGCCGAGCCTGCTCGTCGCGCAGGGCTTCGACCTGGTCACCTCGTTCGGATACACGCTGATCATCACCCTCGCCCAGCTGCCGGGCTACGGCGTCGCGGCGTGGCTGATCGAGGTGTGGGGACGACGCACGACGCTGGGTGTCTTCCTCGCCGGTTCGGCCGTCTCGGCAGGGCTGTTCGGCCTCGCCGAGACACCGGGAACGATCGTCGCGGCCGGTATGGCGCTGTCGTTCTTCAATCTCGGAGCATGGGGTGCGTTGTACGCGATCGGCCCCGAGCTGTATCCCACACCGGTCCGCGGCGCCGGTACCGGTTCGGCCGCGGCCTTCGGCCGGCTCGCGTCGATCATCGCGCCGCTGCTGGTGCCGGTGCTGCTGGACACCGGTGGCAACGGTCTCGTCTTCGGCGCGTTCGCGGCGTCGTTCGTCGTCGCCGCGGTCGCGGCGTTCACCCTGCCCGAGCGGGCCGGGACGGTCCTCGACGAGAAGTGACGTCGGGAACCGTCCCGGCCGGAGCTCAGAAACGCTCGCGTAGTTCGACTTTGCGGATCTTTCCGGACGCGGTCTTCGGCAGGGCACCGAAGACGATGCTGTCGGGCACCTTGAAGCCGGCGAGCTGCGAACGCACGTGTGCCCGCAGTTCCGCCTCGTCGGCGTTCGCGCCGCTGCGCAACGTCACGTAGGCGACGGGACGTTCGCCCCACTTCTCGCTCGGTGCTGCGACCACGGCCGCCTCGAGAACGGCCGGGTGGCTGATGAGAGCCGCCTCGACCTCGACGGACGAGATGTTCTCGCCGCCGGAGATGATGACGTCCTTGGCGCGGTCGCGGATCTCGATGTAGCCGTCCGGATGCACGACGCCGATGTCGCCGGTACGGAACCAGCCGTCCGGCACCGCGCGGGCGGTCGCGTCCGGGTTGTTGTAGTAGCCGAGCATCACGTTGTTGCCGCGCAGTGCGATCTCGCCGGACGTCTCACCGTCGGCCGGAACGTCGGATCCCATCGCGTCGACGATGCGGACTTCACCGGCCACGATATTGCCGACACCCTGCCGGGAGCGCAGCCGTGCCTTCTCGTCCTCGGGGAGGACATCCCACTCCGAACGCCACTCGCAGATCGCCGCCGGACCGTATGTCTCGGTGAGCCCGTACAGGTGGGTGATGTCGAGTCCGAGGGCGGTGCACCGCTCGATGAGGGCGGGCGCCGGCGGTGCGCCACCGATGGCGGCGACCACACGATGGTCGATGCCGCCGGCAGTGGGGGCGTCCACCAGCGACGCGAGCACGGTCGGCGCGCCGCACAGGTGCGTGACGTTCTCGGTGCGCACGAGATCCCAGATCCGTTCGGGATCGACCTTGGGCAGGCACACGTGCGTGCCACCGGCCGCGGTGACCGCCCAGGTGAACGTCCAGCCGTTGCAGTGGAACATCGGCAGCGTCCACAGATAGGCGGATCCGCTGTCCAGCCCGAAGTGCGCGACCATTGCCAGGGCCTGCAGGTAGGCGCCGCGCGCGTGGTACATCACGCCCTTCGGATCACCGGTGGTGCCGGACGTGTAGTTCAGAGCGATCATGCTGCGCTCGTCGGCGAGCGGCACGTACCGGTGGCGGGCCTCCGCGAGCCTGTCCTCGTAGTCGTCGCCGACGACGGTAATGGACGGCAGGCCGGCCGTCGCCTCGCGGGCCAGGTCGGCCAGCGACTGCTCGACGAGCAGGACCCGGCTGCCCGAGTGCTCGAGGACGAACCGGAGTTCCGGCGCGGTGAGGCGAGTGTTGAGCGAGACGAGCACGGCGCCTGCGTAGAGCACGCCGTAGTGCGCCTCGAGCATCAGCGAGGTGTTCGGCGCGAGCACCGCGACACGGTCGCCGGGTTGGACGCCGAGAGCGTGCAACATGCCCGACTGCCGCAGGCACCGATCGCGCAGTTCGGCGTAGGTGCGGCGGATGTCTCCGTCCACCACCGCGAGGTCGTCACGGAAGACTCGGGCGGAACGGTCGAGAAATGCTGTGGGCGTGAGTGTTTCGAAACTGAAAAGCTCGGTCACCTTGGTCGGTGCTCCTTCGGATTACGTCGCGCGCGTACTCCCCGTCGCGAACGATGATGCGCACACCTCCCCGTGTGCTGTGAGGGCACTGCCCATTCTTCCAAGGGCAGTTGCCGATCTTGAACAGGGTCCATTTCTTTCCGTACCGGCTGAACGCTCCGTCTGCCGTTGACCGGACCCGGAATCCGGCGTTCACTGAGAGGCACCGTGCCCGTCCACGAGAGAAGGCGAGCGGTATGAGTGCTCGGCAGAACGAAGCCCGCCGAACCTCCCGTCCGGCGCGGCGGTCGACCGCGACGCGCGCGAGGACCACGGGGACGGAGACTCCCGCCGAGCCTGCGCGGACGCGCAGCCGTCGACCTCGCGAGCCCGAGCCCGCGGCGCGGCGCGGCACTCGCGAACCCGACAGCACCGCGCGGCGCCGAGATCGCGACCCCGGAACCGGCTCGCGACGCACCTCGACCCGAACCTCATCCCGATCGACCACTCGGACATCGACCCGTTCGGACGCCACGCCCCGCGCTCGTGCGAAGCCGGCACTTCCGACGGAGAGACGACCGCGTCCGCCGGCGAACGACGCCCGGGCAGGAAAACCGACACGCCGGGCACGTGAGCGGACACGACCCGAGCAGACCCGACCCGAGCAGACCCGACCCGAGCAGACCCGACCCGAGCAGACACAGCCGGAACCCGCATCGCTCCTCGAGAGGTTGAAGGATGCACTGCGGACCGGTGTCCGTACCGCGCTGGCCGGACTCCGGGGACTCGGGGCGAGACTGATCCGGAAGATCCGCGGATGGGTGGACTCGCTCCTCGGCGAGGTCACCAGCGGTGGCGTGGGACTGCAGGCGGTCCTCGCCGGCATCCGGGCCGCGCTGGAGGGTCGCAATCCGGCCCTCGCCGCACTCGGCGGGTTGATCTCCGGACTCAGCACCAAGGCGAAGATCGGCCTGGCCGTCGTGATCGCGCTGGTGCTGCTGCTCGGACCCGTCCTGCTCGTGATCCTGTTGCTGGCCGTCCTTGTCGCAGCGGTGATCAGCGCCGTCCGGTCCGCGGGGGACTGATCTGCCGGAACGACCGGTCCGTCTGCCGTGAGCAGACGAACCGCCGGTTCGCGCCCATCGGGGGTCAGGCTGGCTGCATGACGACCACCGAACCACTCTCGTACCGGGACCAACTGGCCGACAGACTCTTCCGTCAGCGCATCCTGCGACTGACCGGAGAGGTGGACGACGAGATGGCCGAGCGCGTTTGCTCGGAACTCGTCCTGCTCGCCTCCGCCGACGACCGGCGCGACATCGTCCTGCACATCAACTCGCCCGGCGGATCCGTCTTCGCCGGCCTCGCCATCTACGACACGATGCAACTCGTTCCCAACGACATCGTCACCGTGGCAGCGGGATTCGCCGCCAGTATGGGGCAGGTCCTGCTCGCGGCAGGCACCAAGGGCAAACGCGCGAGCCTTGCCCACAGCCGGATCATGATGCACCAACCCTCGGCCGGATTCTCGGGGACGGCCGTCGACATCGCGATCCAGGCCGAGAATCTCGAATACATGAAACTGCAGTCGCAGCAGATTCTCTCGGACGCCACCGGACATTCACTCGAGGAGATCGAACGCG
The DNA here is from genome assembly GCF_048957735.1 of Rhodococcus sp. As11. NCBI lineage: Bacteria > Bacillati > Actinomycetota > Actinomycetes > Mycobacteriales > Nocardiaceae > Rhodococcus > Rhodococcus sp. As11. The sequence goes on from NZ_JARDJE010000006.1 coordinate 106,024, forward strand.
ACAGCGACCGCGACCGGTGGTTCACCGCCGAACAAGCACGCGAGTACGGCATCGTCGACACCGTCGTCGGGTCGCTCGCCGAACTGGCGCCGTTCGCCGCGGGACGACAGATGGGACTGGGACGATGAGCACCTACACGATCCCCAACGTCATCGAACGCACACCGGCGGGGGAGCGGTCGTTCGACGTCTTCAGCCGGTTGCTCAACGAACGCATCGTCTTCCTCGGCACCGAGATCGACGACGGGGTCGCCAACGTCGTGATGGCCCAGATGCTGCATCTCGAGGCCGAATCTCCCGACCGGGAGATCGGTCTCTACATCAATTCGCCCGGTGGATCGTCCACCGCGATGCTCGCGATCTACGACACCATGCAGTTCCTGCGTCCGAAGGTCGCGACCTACTGCATGGGTCAGGCCGCCTCGGCGGCCGCCGTGCTGCTCGCGGCCGGAGCCCCCGGTCGCCGGCACGTGCTCGCCCATTCGCGGGTGTTGCTGCACCAGCCCTCGGCGCAGGGGCAGGGCACCATCTCCGATCTGGCCCTGCAGGCGGCGGAGGTGATGAGGGTGCGGGCCCAGACCGAGGAGATCCTGGCCGCGCACACCGGGCGCGACATCGACCGACTGCGCCGCGACACCGACCGGGACCGGATCTTCTCGCCGACGGAGGCGGTGGCCTACGGCCTGGCCGATCACGTCGTCGTCGACCGGGACGGATGACCCGTCACACCGTCACGTGGTCACACTGTGACGCAGTCACACCGTCATGCCGCGCACAACTCGACGCCGGCGTGACCCGTGGCCCGGAGTGTGCGGTGCGCGGTCATCCGGCGGATCCCGCGCGCGAGCAGTTGCTCCATCGGAAGCTCCAGCGCATCGCACACGGACCGCAGCATCTCGGAGGAGGCCTCCTTGCGTCCACGTTCGACCTCCGACAGATACTGCTTCGACATCCCCACCGTGCGGGCGACGTCCTCGAGGCTGCGGTCCTGATCGCGACGCTCGTCGCGCAGGATCTCGCCGTAGATCTGGCGGAGCAGCCGGGGCTCGGTGCTGTCGGCTCCCCGCGCGGGAGTCCGTGCCGACTTCGCGGCGGTGGCGAAATCGATCACGCGACCCTGCTCCGGCTCCATGCCGACCATTGTGCCGTCGATCCGGCGGCATCGGATCGGGTTCAGCCGAGGACGAACACCGCCCCGGCAGATGTGTAACGGGCCCGTAACCGCAGTTAACCGAACACATGACCTGGCGCCGATAACGTCGGCGCACCACGACGTTTACAGCCGTGGATACAGGACAGGAGTTCGGGTGCCGACAGGATTGCACAGGCTTGCGGCTGCGCTCGACGCGCAGCTCGCGGACACCGACGCGGCATACGCCGCGACCTATCCCGGGACCGACGGTGCCCGCCAACCGGTGCACACCGTCTACCTCCCGGCCGACCGCTACGACGCCGGGATCGTGGCACGGTGGGGAGCCGACGCGCTCGACACCCTCGACACCCACATCGACGGACCCGCGGACCTCGCCGCGGTCACCGGCATCGAACCCGAACTCGCCGAGACGGTCCTCCCGCTCGTGGAGGCCAAACTGCGCACCGAACCGATCGAGGATCTGCGCATCGACTTCGAGGACGGTTTCACTCGCCCCGGCATTCCCGAGCACGAACGCGACGCCGACGAGGACGCCCACGTCGCCCGCGCCGCCGCCGAACTCGCGACCGATCCCACCGCGACACCCTTCGTCGGCATCCGGTTCAAGTCCTTCGAGGCCGCCACCCGGCGCCGCGGCCTCCGCACACTCGACGTCTTCGTCGCCGAACTCACCGGAAAGTGCGCTCTCCCGGACGGATTCGTCGTGACGCTGCCCAAGGTCACCGCGCCCGAACAGGTGGCCGCCATGGTGACGGTCTGCGAACACCTCGAGGCCACCTACCCCCTCGCCGCACCCCTGCGGTTCGAGATCCAGATCGAGACGCCACAGGCGATCTGCGGACCCGACGGCACCGCGGCCGTCGCCACGATGATCCGAGCGGCCCGCGGACGCTGTTCGGGACTGCACTACGGCACCTACGACTACTCGGCCGCGTGCGACATCGCCGCGGAGTACCAGGCGATGGACCACCCCGTCGCCGACCACGCCAAGGCCACGATGCAGGTCGCGGCAGCGGGCACCGGGGTGCGGTTGTCCGACGGGTCCACCAACCGCCTTCCCGTCGGCACCCGCGACGAGATCCGTGCGGCATGGGGACTGCACGCCCGCCTGATCGACCGGTCGCTGCGCCGCGGTTTCTACCAGGGCTGGGATCTGCACCCGGCGCAGTTGCCCACCCGCTACGCCGCGACCTTCGCGTTCTATCGCCGGTCGCTGTCCACCGCCGCGGGACGCGTCGCGGCCTATCTCGACCCGGCCCTGTCGTCGGGATATCTCGACGAACCCGCCACCGCCCGTGCTCTCGCCGCCTTTCTCCTGCGAGGAACGAGCTGCGGAGCCCTCACCGAGAAGGAAGTATGCGATCGCACAGGCACGAATCTCGACCACCTGGCCCGGCTCGCGGGTCGACCGACGGCGGTGACGCGATGACCACCATGATCCGCGCGCGACGCGCCGTGGTGGGGGACGAGGAACGCAGCTGCGCCGTCCACGTGCGCGACGGTCGCATCGTCGCAATCGAGGAGTACGACGACGCCGCTCCGGCCGGTGCACGGGAGATCGTCCTCGCCGACGACGAGATGCTGCTCCCCGGCCTGGTGGACACGCACGTCCACGTCAACGAACCCGGCCGCACCGAATGGGAGGGATTCGCGACGGCGACACGTGCCGCCGCGGCCGGGGGAGTGACGACGATCGTCGACATGCCCCTCAACTCCATCCCGTCCACCGTAGACGTGGAGGCCCTCGAGGTGAAGCAGAAGGTCGCGGCCGAGCAGGTCACCGTCGACGTCGGATTCTGGGGCGGTGCGGTCCCCGGCAACCTCGCCGAGCTCGAACCTCTGTGGGACGCAGGGGTGTACGGCTTCAAGTGCTTCCTCGCGTATTCGGGTCTCGACGAGTACCCGCCGCTGGACCGCGAGCAGATGGTCGAGGCGATGCGTGTGATCGCCGGCTTCGGCGGCCTGCTCATCGTGCATGCCGAGGACGGACCGACCCTCGATGCGCAGGACCCGCCGGCCGGTCCTCGATACGACGACTTCCTGTACTCGCGACCACCGGTCGCCGAATCTCGTGCCGTGGCCCAGGTCATCGACGGCGCGCGGCAGACCGGATGCCGCGTGCACATCCTGCACCTGTCGGACGCGGGAAGCCTCCCGCTCGTCGCCGCGGCGAAGGCCGAGGGGCTGCCCGTCACCGCGGAGACCTGCCCGCACTATCTGTCGCTGTTCAGTGAGGAGATCCTCGACGGCTCCACACATTTCAAGTGCTGCCCACCGATTCGTGAGGCCCGTAACCGGGAAGCGCTGTGGCGCGGCCTGGCCGACGGCACACTCGACTGCATCGTCTCCGATCACTCGCCGTGCCTGCCGGAACTGAAGAAGTTCGTCACCGGCGACTTCGGCGAGGCCTGGGGCGGAATCTCGTCGCTGCAACTCGGACTGCCCATCGTGTGGTCGGAGGCCCGCAAGCGCGGGCACACACTCGTCGACGTGGTGCGCTGGATGGCCGGTCGCACCGCCGACCTCGTGGGCCTGGCCGACCGCGGTGCCATCGCCGTGGGCAACAGTGCCGACCTGTGCGTCTTCGCGCCCGACGACGCCTTCGTGGTCTTCCCGGAGCGACTGCACCACCGCAACGCGGTGACGCCCTACGCCGAACGCGCGCTGGCCGGGGTCGTGCGGCAGACCTGGCTCGCCGGTGAACCACTCACCGTCACCCTCGGCGCCACCGACCCCGCACCGCGTGGTGCGCTGCTCTCCCGAAAGGAAAACCGTTGACCGAAGCAGATTTCCTGCAACTGCCCGATCTCGCCGCGCGATCGCTGGGCGGAGCCGTCGTGTACGCGAACGACGAGTTCTTCGCGAGTCGCGAGAACCTGATCTCGCCGGGCGCACCCGATTTCGATCCGTCCGAGTTCGGGCACAAGGGAAAAGTCTACGACGGGTGGGAGACCCGGCGTCGCCGCGAGTCCGGGCACGACTTCGCGGTGGTCCGGCTCGGCGTTCCCGGTGTCGTCGAGGGCATGGTGATCGACACCGCCTGGTTCACCGGCAACTACCCGCCCTTCGCATCCGTCGAGGGGGTGAACCTCGATGGTTACCCGACCGATCGGGAACTCCTGGACGCACCGTGGGAACCGGTCCTCGAGCGGGTGGCCCTGAAGGGGGACACCGCGAACGCCTTCGCGGTGGACGACAACCGGCGCTGGACGCACCTGCGCCTGAACATCTTTCCCGACTGCGGTGTGGCCCGATTCCGCGTGCACGGACATGCGCGCCCGGACCCGGCCTTCCTCATGGGCACGATCGATCTCGCGGCCCTCGAGAACGGTGGCGACGTCGTCGCGTGCTCGAACCGTTTCTATTCGTCGCCGCGCAACATCATCGGCCTCGGTCGCTCGCGGCACATGGGGGAGGGCTGGGAGAACGCCCGTCGCCGCGACGACGGCAACGACTACGTGGTGATCCGCCTCGCCGGGCAGGGCTGCGTCGATCATGTCGAGATCGACACCTCCTATTTCGTCGGCAACGCACCGGGAGCGGCACGCCTGAGCGGAATTCCCAGCGAGGACGCGATGTCCGACGAATCGTCCTGGGTCGACCTCGTGCCGCGGACCGCACTGCTGCCGGACTGCCGGCATCGTTTCCGCGTCGATTCGCCGACGCCGGTCGAGTTCGTGCGGCTCGACGTCTATCCCGACGGCGGCATCGCCCGCCTGCGTGTGAACGGACGACTGACCTGAGACAGATCTGACGAACGTATTACCCAGGTGACGACGGTGTTCGACGTCACCGCCAAAGAAGCGGGCCCACCGCGCTACGACGAACCGTTGCGCGGTGGGCAGAAGCCGGACCGGTGTGGGCTGTGCGTGTCACGTCCGGTCGACCGGTTCACCGCTCTTCGTCGGGCGTGCTCCGTCATGGCGCCCCAGATGCCGTGTGTTTCTCCGGCGGCGAGCGCATAGTCGCCGCACTCTCCACGAACGCTGCAGCTCATGCAGATACTGCATGCCAGCTGCTCCCGGCGCGCTCGTGCACCTCGGGTTTCGACTTCGGGTGCAAAGAACATCTCCGCGCCGTAGAACCGGCAGAGTGCCCGACTCTGCCAGTCCCAGGCGTGTCCGTCGAGACTCGTGTGCGACAGGCGTTTTCCCATCGCTTTCAACAATCCGTCTCAACTCACCCCGAGGAACCGCATTGCATTCTCGTGCTCGATCATGGCGCGGGCCTCGGGCGTCAGGAACTCACTCTTACGAACCACGCTTCCCACCGGTCGCTCGCCGAGGGGATACGGATAGTCACTACCGACGAGTACCCGTTCGGAACCCATCGTATCGACGAGCAGTCGAAGGGCTCGCTCGTCGAATACGACGGAATCGACGTAGAACCGGTCCACATATTGGGAGGGTGGCTTGGCCGACGTGCCGATGATGTCGTGACGGCGGTGCCACGCGTTGTCGACGCGACCGAGCCAGAATGCGAAGGACCCACCGCCATGAGCGAACGCGATTCGCAGACCCTCGTCAATCCGGTCGAATCCTCCGCCCAGAATCAGCGAGAGAATCGACAAGTGGGTCTCGGACGGCATTCCTGCGAGCCACTGGGCCATCCACCGGTCCAAGCGTGGCGAGTTTGCCATGTCCCACGGATGCACGAACACCGGAACCGACAGCGAGGCGCAGTGCTGCAGGAAGGTCACTATCCCATCGCTGTCGAGATCGCGATCACCGACGTGATTACCGATCTCGACGCCGCGGTGCCCATTTTCGACACACCGTTCCAATTCGCGGCATGCGGCATCCGTGTCCTGCAGGGGGACTTGGCAGAACGGAATGAGCCGATCCGGTGCCGGTTCGACGATCGTGAGAGCCAGGTCGTTGAAGATGCGCGCGATCCGCTCGGCTTCTTCGGGCGTACGTCCGTAATTGAAGAAAGCGGGGGTGGGGGAGACGACCTGTGCCCGGACACCGTCCGCATCCATGTCACGCAGTCGCACTTCGTAATCCCACGCATCGGACTGGATACGGCGGAACTCACGCGTACCCATCATGATGATTGCGTCGGATTCGCTTTCGACCCGAAGCCACGGTGCGTCGACCCCGGCGTCGGCACTCAGGTCGGGCCACCCCTTCGGAACGTAATGGGTGTGTACGTCGATGATGTCGCTCATGTCATCCCTTTCCGGGATGCATTGCGCCGCAGGTACTGCAGGTCCGCGCGGTCTCGTCGTTATAGAAATCGACGAACACGGGCGGCAGGTCCGCAACGATGTCACGTACCTGCAGTTCGACTTCGTGGATGAGAGCATCGCACTCGAGGCAGTACCACTGGAACTTCTCTAGTGTTCCTTCGCGCCGTACACGCTCGATTACGAGTCCGATGCCTTCGGTGGGGCGCTGAGGCGAATGGGGGATGTTTCCGGGGAGCAGCCAGGATTCGCCCTCGCGAATGTGCACCGCGCGAGTGCCCTCCTCGGTCATGACATTGACGTGGATATCGCCTTCGATCTGGAAGAACCACTCCTCGTATGGATCCACGTGGTAGTCGGTGCGCTGGTTGGGACCACCGATGACCTGCACGATGAAGTCGTCCCCGAGAGCCATGGTCTGGTTGTTCACCGGCGGAGCGAGGAGGTGCCGGTTGTCGGCGATCCACTTGTGGAAGTCGATGACGGGCGGAATGGTTGTCATGGCGTTCTCTTTCGGTTCAGTGGTGACGGGCGCCAGGTAGATGGGCTACTGCTTGCATCTCGATGAGCAGGTGCGGATGGGGCAGCTGGTGCACTGCCACGGTCGTCCGTGTCGGGCCTGCTTCGTCGAGCATTTCGGCGTAAACCTCGTTGTATCCGCCAAAGTCGTTCATCGACACGAGGTAGGTAGTGACCTGGACGAGGTCGGTAAGGTCGGCTCCGACCTCCGCGAGAATTGCCTGGATATTGCTGATAACCGCGCGCGTCTGGGCGCGGATATCGAGGCGTGTCGTGCCCATCTCGTCTACCTCGACACCTATGAAAGTGTTGTCGGGCCGACGAGAGCTGGTGCCGGAGACGTAAACGAAATCGCCGGCGACCTTGACGTGGGGGAACCTACCCCGAGGTGTGGCGAGCCCCTCGATCACTCGTGCGTTCCCGGTCATGCGATTCCCTTCAGGCTCACGGTTCCCAAACCTTCCACTTCACATTCGACGCTGCCTGTCGTCAGCGGTGTTGCCGCAGTTGCGGCTCCGGCCAGCACCACATACCCGGCGCGCAACGGAATCTGCCGACGTCGTGCGATTTCCAACAACTCGCGGACGGCATTGGCCGGGTCGTCGAGGACAGCGTTCGTCGAGCCTTCCACGACGGTGCCGGATGTGGAGAGGCGGACAGCGCGATTGCTGACATCCTGCAGCGGATGCCACGGCCCGATGACGTAAGCTGCTGCGGAGGTGTTGTCCGCCACCACGTCGGTGTAGGTGAAACGGAAATCCCGATACCGTGAATCGATGATCTCCATCGCGGGAGCGACAGCATCTACGTATGCGGCAATATTCGGCATAGGTCCGTCGAAGTCGATATCGGCGGAGATGCGGTACGCGATCTCGGGTTCGATCTTCGGGTGGATGAAGCGCGAGAGGTCTACGCTCTCGCCGTCGGCGACCTCCATGGCGTCCGTGAGTCGCCCGACGATGATTTCCGATACGCCCATCTGGGCCATTTTCGCTCGGCTGGTGAAGCCGAGTTTGACGCCGACCAGATTCTCTCCCCGTGCACATCGACGGGCGACGAGTTCTTCCTGGATTGCGTAGGCGGCGTCGACGTCGATGTCGATGTCGTCTGCCAAGCTGTTCGTTTCGATGCGGTCCTGCTCAGCCGAGTCCAGGCGGGCGGCCAGCTCTGTGACAGTGTCCGTGGCCATGTTCATGTGGTTGTCCTTCATCGGTGATTCTCGGTCACAGTTGCACGCAAACGTTGGTCGGTTCGGAATAGAAGTGGAGTGAGGACTCCCCCCCTTCTCGTCCGATCCCCGAGAGTCCCATCCCGCCGAACGGAGATCGAAGTTCGCGGGTGAACCAGGTGTTGACCCACGAGATGCCCACGTGCATCTTCTGGGCGACGCGGTGGCCTCGACGGAGGTCGTTCGTCCACACGGCTGATGCGAGCCCGTATTCCGTGTCGTTCGCGAGTGCGATCGCTTCGTCTTCGGTGTCGAACGGTACGAGTGCTGCCACGGGACCGAAAACCTCTTCTCGGAGTATGCGGTCGGTGTTCGTCAGCCCGGTCCACAGTGTCGGTTCGATCCAGGATCCGCCGTCGAGGTCCGGTCCGAGCTCGGGAATGCTGCCCCCGGTCAGTACCTTCGCTCCGGATTCCTCGGCGAGCCGGAGATACCCGAGGACCTTGTCCCGGTGCCCCTGGGAGATCAGCGGACCGGTCGTCGTGTTCGGATCGTTGGGGTCGCCGAGTCGAAGGCTCTCGGCGCGCTCGGCGAGTCCGGCCGCGATGTCGTCGAAGATCGCCCGGTGGACGTACACCCTCTCGGTGCACAGACACACCTGACCGGTATTGGTGAAGATCGACTTTGCCAGCCCGGTCACTGCTTCGTCGATGTTCACATCGTCGAATACGATTGCGGCGTTCTTTCCGCCGAGTTCGAACGAGACCGGACGAACTCGGGGTGCGACCGTTTTCATCACGTGGGCACCGGTCGCTGACGATCCGGTGAAGGTGACACCGTCGATACCCGGATGGGTGGTCAGATATTCACCCGCCGAGTCGGCGCCGAAGCCGTGCACGACGTTGTAGGCACCGGCGGGCAGGCCGGCTTCGGCAAGTACCTCGGCGAGAAGCGTTGCTGTCGAGGGGGTCTCCTCGCTCGGTTTGACCACGATCGCATTGCCGCATGCGAGTGCGGGTGCGACCTTCCACGTCAGCAGGAGCAGTGGGAGATTCCACGGCACGATTACGGCCACGACGCCGAGCGGCTTGCGGACAGCGTAATTGAGGGCTTGTCTTCCGCCTGCAAGATCGGTGAGGAAGGACTCCTGTCCGGCGGCTGCGACGATGTCGGCGAAGGTGCGGAAATTCACGATCGCCCGAGTGACGTCCAGTTCTCGGGCCTGGGTGAGAGGCTTTCCGGTATCGGTCATTTCGGCGGCGACGAACTCGTCGAACCGTTCTTCGATCCGATCGGCGACTCGACGTAGCAGCGCGGTGCGCTCTCGTACGGGAGTGTCGGCCCAGCCGCTGTCCAGTGCGTGGCGCGCCGCGGTGACCGCACGGTCGACGAGAGGGCGGTCTGCTTCGTGGACTCGGGCGACGATCCGGCCCGTCGAGGGGTCGATCTGATCGAACCCGCGTCGGGAATCGGGTTCGACGAATTCGCCGTCGACGAAATTGCGAATCCAACCGTCCTGGATGGGTTTCATGTTTCAATCCTCAGTTCTCGAACGATTACGGGCAAATGCCAATCACGTGATTGCTATGCCCATCTTGTAATAGCAATGGAGAGGGGCCGCAGCCTTTGCTCTTGTCGACGACTCGGCCGATCCGTTCTCCGAACACAGAAGGCGCCCCGAACGAGGGCATCTCGGGTCCGACCGATGTCATCGACCGGGCACTCCGACACGGTGAGGAGGCGTCGTCACTGCAAATCGGTCCCGAGGACTCGGATGCGCTTGTGTCGGCGGCCCGGTTCATCTCGAAATCGGTTCCGGGACAGGGTGAACCTGTCACCGGAAGAAAGTTGCGTGCTTCAGAGGACTACGGCAGCGCGGCCGTTGACGTGCCCGCTCCTCAGGGCATCGAGAGCAGAGGGTAGTTCGTGCAGAGCGAACTCGTGCACGGGAAGCGCCAGTCGGCCCGAGGTGATCAGGTCACACATCATCGGGACGAGCGACGCTTGTTCCTCTCGTCGGCGCATCATGTTCAAGGGTAGTAGCGCCACGTCGTGCAGGAGGAAGTTGGGCAGGTCGAGGCTGACGGCTTCACCGCGTGTGTAGCCGATCAGGACTGCCCGACCTCCCGGCACGACGCCCCCGAGCAGGCTCGCCAGTTGTTGTCCGCCCACAGTATCGATGAGTACGTCGAACATCGGTTTCGATGCAAGACGATCCAGGACATCCGGAGACGACACGAGCGGCTCGACTCCCTGGGGGAGAGTTGCGGCCTTGGCGTGCGTCGAGACGAGTCCGGTGACACTCGCCGCGCCGGCATGGAGGGCGAACTGGCCGGATGCGGCGCCCACGGCACCCGACGCTCCGGTGACGAGCACCCGTTCGCCGGGTGTTATCCGAGCGACACCCGTGACCGCGAGGTAGCCGGAGGTGGAGGGGGAGAGGAAAGTGGCTGCTGCGGCTGGAGGTAGAGACCGGGGCAACTCCATGAGTGCGGTATCAGGGGCTGCCACGTACTCGGCCCAGCATCCGGGCCGGTCGACGCCCACCCCCCCGCCACGGACCAACACGCGTACTCCCGGTTCGAATCGATCGGATTCGACGATGGTCCCGACTGCGTCGGTCCCCCCGATGTGGGGGAGGCGGGGCGGAACCGAGAATCGGCCCGACGCGATGGTCACGTCCAGGTGGCCGACCGCGGCGGCCGCCACTTCGACCAGAGATTCGTTCGCTCCAGGGTGAGGGACTTCGGTCTGCTCGATCCGTGGGGACTGCCCGTAGCGGTGGAGTAGGGCGGCTCGCATGGAGTGCACTATTTCAGCGTCAGTGCGACATCGACGTTGTTCCGGACTGCCTTGGAATACGGGCACTTCTGATGTGCGCCCTCGACCACGGTGCGTGCAACGTCCTCGTCGACTCCGGGCATGTTCACCACGAGCTCGACCGAGAGACCGAACCCCTCACCGTGATCCGCGATCGTGACTCGCGCGGTCACCGTGGGGTCGGTGAGCCGCACCTTGTGCACGCGCGCAACGGACGACAATGCCGACAGGAAACAACCGGCGTATCCGGCAGCGAAGAGTTGTTCCGGATTGGATCCGCCGCCGGCGCCCCCCAGTTCGACAGGGATGCCGAGAGCGACGTCGACCAGTCCGTCGTTCGAAGCGACACGGCCGTTTCGGCCGTTGCCGTCTGCGGTTGCCTCTGCGGTGTATTCCATCACAGTCACTTCAGTTCCTTCCGATCAGAGTGAGAAGTTCTTCCACTGCACGTGGAGTGGCTCGGGCGAATGTGCCTCCGCGCGAGACGGGTGTGCCGGTTGCCCGCGCAACGCTGACCGCGAGCTCTGCCTGTCGCACGGCGAGGTAGGTGGGATTGGCAACCATGGCGCCGTCCAACTGCAGGTCGGTGTCGGTGGCGCTCAGCAATGCGAACAATCCTCCTGCGGACATCACTACTTCGACGCCGCTCTCACGGACCATGGCCTGTGCCGCGTCGAGGAACATCTTTTTGATTGCGTCGTATCCGGCCGGATCATCGTATGCAGCTACTGCCTCGTCGGGGGTGATCTGCATGCATCGGACGTCGACAACTCTCGATTCGAGTCCGTACCGACGAATCTGTTCGTGATGCCACGGGAGGTAGACGGGGTCGATGGAGACGATCCCGACCCGTCCACCGAGCATGCATGCTTGATGCATGCTGGCTTCGCCGTGTCCGATGACCGGGATGTCGACGGCGGTCCGTGCCTCGAACAGGCCCGCGTCCTGGAAGTGCCCGACGAGTACCGCGTCGAACCCCTCCCGTTCCGCTTCGACGATGCCGGCGATGGACTGGACACTGCACCGTAGCTCACTCAGACGTCCCAGCTGAGTGTCTGCGGGGCTGATTCCGCGGACCTCGAACGAGACACCCGGTGCGGCGATCCCGGCAAGGTAGTCGGCCAGCCGAGAGAGATACGGCTGGTGGAGGGCCGGGTCCGTGTAGCTCTGATACAGAATACGTACGGGGGCGTGTGCTGACATGGTGACTTCCTTTCTCTTTTGCCGAATCGGGAAGAGACCCTGGTGTTCCGGCGATCGGACGGTCAGTCCGGTGGTAAGGAGAAGATTCTGGTGAGGTGGGTGTGCGAGTTCATTCGCGTCGCCGGATCTCCGGCGTCATACATGTCGTGTGTCTTTCCCGGAGGTTCTGCAAGATAGGGGTGGTCGACGAACCACGAGTCGACCCAGACGGTGTCGGCGTCGATCGTTCGAGCGAGGTCGTGACCCCGCTCGGGAGCCCTTGTCCATATCGAGGTCCAGAGACGGCCCTCTCCGCAGAAGGCGCGCCGATTCAATTCACGCTCGTCGTCGAACGGTACGAGGATCGCGGTAGGCCCGTCGATGCGCTGGAACGCTCGGGCTCGGGGCAGATCGTCCGCCGCCCAGAGAGTCGGCCGAATCCAGAAGCCGTCACGCAGGTCGCGGGGTACGTCGGTCGGGTCGTGTTCCGTGATGCGTTTCGATCCGGATGTTGCTGCGCGATCGAAAGCGTGGACTACCGCTTCGTAGTGTGGTCGCGAGATGAGCGGTCCGAAGTCCGCGCCGGCATGTTGGCTGTCGAGGATCTCCGTCAGGCGACTGCACATCTCGTCGTACACGGACCGGTCGATATACACACGATCGACGCTTGCATCGGACTGGCCGGACTTGAACGCAATCGATCTCGCGATGCTCCCGGCCGCGGCAGCGATGTCGGCATCCGCGCATACGATCGCGACGCAGGTGACCCGCTCCGGTGTCCCTGACGCCGACCGGTGTCGCAGCCGTCGTCCTTCCTCCTGCAGGATGCTGCGTACTCTGTGATGTTTGGACAACCGTTCCGATGCCGCCCCTGTATCGAACCCGTGCACGACGTTGTAGACGCCGGCCGGCAGACCGGCTTCGGTGGCAATTCCGGCCAGCAACGTCGCGGTCCCCGGTGTATCGACCGCCGGTTTCACGACAGCGGTGTTTCCCGCGGCGAGAACGGGAGCGAGGCCGGAGGCCAGGGACAGGAGTGGTAGACGCCACGAGGGAAACACCCCGACCACACCCAGCGGTTTGCGGATCTGGTAGGTCGCAGGACGGCGGCCGGGCGTAACGTGCGAAATCGCAGTGGCGAGTGCGTCGGCACAGGCACGAAACTGTGCGGCGGCGTGGACGATGTCGAACTCGGCTACATGGCTCGACGGTTGTCCGGTATCCGTGACCTCCGCAGCGACCAGGGCATCGGAATGATCTTCGATAGCTGCGGCGACAGCGTAGAGGATTCCGCACCTCTCGACGCTGTCGATTCGACCCCATGCTCGGTCGAATATGTCGTGCGCCTCGTCCACAGCACGGTCGGCGAGGCGTACATCGGCCTCGTGTACCCAGGCTGCGGGTTGTCCGGTGGCCGGGTCGATAGCAGCGAATGCCCCTGTCCCATCCACGAATCGACCGCCGATGTAGTTCTTGTACTCGAGCACTCGATTACCTCCTGCGAATGATGTGGACCTGGTGAGTCGCTGATGTGGACGAGTGACCGTCAGGGTGCGCTGACACGAATACGGGCGGATTCTCGGTCCCAGACGGCGGCGTCGGATCCGAGTTTGCGAAGAACGTTCTTGTTCACCTTCCCGTTCTCCGTGAGGGGGAGCGCCTGGTGCACCGAGAAGAATCGAGGGATGGCAAAGTAGGCCAGGCGGGGCTCGCAGAATGCAGTGACTTCCTCGAAGTCGAGTCTCACGCCCGGTTCGACCACCACGGCGGCCATCACCTCGTCCTCGCCGAGTTCCGACTCGACGGCGAAGACGGCAGCGTCGTCGATGTTCGGATGTAGGCGCAGTACCTGCTCCACCTCGACCGACGAAATATTCTCGCCTCGTCGACGAATGACGTCCTTGATCCGATCGACGAAGCGAACCCAGCCGTCGGCGTCGATCGCCACGCGATCACCGGTGTGGAACCACAGGTCTTGCCAGGCTTCCACCGTAGCTTCGGGCATTCGGAAGTACCCCGATGCGAAGGCGAACGGTTGTTCGCTGCGAAGAAGCAGTTCCCCGGGAGTTCCGGGTTCGACTTCCAGACCGTGCTCGTCGACGACTCGGGCGACGAAGCCGGGCTGGATCCGTCCCATGTATCCGGCCCTCTGCTCGGTGCGGGACGAGGAGATGATCGCGTTGGTTTCAGTAGAGCCGTATCCGTCGATCAGGGTCACTCCGAAACGCTCTCGGAAAGGGGTGAGCAGCTTTGCCGGTGTGGCGGGAGAGAGGGCAGCGCGGACATTGTGTGCTCGATCGGCGGAGCTTTCGGGCTTGCTGCAGAGAATGCTCACCATCGCACCCAACAGGTAGGTGAACGTGGCGTTGTTCTGCGCTGCATCGACCCAGAACCGGGAGGCCGAGAAGCGGGGGCCCACGGCGTAGCATGCGCCTGCCACCAGCGCCTGGCTGAACGCATTGAGTGCGTTGGTGTGGAAGAGGGGGAGACAGGTGTAGAGAGTGTCCTCGGATGTGATGCCGAGCTGAGCGGTGACATTGCAGCCCCACCAGTAGAACTGGGCATGAGGGCAGACGACGCCCTTGGAAACGCCCGTGGTGCCGGAGGTGTACAGAATCACCGCCGGATCGCCGAGTTCGGGGCGAATCGGATCAATCTGTTCCGTAGCTGTGGGCAACGATACGGTCCGCCACGGGAGATCGTCGTGACCTGGGCGGGAGTCGATCAGCCAGACGTCGGTCACATCCTCCAGCGGCGCGATGGCCTGCACATGCTCGATGAGCGCGGATTCGATGACCAGCAGACGTGCCTGGGAGTTGCTGAGGACCTGATGGAGTTGGGTGCCGCGCGCCGCCGTATTGATGGGGACGGCCACGGCCCCGATCCATGCGCAGCCGAGAATGAGGTCGAGCAACTCGATTCGGTTCGAGGACATCAGCGCCACTCGATCCCCTCGGTGCACGCCGTGACTGTGCAGCATGTGCCCGGTTCGGGCCACTGCTTCGCGCATCTCCGCTGCAGTACGGCGGGTCTCACCGAAGATGAGGGTGGGAGCGTGTGGGGTCAATCGTGCTCGAAGGCTCAACATGCCCGGCAACGTCATGTCGGTCGGGCTCAGATCGTCGGGAAATCGATTGCTGTTCACTGGATGTAGGTTTCCTTTCACTGCAGACCGGGGGTACGGGCCGGCACGAAACCGGCCGGATCGGCACCGTCGGTGATCGTGTGGTTCAGTGCCACCACCGCGCCGGGACGCAGGTCGGTCGGCGTCAATCGGGCGATGACGCACAGGCGCGGCCCGCACCGTACGGTGCCGATGGCCACGTCGGCGGCGGTCCGGACCACATCCTCGACGGTGCCGGAATCGATCTCGACGTCGGCGAAACTCGCTTCCCCGCATGCGGGACAGACGAGGCGATACGGGAAATAGTGTTCGCCGCAGTTCCGGCAGGACTGAACGATGATGCTCATGCCGCCTCCAGAATCGCCACATTGGCACAGGATCCGTGCCTGTAGAGCACCATGCCGTAGCCGCTGACGACACCGATTCGGGCGTCGACCTGCCGACCCGGTGCCCGCCCGTGAAGTTGGCGCGCGACTTCGACGAGCCCGTGCATGCCTCCGGCGGACCCGGCCTGGCCGGCGGAGAGCTGACCGCCGGAGGTGTTCACGGGAAGATCGCGGGTCGCAATTCGCTCGGCGATGAACTTGCTCGTGTCCTCGTCCGGGGTCAGGAACCCCAGATCTGCGAGTTGGGCGACGACCATGGAGGGATAGTCGTCATAGACGCTCACCACATCCGCATCGTTCGGCTCCACGCCGGCGAGGTCCCACGCTCGTGGTCCGACAGCGGCGAGACCTGTAACCAGTCCGTCGCCGAGCTGGTCATCGCTGTTGTACGACGTGGTGACGGCCAGGACACGAGCGCGGGGCCCACCCTTCGCGGCGCGATGTTCGGCAACGACCACGACCGCATCTGCGCCCGTCACCGGAGGTACGCAGTCGTATCGTCCGAGGGGGCCGGCGACCATCGGGGCGTTCAGGTACTCGTCGAGAGTCAACGGGTCACGATATACAGCACCAGGATTGGCGCTCGCCCAGGTCCGTTGTGTTGTGGCGATCCTTCCGTAGTCCACTCGCTCGAGACCCAAGGTCTGCATCTGACGTGTCGTCTGCAGCGCGAACAGTGCGTTGGGTCCCGACATCGGCAGCGGTGCCAGATGTTCTTCGGTCGCCCGGTTGTACGTGGCAACGAGCCGTTCGTGCGCTGCTTTGTCCATCACGTCACCGGCAGCAAGAACGACGACGGAGGCGTCACCCGCTTCGATCGCACGTACGGCGTGTTGGAGCATTCCGCCTGCGCTCGCACCCCCATTGGTGTCCTGCATCAACCACGTCAGGCGAAGACCCATTCGCCAAGCGAGGTCGACAGCATGATCGGGCCCGAGGGTGAAGCTCGAGACTCCGAAACCGTCTACGTCACGGATGGACAGACCTGCGTCCGCGAGTGCGCGCAGGACAGCGTCGGCGATGACCGATCCGGTGGTGGTCCCTGGCGGGGCGTGCCGTGTGTAGGGGGACTCTCCAGTTCCCACTACGAGTGCTGTGCCGCTCAAAATGATGTCCTTGCTTGTGGATCGACGTGATGCGGTGACGTGATGAAGTGAGGAAGCCGGCGCAGTTACAGCGATCGATACATTTTGTCGGCGCTGAACGATTCCTTGACGATGCCCACTTCCACCATGAGGTCGATCACGGATTGGACGTCCTCGGCGTCGTACTCGGTGACGTACTCCGGCAGATTCATGTTTCGCGCGGTGTCCTCGTCCATGTCCGAGAACCGAGGCAGCGTTTCTGCAGCTACTGCGTGAGGATCGAGCTCGATGTCTTCGACGGCCCTTGCAAGCGCCGCGCGGAAGGCACGAATGGCGTCGGGATTGGTTTCGATCACTTTCTCCGACGTGGCGAAGAGACCCTGCGGGCCGTTCTGGTATGCGATGGAGCGCAGATCGACGGTCTCGAGGGCGGAACTCAGTGTCGGCTCGGTGATGAATGCCGCGTCGACGTCGCCGGCTGCAAGGGCGGTAGCCATGTTCGCCTGAGGAAGCTCGACGAAGTCGACCTGGTTGTAATCCAAACCTTCGGAGAGGAGAACGCCTCGGAGGAAGATGTCGCCCACGGATCCGAGGGAGGGGGTAGCGACCTTCTTGCCCAGCAGGTCTGCTGCCGTGGCGGCGGAGGAATCACTCCGTACGTAGATGCCGCCCTTGTAATCGTCTGTTCCATCGATGCCTGTTGCAGCGATCGTGACGGGCAGACCGGAGTCGACTGCTTTGATGATCGACGGGTAGGACACCAGCGCGAGGTCGGTGCTGCCGGAGATCAACGCATTGATCGTAGTCGCCCCGTTGGCTGCCGGGGTCAGTTCGATCTCGAGATCGTTGTCTGCAAAGTAGCCCTTCATCTGGGCGACGTACACCGGCAGAGAATCTCCGACGGGAGGGATGGACACCGTCATGCGGGTGATGCCGTCTTCGGAGGGGGCCCCGGAGGAGGAGGTCTCGCCCCCGCAGGCGGCGACGGTGCCGGCCAGTGCGAGGGTGGCCACGGCCGCGCACACTCGTGCGAATCGTGTCTTCATGTGTTCTCCAGGTTCCGGTCGAGGGGGGAACTTCGGGGGGGTGGTGTGACGGGCTCAGACTTCGACGTGCAGGCCGCCGGGACACGCTTGCCGGATGAGGCGGGCGACTTCGCCGCGGGTGGTGACGAACAGTTCCTCTTCGCGAGTGCGGATCTGGTCGCGGGGGAAATCGAGCGGGATACGCAGGTCCGCGGTCTTGACTGTCGGTGCTTTGCTCAGCGAGACGACCCGAGTGCTCAGGTAGACGCTCTCGTCGACGTCATGCGTGACGAACAGGATCGTCATGTCGTATCGATCGCGTACCCGTAGGAGAAGGTCTTCGAGGTCCGATCGTGTCTGGGCGTCGACGGATGCGAACGGTTCGTCCATCAGTAGCAGTTTCGGCTGCATCGCAAGAGCCCGGGCGATTGCGACACGTTGCTGCATACCGCCGGACAGTTGCCACGGGTAGCGTTCCTCCATTCCCTCGAGTCCGACGGCGGCGAGGGATTCGGCTGTGCGGGCGCGTCGTTCGGATTTTCCGACGATTCCGAGCAGGGGGAATTCGACGTTGGCTCCAACTCTTCGCCAGGGAAACAGTGAAGCGCGGTAGTCCTGGAAGACCATCGCGAGTCCTTCGGGAACGCCGTCGATCACCCGTCCTCCGAGTGAGATGGTGCCGCCTGTCGGTTTGAGGAGGCCGGAGAGGGTGCGCAGGAGAGTGGTCTTGCCGCAGCCCGACGGTCCGACGATCGAGACGAACTCGCCGTCGTCGACCGAGAACGACAGCCCGTTCAGGACACGCTGTTCACCGCGGTCGGTGTGGTAGGTGTGGCTGAGGTTATCGACCTCGAGCAATGCGTTAGCCATGTTTGTGTTCCGATCAGTTGTCGATGGCCATGCGAAGGCGGTGCCAGTCCAGGAGGGAATGCTCGATACGTACGAGCAGGAGGTTGGACAGATAGCCGAGGAGCGAGAGGGCGACGATGTAGGACCACATCGTCAAGAACTCGAACGAGCGCTGTGCTTGGGACAGACCGAAACCGATGCCGTCCGACGCAGCGTAGAGTTCCGATGCGATCAGCAGGATGATACCGAGTGATGTCGACACTTTGATGCCGGCGAAGATGCCCGTGCTCGCCGAGGGCAGGATCACCCGGAACAGCATTCCTGTCCGGCTGATGCGGGTCGATCGTGCGGCGTCCTCGAATCCTTCGGGTACCTGGCGTACGGCGCTGTACGTGTTGAACAGGACGGGCCAGATCGCGCCGAAGGTGATCAGGCCGATCCTCATCGCGGAACCGGTTCCTATCAGCACCAGGGCCAGGGGTAGGAGAACCGGGCCGGGCAGGCCGCGCATGAAATGTAGAAGGGGTTCGATGGTCATCGCCAGCACGGGAATCCGGCCGAGAAGTACTCCCAAGGTGATGCCCACTACCCATGCGATCGCCAATCCGACCAGGAGCCGTCCGATGCTGGGAAGGATGTCGGAGTAGAACGAGTCGGTGAGGATGCCGTGTGACAATCCCGCGGAGAACCAACGGTCGTAGACGTTGCCGAAGATGTCGATCGGCGTGGGGAAGTACGGGGATCGGGCACTGGCAGCCCCCAGTTGCCAGACGAGAAGAAGTACGGCGGCCGCAGTCCATCCGAGTGCCGCATTCGACCATCGGGAGACAGTGGTCGAACTCAGTGTGGTCGTCATCCTTCATCCCTTCGTGCCCAGGACGCGTACTTCGTTTCGAGGACGCTCACGATTGCATTGATGACCAGGCCCAAGAGGCCGGCGATGATGACACCGGCGCAGACGGAGTCGATGCCCTGAGGCAGCATGCTCTGTAGTAGGAGCCACGAGCCCAGACCGGTGGTGCTTCCGCCGATGAACTCGGCGCCGATGCAGAGGATCAGGGCGATGGATACTGTTACGCGCACACCCGTGAGTACGGACGGGACGGCCGATGGCCATACCACTCGATATGCCACGAGCGCGGGGGACCACCCGAAGGATCGGGCGGTGGCTCGTGCGACACCATTGGTCGAGTGAACACCGTGGATGGTATTCACTAGCAACGGAAATACGCAGCCGAGAGCCACGACTGCGGACTTCATCTCCAAGCCTTGTCCCGCCACCAGGACGAGGAGAGGTACCAGACCGATAGGGGGCAAAGGTCGTACCAGCTCGACGATGGTCGAGGTAGCAGCGTAGACGCGATTTGAAAGGCCGAGGAGCAGTCCGAGAGGCACCGCGATGAACAGTGCGATGGCGTATCCGACGAGCGCCGCCCAGAGGGTGTAACCGATCTGCGTCAGAAAGGCGGGGTCGGTGAGCAGTTCGGCGGCCCGCGCCAAGGTCGTCGATGCGGGGGGGAGTGCGTCACGGGGGAGCAGGTGCAGGCGGGCGACGAGTTCCCAGAGTGTGAGGAAACCGAGCACTCCGATCGTGCCCCAGAACAGATGGGTGAGGTTCGTCCTGCGGAGGAAGCGGTCCTGCGAGGACGTACTGAGTGTCACCGGCAGAGTAGGGGTGATCTCCGTCGTGCTGGTCACTGGGTGCCCCCTGAATATCGTGGTGAAATGGGTGGGAGGGCGTGCTGTCCCTCCTCGATGACGCGTCTCATCGCATCGGTTCCGCTCAGTGACCGAATGCTTCTTGGAGCCACCATGAGCCCTCCCGAGAGACGATCTTGGCGTCGATTACGAGCGGGCGGTCGGGATCTGCTGCAAGCCAGGATTCGACGGGGTGCAGGTCGGTCACATTCCGGACGGTGGCCGCCTCGCAGCCGTAGCCGCGTGCGATCGCAGCGATGTCGGTGTCGGGGAATGTCACCGAGTCGAGAGGCGGTCCGTCCGTTCCGAAGTGGTGAACCTCAGCGCCGTACATGGAGTCGTTGTATACGACGACGAGCAGCGGAAGCTTCAGTCGAACTGCAGTTTCCAACTCGGAGATGCCCATGAGGAATCCGCCGTCTCCGCACGCCACGACGGGCAGACGATGAGGTTGTGCCAGTGCCGCACCCAACCCGGTTGCAAGGCCGAGTCCGACCGACTGGAATGCCTGGGTGAAGCAGAATCCGTACTCGTCGGGCACATCGAGGTACATGCTCGGGTAGCCGAGGAAGTTCCCGGAGTCCACGGACACGATCCGCTCGGTCGGGAGCATGGTGTTCAACGTGGCCGACAGGGTTCGAGGATCGATGAGTCCATCACCGGATTCGTCGTCGAACGCAACCTGGTTCCACCGCAGCCCTGTTTCGATGCGGCTCTTGACCTCGGCGGTGCGGTAGCCCTCACGATGAGTCATACCCTTCGCCTCGAGCCATGCCGACGTGGCCTCGGC
This sequence comes from Rhodococcus sp. As11, assembly GCF_048957735.1. Classification (NCBI taxonomy): domain Bacteria; kingdom Bacillati; phylum Actinomycetota; class Actinomycetes; order Mycobacteriales; family Nocardiaceae; genus Rhodococcus; species Rhodococcus sp. As11. Next base: position 127,010 of record NZ_JARDJE010000006.1, read on the forward strand.
GGTTTCGGCAACCCCGCCGAACAATCCGAGCGTGACGTCGCGGTGCCGGCCGATCGCGGTGGGGTTCGTGTCGACCTGTACGACGGAAGCGTCTTCTGCGATCAGCTTGCCGTGTCGCATCGTCCACATGTTGAGGGCGCAACCGAACCCGACAATGAGGTCGGCACCTGCGATCAGCTCGGCGGTGAGGGGGGAGCTGAAGCCACCCGAGACGTCGATGCTCCACGGGTCGTCATTGAACATCCCTCGGGCGACTGCTGAAGTGGCTACCAGGGCGCCGGCCTGCTCGGCCAGCACCTGGACGGCTTCCTTGGACCCGCGAGATCGGCTGCCGCGACCGGCCACGAAGACCGGCCTTTCGGCAGAGAGGATGAGCTCAGCGAACCGTGCAACCTCGTCCGATGCGGGCTGGGGCGCGGCGGCACGAACGTAGGTGCGCTTTGCGGTGTTGCCCTGAAAGAGCATGTCCTGCACGTCCAGCGGAACGTTGAGCACGACGGTGCGCTGACCGTCCCGGCACAGATTGAAAGCGCGTGTGACGTCGTCCAATGCGGTCAACGGGGACCGGACACGCATCGACACTGCGCCGACACCGTTGCCGATTCCTTCCTGATCGATGAAGAAGTTCGAGGTCGGTTCGGTGGCCTCGGCCGTCAGGACCAGCAGGGGAGTGTTGCTCTTCGCCGCCTCTGCGATCCCGGTGATCGCGTTGGTGTAACCGCAGCCCTGGTGCAGGGACAGCACTCCGACCTCACCCGACATGCGCGCGTACGCATCGGCCATCGTGGCGGCACCGCCTTCGTGGCGGGCTGCGACGAAGCGGGCGCCCCGTTCGATCATGGCATTGGTGAAGTGGAAGTTTCCGCTACCCACGACTCCGAAGACCGTGGACACGCCCATGTCTGCGAGGGCGTACCCGATTGCGTCTCTTACCAGCATTGTTATTCGGTCTCCTTCGATGTTTCGCCTTCGATCAGTGCGAGGATGCGCGCTGGGCTCCCAGAGCCTCCGACGATGCGCAGCGGGGCGACAACGAGGAGGGTGCCGACCGGTGGCAGTCGGTCGAGGTTCTGCAACTGGGTGATTCCGTACTTACCGGCTCCCAACAGGAACGAATGCACGGGGAACTCCGGCTCGAACCGGAAGGCCTGACCCGCATCGGTGCCGACCGTCTCGACCCCCAGTCCGATGATCGGGGCTTCGTTGGCAAGCCATTCCGCGCAAGCGGGCGTCACGCCCGGTGTGTGGGGGCCGTTGTCATCGGCATTGATGAAGCGTTCCTGGTGTTGGGATCGAGCAGACCAGCCGGTTCGGAAAAGTAGCCAGCCTGCGGGCAGGGGGCCGAACTCTTCCTGCCACTGCATCACATCATCGATATCGAGAAGGAAGTCCGGATTCTCGGCAACTTCGGCAGTCTTGTCTATCACCACCGCCGGCGCAACAAGCCTGTCGACCGGTACGGAGGCGACGTCACCGTGGGCCACACCCGTGATCCAGTGGCAGGGCGCGTCGAAATGGGTCCCTACGTGCTCACCGGTGTGAATACCGTTCTGATAGGAAGTCGGACCCCTGTCGTCGTATCTGGCCAACTCCTCCAGTTCGAAACGGGGGATCGGAGCCATGCCCTCGGGCAGTGGGAGAACCGGCGTCGACGACGACAACGGTGCGGTCAAGTCGAGTACCCGAATGTCGGAGCGAGCCAACGAAAGCGCTACAGCGGCCAGTGCGCTCGGGGAAGTGGACGAGAAGCTCATGGACTGATCATGCGAGAGGAGCCAGAGCAAAACCAATGCTAAAGTGCGTTCCGGTATATCCAGGGTGTAATACCGATCACATAATGTTTCGTCAATGTTTCAGAGGAATGACAAGGGATGAATCCACAACGCATGTTCGACGGGCGCCTCAAGATTCGGCACTTGATTCTCCTGACGACGCTGGCCGACGAGGGCAGTATGGTTCGTGCGGCGGAGGTCCTCCGCGTCACTCAACCCGCCATCACCCGTGCCGTACGTGAGGCCGAAGATGTACTGTCGGCGACGCTCTTCGAACGAAAGCCGCGAGGGGTGGCGCCGACAGAACTCGGCGAGATATTCCTCGAGAGCGCGCGGACGGCTTTGAACTCGCTGCGCGCCGCCGCCGAGAGCATCGACGAGATGCAACGGGTCGGTGTGCGCCCGGTACGGGTGGGCACCAATCTGGCCGGTGCGTACTCGTTGTTGCCGCAGGCCCTTGTGGCACTCAAACGTGATCACCCCAAGTTGTCGGTTTCGGTCATCGAAGAATTGCCGGAAGATCTGGCTACCTGTCTCGCGCGGGACGAGATCGACCTGGTCGTGGGTCGGCTCGACCCGCAGGGGTACAGCACTGCCACCCACAGCATTCGCCTGTACGACGAACCCGTTCGCGCAGTGGTGAGGCGAGGGCACCCCGCCGCCGATCTCGAGAACCCCGATATTCGCGACTTGCTGGATTATCCGTGGATCCTGCCGGCTCGGCCGACCCAACTACGGCATGAACTGGACGAACTGTTCGCACGCGAAGGGCTGGGCTTGCCTCAGAACATCATCGAGTGCTCGACGATTCTCACCCTCCGGCCGATTCTGATCAGCACCGATGCGATCGCACCGCTACCGATGTTGATCGGGGCGCGCGACGAGCACCTCACGCTACTGCCGACCTCTCTCGCGACTGTTCCGCGCTCGATCGGTATCACGATGCCTTCGGATCGCTCATTGAGTGCCAGCGCGCGGAGCTTGATCGATGTATTGATCAGCACAGCAAGGACTATCGCCCGGGACAACGTTCTCGATGTCAACCGAGTGCTCTCGGCCTGAGGGCATGATCGAGGGTCTCTGCTTGTACCGACCCTGTCGTGACTTCCGGTGGTGCAACTCGCGGAGGCCTCTGGATGCCCGCGATACCGGATCGGTGAGGTGCTGGTGCGTGGCGCTCACCGAACACGGTGATCCGATTCATGACGAGGTCGGAACCATCACCCGCACGGTAGAGGGACGTGACCGCAAGGATGACGTCGGCTTCAGGCGTTCGTAGCGACGGCATGCCGGTGTGATGAGCGGTTCCTTACCCGCACGAAACACGATGACTCGAGCCCGAAAACTTCGGCCCCCAAGCTGTATCCGGCACCGTATACAGCACTGCATCCGAAATGGGAGCGATCACATGACCTCACCGCACCCGTCGACGCGCGACTGCCGTTCCTCCGGCAGTTCGGGTTCGGCCTCCAGCATGTCCTGATCATGTACACCGGATGCATCACCGTCCCGTTGGTCTTCGGCGCAGCCGTCGGACTCGACCGCGACACCATCGCGATGCTCATCAGCACCGACCTGCTGATCGCCGTCTGATCACCATCGTCCAGAGCCTTGGCGTCGGCAAACTCGTCGGCGTCCGCCTGCCCATCGTCTGCGGTGCGACCTTCGCCGGCCTGACGCCGATGATCCTCATCGCGAAGGAATACGGTCTGCAGGCCGTCTACGGTTCCATGCTGATCGGCGGCATCGTCGGTCTCGCCCTGGCCTGGCCGTTGGCCAGGATCATCCGGTTCTTCCCGCCGCTCGTCACCGGTGCCGTTCTCACCGTCGTCGGTATCTCGCTCATCGGCGTGGCAGGAGGACTGATCGTCGGCACCGACCCGTCGTCGCCCACCTTCGCCTCGCCCACCAACATCGCCCTGGCCGTGCTGGTGATCGTCGTCGCCGTCGCCTTCCTGTGCCTCGGGCGTGGCATCTGGGCGCAGCTCGGGGTGTTGATCGCCCTTGCCGTCGGCACGGTCGTCGCGGTCCCGCTCGGCTTGATCGATCTCGGCGGCGTGACCGGCTCCTCGTGGGTGGGGCCTGCCCGCGCCCTTCCACTTCGGCGCACCGGAATTCCCGATCACCGCGGTCGTCGACATGAGCATCGTCATGGCCGTAGTCTTCGCCGAATCCACCGCGAGCATGCTCGCCGTCGCCGAGATCACCGGCAAGCGCGTCAGCAAAGGCGACATCGCCCGCGGACTCGCCGGTGACGGGGCGTCCGCTGTGCTCGCCGGTGTCTTCAACGCCTTCGTCGACACCGTCTTCACCCAGAACGTCGGTGCGGTGATCACCACCCGCGTCTACAGCCGCTACGTCACCGCCACGTCGGGTGCGATCCTTGTGGTCCTCGGCGCGCTGCCGAAGGTGAGCTCGGTGGTCGCGGCGTTGCCGAAGCCGGTGGTCGGCGGTGTCGGCCTGATCCTGTTCGCCACCGTCGCCCTGGTGGGCATCAACACGCTGCGCTCGGTGGACCTCTCCGACCGCATTAACTCCACGATCGCCGCCGTCGCGGTGGGTGTGGGTCTGCTGCCCGAACTCGCCGAGGGCATGTTCGAGCGCTTCCCGTCCGCCGCGCAGATCCTGCTCGGCAGCAGCATCACGCTCGCCGCGATCGCGGCGTTCTCGTTGAATCTGCTGTTCAACCACACTCGTCTCGGGACACTGGCTCGCGCGTCCCGGTCCGGCACACCGGCCCCCGTCACCTCGGCCGGCACCCCTTCTCCCCACGGAGTTGCCCATGAACCAGTCGCCGTCTGACGCCTTCGTCGTTTCCGCCGTCGACATCGGCCCGTACCTGCGGGCCGGCGGCGACATCGGCCCGGACGTCCGGGCCGGCGAGGACGCCGAACGCGCTCGTGTCGCCCGTGAGATCGACGAAGCCTGCAGCCGCGTGGGATTCGTCCAGATCCTCGGACACGGCATACCCGATCCGGTGGTCGACGGCCTCGCCGACGCCCTCGACGACTTCTTCGGCCTGCCGATGGACGACAAGCAGCAGTACCGGGTGGTCGGCGCGAACCGCGGATACAGCCCGCCGAAGAGCGAGTCGCTGAGCCTGAGCCTCGGCGTCGAATCCGCCAGCCGCATGAACGACTTCTTCGAGGCGTACAACGTCGGTGTGGAGGCCCGGTCGTTCCCCCACCTGGATCTGTCGGAGGACGACTACGGACTCAATGTCTGGCCCGAGGTCCCCGGCTTCGAGGACCGCGTGCAGACCTATTTCACCGAGGCCTCGCGGGTCGCGCGGACCCTCACCCGGATCTTCGTCGACGCGCTCGGGCAGGCCCCCGACTACTTCGAGCGGCTCACCGACCACTCGATCGACGTGCTGCGCATGAACAACTACGCGCTGCCCGAGGGCACCGTCGACCTCGACGGCGATCTCACCGGCATGGGTGAGCACACCGACTTCGGGATCGTCACCGTGTTGTGGGCCGACCGGGTCGCGGGCCTGCAGGTGCTCGGCTCCGACGGCATCTGGCACGACGTCGAACCGCTGCCCGGTGCCCTGCTGGTCAACCTCGGCGATCTCACTGCCCGCATCACCGACGACCGGTGGATGTCGACGCTGCACCGCGTCAAGCCGCCGATCGTCGACGGCAGGATCCGGCGCCGTCGTTCGGCGGCGTTCTTCCACGACGGCAACGTCGACGCGGTGGTCTCCACCCTGCCCGAGTATGCGGGCCCGGAGCCCTACGAACCCATCCTGATCCGCGATCACGTCAAGGCGAAGCTCGCCGGGTCGCGGCACGGCAAGGCCAACACCGCTGCAGTGCGCGAAGCCGCCCGTGTGCTGGCGGCGACGGGGGAGAACCGCGCGTGAGTCATGTCGTGCTCGTGCACGGCGCGTGGGCCGGAAGCTGGGTGTGGGACACGCTGCTCGAACCGCTCCGTCGGGCCGGGTACGTCCCGCACCCGCTCGCGCTTCCCGGTGTCGGATCGTGGGGCGCCGACGACGTGACGCTCGACGACGTCGCCACGGTCGTGGCCGACCGCGTTGCCGGACTCGACGGCCCGGTGATCCTCGTCGGCCATTCCGGTGGCGGCATCGTCGTCACGCAGGTCGCGGAGATGCTGCCCGAGCGTATCGCCGGGGTCGCCTACGTGGCGGGGATGATGCTCCCGTCCGGGGTCGATTTCGGGATGCTCTGCGACGGAATCGGTCTCGAACCGCCGGTGGGTATCTCACGCTGGCTCGAACCCACCGGCGACGGCCGCGGCACGATCGTGCCCCCGGAGGCCGGCGCGGCGGTGTTCTTCCACGAGGCGCATGCGGCCGACGCGATCGGTGCCGCACGCCGACTCGTGCCGCAACTCGAAACCGCCCGGCTCATGGCGCCCACCTGGACACCGGAACGGTTCGGGCGTCTGCCGCGCCTGTACATCGAAGCGACACTAGATCATTCGGTCCCCGTCGTCACCCAACGGGAGATGCAACACCTCACGCCGGGTGCGCAGGTCGTGTCGCTCGAGTCCGACCATGCACCACCGCTGTCCGCCCGCGACGACCTCGCGGTGGCGCTGGTGGATTGGTGCACCGAGCGCGTCCGAACATAGTCCGGATCTACGCAACGAGACCGATGTTGTGTGCGAAATCCGGCCGCCGGAAATCGCACACAACACCGGTCTCGACGGGTAGGGGTCACTGCATGAGGCGCCAGATGCGGTCGCGGGAGAGCGGCAGCTCGTGCGGTCGTACTCCGATGGCGTTGCGCACGGCGTTCGCCAATGCCGGGGCGATCGGGTTGAACGGGGCCTCGGTCATCGACTTGGCGCCCATCGGCCCGAGTTCGTAGGTGTCAGCGAAGTAGACCTCGGTACGCGGGACGTCCGCGAATTACGGAATGTGGTAGTTGCGCAACACATCCGTCGTCACGCGACCCGCGTCGTCGGTGATGATCTCCTCGTACATCGACGCACCGAGTGCCTGCGCCGCGCCACCTTCGATCTGCCCACGGCACTGCTCGGGGTTGAGGACGGTGCCGGCATCGGCGGCCTGGACCGAGCGGAGGATCCGCACCTCACCGGTGCGGATGTCGACGGCGACGCGGAAAGCCTGCACGTTGAACGAGAGCGACCGCGGCAGACCGCCGTGCCTGCCCTCGGCGCGCAACCGGCCACCCGCGACCTCCAGTAACCCTCCCGGTGTGACGAGACGATCGCCGCACCGCACGCCGTCGGCCTGCAGTTCGGCCTGCTCCGGGTCGGTGACGGTCAGCTCCGCGGCGGCCTTGGCCATCCGGCGTCGCAGTTCGTGGGAGGCTGCCAGCAGGGCCTTCGACGCGACGACCGTGCCCGACGATCCGAACGCACCGGTATCGTGGGTGGTGACGTCGGTGTCGGACTGGTGGACGACGATCCGGTCGGGGGTGGTGCCGAGCGCGGTGGCCGCGATCTGGGTGTGGACGGTGGTGGTGCCGTTGCCGAACTCCGCCGTGCCCACCCGGGCGAGATACCTGCCGTCGGGCAGAAGTTCGATCGAGGCTTCGGAGATGTGCCCGTTGGGCGGGTTGGTCGCGATCATGGCCAGCGCCATACCCTCGCCGATCCGCCAGTGATCACCGGTCGGCGCGGGCCGGCCGCCGGTGCGCGCCATCGCCCGTTCGGCAAGATCGAGACACTGGTCGAGTCCGTAGCTGCCGTACGTCAGGTCGGCGCCCTCGGGATGCGCCGCGGCCAGCGGATCTCCCGGCACGATGATGTTGCGGCGCCGGAACTCGTACGGATCGATGCCGAGCTTGCCGGCGAGTTCGTCCATGGCCGACTCCACGGCGAAGATCACCTGACCGAGTCCGTAACCGCGGAAGGCGCCCGACGGCCGGTTGTTCGTGTACACGGATTCGGCGTCGACCCGCTTGTTCGGGCACCAGTACACCGCGATCGACTCCGTGCAGCCGTGGAACATCACCCCGGGGCTGTGGTTGCCGTAGGCGCCCGCGTCGGCGAGCACGTCGATCGCGAGAGCGGTGAGGACACCGTCGGCGTCGGCGGCGAGGGTGACGTCGACCCGCATGGGATGCCGGCACGGAGCGACGGTGAGCTGATCGGAGCGGGTGAACTCCCACTGCACCGGGCGTCCCGTCCTCAGGACCGCCGCCGCGACGACGTCCTCGACCAGCATCTCCTGCTTGGCGCCGAAACCGCCGCCCTTCTCCTTGGCGTAGGAGTAGATGGTCTGCTTCTGGCTGTCGGTGGGCAACACCGTGCCCTGATCTCCCTCGAGATGTGCGGCGTCGAAATCGCCGTGCAGGCAGGACGAGACGTTCAGGTCGCGGATCTCGTGGCGGTCGGTGTCGCGCACGATGCGCACCACCCGGTTCTCTGCCTTGCCGTAGCGGTGCGGTCCGAGGACGATCCTGCCGGTCAATTCGGTCATGGTGGTCAGCTCCCGCGGTAGGTGGAATACGAATAGGGCGACAGGAGGAGCGGCACGTGGAAGTGGCTGCTGCCTTTCGGGATACGGAAGGTGACGGTCACCTCCGGATAGAAGGACGCGACTTCGCGGCGCGAGAACCAGTCGCCGGTGGCGAAGGTCAGGTGGTAGGTGCCTTCGGGCAGCGCGCCGGTGAAACCGGTGAGGCGACCGTCGTCGTCGGTGACGCCGGCGCCCAACGAGGTTCCGTGCGTATCGGTGAGGGTGACATGCAGTCCCACCGCGGGTGCACCGGCCGTCGTGGGTACTCAGGGTGTTCATGCGCGGCTCCGTGCGGTCTCGGTGACGATCCGTTCGAGGCGAAGTCGGGTGATCTCGGCGAGCGCCGCTCGCATCTCGGCCTTCTCGGTCTCCGGGTCGTTGTCGAGGCGACGTTCGAGGATCTCCAGCAGTTCCGGCGCCGTGCGGCCTGCCGCGCGGACGAGATAGACGTGCCCGAACCGTTCCTCGTACTCGCGGTTGCCGGCGGCGAGCCGGTCGAGGATGTCGGCGTCGGCCGTGGCGACGGCGGACTGCTCGCGACGGGAAGCAGCGTGTTCACTGCGTTCGCCGATGCGCGGGTGGCCGGCGAGAGCGTCGGCGAGGTCGTCACCGTCGAGGTTCTCGGCCGCGGCAGCTGCGGTGGTGAGCAGCACGGTGCGCGAACCGAACGGGCGCGCTGCGACGACGGAGTGTGCCCATGTCCGGCTCGAACAGCAGTCGAGCAACAGAGCGACGGCCTCGTCCTCGGGCATCGCATCGAACCGGGCCGTTGTGAGCTGCACGGACCCTCCTTCCGTCGGTGCATTCGATACTGTCCGGTGGGCGTGCGGCGGGGGAGGTACAAGCGCTACAGAGTTCGGTCCGCCGCGGGTGCGCCGGTTGGATGATCGGCCAACGAGGTGGTTGCGCCGTGAACGTTTTTCTGGAATAGTTCCATTTATTGGATTTATTCCAGAAAAAAGTGGGCGACCCGGATGGGTCGCAGGGTTGAAGGAGTGATCACATGTTCACCGCCGACCGTCCTCGAGCAGTGACGCTTCCGCCGGTCGTGCTCGGCGGACTGCGGCCTCTCTACCGGCAGATGGTCCGCAACAACGTTCCGGCCGCATCGTTCGAGCACACCGCAGGACGGGCCGTCTTCGAGATCTGCCTGATCGCGGGGGAGCACGGTCCGCAACTGCAGGTCCGCGCCCGCGACTTCGGGATCGACTTCACGCTCGCGATGACCACGCATTTCCGTATCGCGCCGGTGATGAGCGACGACCAGTACCGGGTGCTGTGCTCGGTACTCGCACCCGGCGCCGATCCGGCACCGGGCATCGTCCTCGACTTCCTGCAGCAGGTGGTCGTGCAGTCGCCCGCGGTGCTCGCGCGGACGCACACCTGCGCCGCCTGACGGGCAACCGAGGATTCGAGCCCGGTGGGATCATTCCCGCCGGGCTCGACCTGTATCGGGGCGGGGCGTCAGAGCAGGGTCGTGTCGAGCGCGGCGATCGCCGCGGGATCCGCGATCACCTCGAGCGCCACGATGCGACCGTCCTCGACGGTGAAACGGAACACCGACCGCACGATCCCGCCCGGCGCCCATGCCGCCCCGGGCAGGCCGTCGATCGTCGCGGGCACCGCGCCGCGTGCGCGGCCGTGGAAGGCGTGTGCCACCGTGTCGGCGCCGCGCAGTTCCGGCTCGAGTGCGGGGCCACCGTGCAACCGGCCCGTCTCGGCATTCGCTGCCGCCACGGTGTCGGCGCGGAGCACCACGTCGGGATCGAGCACCGCGAGCAGGTCCTCGAAACGGCCCTCGCGGGCCGCGACGAGGAAGGCGTCGAGCACCCGACGCGGATCCCCGGCACCCGGTGACGCCGTGCGAGCGCCGCGCACCCGCCGCCGGGCACGGCTGGCGAGCTGACGCGTCGCGGCGGGGGATCGGCCGACGACGGGCGCGATCTCGTCGAACGGCATGCCGAACATGTCGTGCAGCACGAAGGCGAGACGTTCGGCGGGACCGAGTGCGTCGAGGACCACCATCATCGCGATACCGATCGAATCCGCAAGCACTGCTTCGTCTTCCGGATCCTCGGAGCTGTCGTTCCGTCGAGGCGATTCGACGGGTTCGCCGACGACTACCTCGTGACGCGCCGAACGCGCACGCAGCATGTCGAGGCACACGCGGCTCATCACGGTGGTGAGCCAGCCGCCGAGATTGTCCACGGACTCGGTGTCGGCGCGAGCGACCTTCAACCAGGTCTCCTGCACCGCATCGTCCGCCTCCGCCGCCGACCCCAGCATCCTGAAGCCGACCGCGCGCAAGCGCTCACGGTGTGCGTCGAACTCCCTCGCCAGAAATTCCTCGTCCATCGTCGTCACATTCTTCCGTCGGGATCCGTCAAGGAAGTGACGGATCCCGAAGAACCGATGTGACAGGAGCGGACGATGGAAGCACGAATGAACAATCCCGTGATGGTGCTGCCCGGCACCCTCGACGCATTGCAGGCTGCGGGCCGGACCTACGAGAACACCGGACTCCCGGCCCGCACGGTCCACCTGGTGCACCTGCGGGCCAGCCAGATCAACGGCTGCAGCTTCTGCGTGGAGATGCACACGCGTGAAGCACTGGACGACGGGGAAAGCGTCGAGCGGCTCACGGCGGTCGCGGCCTGGCGCGAATCGCGACGATTCACCGAGGCCGAGCGCGCCGCACTCGCGCTCACCGAGGCCGTCACGCGGATCGCCGACCGACCCGAGTCCGTCTCCGACGAGGTGTGGGACGCCGCAGCCGACATCTACGACGAGAAGCAACTGGCCGCGCTGGTCATGCAGATCGCGACGATCAACATGTGGAACCGGGTCAACGCCACGATCCGGCAACCGGCCGGAGACCCGCCCCGGAGCTGAGACGACGAACGGTCCGGCAGGAATCCTGCCGGACCGTTCGGGGTGGTGCGTCTACAGCGAGCCGGGTCTACAGACCAGGGCGCTTGCCGACCGTGAGCGTGACCTCTCCGGTGTGCGCGAAGAAGTCGTTGCCCTTGTCGTCGACGACGATGAAGGCGGGGAAGTCCTCGACCTCGATCTTCCAGACCGCTTCCATGCCGAGCTCTTCATACTCGACGACCTCGACGTTCTTGATGCAGTCGAGCGCCAGACGCGCGGCCGGGCCGCCGATGGAGCCGAGGTAGAAACCGCCGTACTTGTGGCAGGCGTCGGTGACCTGCTTGGAGCGGTTGCCCTTCGCGAGCATCACCATCGAGCCGCCGGCGGCCTGGAACTGGTCGACGTAGGAGTCCATGCGACCGGCCGTCGTCGGACCGAACGAACCCGACGCGAGGCCTTCGGGGGTCTTCGCCGGACCGGCGTAGTAGACGGGGTGATCCTTCAGGTACTGCGGCATCTCCTCACCACGGTCGAGGCGCTCCTTGATCTTCGCGTGCGCGATGTCGCGGGCGACGACCAGCGGGCCGGTGAGCGACAGGCGGGTCTTGACGGGATGCTTGGACAGCTCCGCGAGGATCTCCGGCATCGGCCGGGTGAGGTCGATCTTGACGGCTGCGCCCTTACCGGTGCCGGAGATGCCGTCGGTCTCGGCGTCGAGCCGGCTGTCGGTGACCTCGGGCAGGAAACGACCGGGCTCGAACTCGAGCTGCTCGAGGAAGACGCCCTCGGGGGTGATCTTGGCCTTGGCCTGCCGGTCGGCCGAGCACGAGACGGCGATCGCGACGGGCAGCGAGGCGCCGTGGCGAGGCAGCCGGATCACGCGGACGTCGTGGCAGAAGTACTTGCCGCCGAACTGCGCGCCGATACCGATCTTCTGGGTCAGCTCGAAGACCTTCTTCTCGAGCTCGTGATCACGGAAGCCGCGGCCGGTCATCGCACCCTCGGTGGGCAGCTCGTCGAGGTAGTGCGCCGATGCGTACTTGGCCGTCTTGAGCGCGAACTCGGCGGAGGTGCCGCCGACGACGATCGCGAGGTGGTAGGGCGGGCACGCCGCGGTGCCGAGCGACCGGATCTTGGCCTCGAGGAACTGCATCATCGAGTCCGGGTTCAGGATGGCCTTCGTCTCCTGGTACAGGTACGACTTGTTGGCCGATCCGCCGCCCTTGGCCATGAACAGGAACTTGTAGGCGTTCTCGTGGCCCTTCGCGGTGTCCGCGTACAGCTCGATCTGCGCCGGCAGGTTGTTGCCCGTGTTCTTCTCGTCCCACATCGTCAGCGGGGCGTTCTGCGAGTACCGCAGGTTCAGCTTCGTGTACGCGTCGTACACGCCGCGCGCGATGGACTCCTCGTCGTCGCCCGGGGTGAGCACGTGCTGGCCACGCTTGCCCATGACGATGGCGGTGCCGGTGTCCTGGCACATCGGCAGTACTCCACCGGCCGCGATGTTCGCGTTCTTCAGGAGATCGAGTGCGACGAACTTGTCGTTGTTCGACGCCTCGGGATCCTCGAGGATGCTCGCCAGCTGCTTCAGATGATCCGTGCGCAGATAGTGGGAGATGTCGTGCAGCGCGGTCTCGGTGAGCAGGCGCATGGCCTCGGGCTCGACCTTCAGGAAGGTGCGGCCGTCGGGTCCTTCGACGGTGGACACCCCCTCGGTGGTCAGGAGCCGATACTCGGTGGGGTCTTCCCCGATCGGCAGCAGGTCCTCGTAGAGGAAGTCGGCCATTGTTTCTCCTGGAAGAGGGCTGGTGATCGCCATACACGTTAGCGGCGCGGACGCAAGGGGTTGACAACGGGGCATGTGACGGACTCGGCCTGCACTCCGAATGTGACCCGGATCTCGCGGTGTTCGGGGGTGTGTCCATGACGTCGAGAGTGGGAATCCTGAAAGGAATCGAGGCCGGAGTGGTCTGCGTCACGGCGCCCGGCCGGCCCCGAACCGTACACTTGACCGGATGTTCGAGAATTGCCGGAGGGATTGCACGTGACCGTAGAAATCGAACGGTTGCCCTCGCCCGAGGCCGGACGCCTGCCGTCGCTGGCATGGCTGCCCCGTTTCCACGCGTGGATCGATCTCGCCGTGGTGATCACGGTGCTCGTCACCACCAATCTCATCGCCCACTTCACGACGACGTGGGCGTCGATCGCGACCGTGCCGATCGCAGCCTGCGTGCTGGTCGCGATGATGCGTCGACGCGGCATGCGCTGGTCCGAACTCGGCCTGTCGCCCCGGCACTGGAAGCGGGGGACGCTGTACTCCGTCGCGGCCGTGGTTCTCGTCCTGACGGTAGTCGCCATCGGTATCGCTCTGCCCTTCACCAGGCAGTTCTTCCTCTCCGAGCGCTACGCCACGATCTCCGGCGCCCTGGTCGCCTCGATGATCATCATCCCGCTCCAGACCGTCATCCCCGAGGAACTCGCCTTCCGCGGAGTGCTCCACGGAACCCTCGAGCGGGTGTGGGGCGCGCGTGGGGTCTTCGCCGCGGGATCCCTGTTGTTCGGCCTGTGGCACGTCGCGTCGTCGTTCGGGCTCACCGCGGGCAACGCGGGCCTCAGCGCGTTCCTCGGCGCCGGCCTGCTCGCGCAGGTCGCCGGCATCGTCGGCGCGGTGATCGCGACTGCCGCGGCGGGCTTCGTCTTCACGTGGCTGCGCCGGCGCAGCGGCAGCATCCTCGCGCCCATCGCCCTGCACTGGTCGCTCAACGGGGCGGGCGCGCTCGCCGCCGCACTCGTCTGGCACGCGACCCTCAACTGATGGCGCTGGCGGTCTGCCTCCTGTTCGACACCGAGACCGATCGCGCGATACGGCGATTGTGGGGCCGGCTCGAGGACGACGGCATCCCCACCCTGCTCACCCACACACACCGCAGACACGTCCCGCATCTCTCCTATGCGGTGCTGCGAAGCTACGACCTGCTCGACGTCGTCGCGGCTCTCGGGGACGTGCCCGACGGGGGACCGGTCCGGGTCTACATCGATGCGCTCGGATTGTTCCGGCGCGGTCGCGCGTCGCTCGTGCCGGCCCCCTCGGCCGAACTCGTGCAGCGGCAGGCCCGCGTCGTGCAGGTCGTGACGGCGACGGGAGCGGACCTGCACCGCTACTACATACCCGGACGTTGGACCCCGCACTGTTCGCTGAGTCCTCGAACCAGACGCGAGGAACTCGACCGTCTCGGTGCCGTCGTATACGACGTGCTCCCGATGGAGGCGACGCTGAACCGCGCGGTGCTGATCGACACCGCCAGCGGCGAGCACACACCGTTACGGGTGATCCCGTGACAGGAATTCAATCCTCGGGATTCTCCACCCACGGCCCGTACGGCGGCGGTCCCTCGCTCTGGATCTGCAGGCCGAAGTGCGGACAGTGCTTCCACACGTAGCCGTGCAGGACGTGTTCCTCCGAGGTCGCGGTGTTCATCAGTACGACGTCGCCGGAAGGGCGATGTTCGAGGGCGAAGCCGGAACCCCGCTCGTCGAGAACCCACCATTTCGCAGTACTCATGTCGGTGTCCTCCGCATGATCCGCTCGGCAGCAGCGCACCTCCCACGTTAGCGCGGAACCTCCACGTACGAGGCGGGATCGAGATGCGAACCCCGCACGAGTGCCTGCGACGTCGCGGCGTCGGCCGGGTAGAACGCCTCGATCGCGAGCTCGGATACCGTCACGTCGAGGGGAGTGCCGAACAGGGTCGTCGTACTCAGGAACGACAACTCGCCGCGCTCGGTGCGCAGACGGAACGGCACGACGAGAGAGTGCGGGACGTCCTCGGGGGCCGGGTCGTCGCAGGGATAACCGACGAGTTCGCCGTGCAGCCGCTTCAGTTCCGGATCGCCGGTCGCCCCGATCTGGTGCTGCAGGCGGGCGAGGAGGTGGGCGCGCCACTGTCCCGCATCGGCGATGCGCGGGGCGAGGCCGCGCGGATGCAGGGTCAGTCGCAGGACGTTCACCGGTGGCTCGAGCAGTTCCGGAGCGCACCCCTCGACGAGTGCGACGACCGCGTCGTTCGCGTCGACCATCGTCCAGTGCCGGTCGACGACGAGCGCAGGAAACGGGTTGTGCAGGGTGAGAATCCGGGTGATCGCATCGGAGACCGCGGACATCGGTACATCGCCGAGGTGATGCTCGGGATAGGCCGGTGCCAGACCCGCCGCCAGGAGGATCGAATTGCGTTCGCGCAACGGAACCTCCAGATGCTCGCACAACGTGAGCACCGTCCTGCGCGACGGACGCGACCTGCCGGTCTCGACGAAACTGAGATGTCGCGGCGAGATGCCGGCGGTGTGCGCCAGGGCGAGCTGGCTCAGCCCGCGTCGTTCCCGCCACGTCCGCAGCAGCGCGCCGGCATGGGGAGCGTCGACCGTGGTCATGCCCCGAACGTAGACGGCAGGGGGAGCGGTCACCATTACTTTTCGGGTAATCGACTCCGTGCACCGAGGGGGAGCACGGTGGTCCCCATGAACGCATACGCAGTGGCTCATCTCCGCAAGGTCGACTTCGGCGACGACATCGTCCGGTACCTCGAGAGGATCGACGATACGCTCGTTCCGTACGGCGGTCGCTTCCTCGTGCACGGCACCGATCCCGAGGTGATGGAGGGGCCGTTCCCCGGCAATCTCGTCGTGATCGAGTTCCCCGATACGGAACGAGCGCGCGGCTGGTACCACTCGGCGGAGTACCAGGAGATCCTTCCCCTCCGCACCGAGAACTCCGATGGATCGGCGATCCTGGTGCAGGGCACCCCACCCGGCTACCGCGCGACACACTTCCTCGACAAGGTGCTCGGCGCCGAGCGGTGACCGGTACGGGCGGCGGGAGTTCAGGGCACGATGCCGGCGGCCCGTGCGGGTTCGGCGTAGGCCCGCGCCAACGAGTCGACGGTGTCGTGGGCGTTCAGTCCACTCGGATTGGGCACCACCCACAGCGGGACGTCGCCGATCGTGTCGTCCTGCCGCCCGGCCTTCGCCTTGCGCCGCCCGAAGGCCGCGCGGTAGGCGGTGATGCCCGCGACCGCCACGGCGCGGGGCCGGAACTCCGCTACCACCTTCGCCAGATGACGTCCGCCCTCGCGGAGTTCCTCGTCGGTGAGTTCGTCGGCGCGGGCCGTCGCGCGCGGCGCCAGATTCGTGATTCCCACACCCCGCTCGAGCAGGTGGTCGCGGTCGGCGTCGCTCATGCCGGACGACGCGTCGATGAGCCGGTCGACGATGCCGGCGCGGAACAGGGCGGGATAGAAGCGATTTCCCGGCCGCGCGAAGTGGGCTCCCGTCGCCGCGGTCCACAGACCCGGATTGATCCCGACGAACAGCAGGCGGCAGCCGGGTGCGACGAGATCGGGGATCACCGCGTCGCGGAAGGACTCGAGTTCGGCTCGTGTGAAACCCATCCTCCCAAACTAGCCGGAGTCACACTCCGTCCGACGGGAGCCAGGCCCCGTGCAGGCCGGCCGGAACGCGGATCGGCAGACGCACCCGCGCGATCGGACCCGCCGCCGGGTCGGTCTCGGGGAAGACGAGGAACCAGCTCGTCATATCCGCCCGGTCGGTCGCGATCGCGCCCCAGTAGCCGCCCGATCCGCCGCTCAGACAGGCGGGTTCGCCGGGGGAGAGCGTCTCGTGCGCCCAGACCGATTCCGTGCCGGACGCGACGTCGAACCAGAAGAGTGAATCTGCTGCTCCTGCAGGGAGTTTCTGTGATCCGCTGCGTCCGATGGTCGCGACGACGGAGTGTTCGAGGGTGGTCGACCGGTCGTCGATGCGGGGGAACTCGATGTCGCGTTCGTACAGGGTCGTGCGGGTCACGCCGTTGCGGCCGATCACGGCGCGACGCAGCACGGAGCGGTTCGGGCCCGACTTCTCGGTCAGCGCGCCCGGATAACTCCACTCCACGTAGTCGAGCGCGACATCCCCGTCGGGCAGGTCGAACGCGTTGGCGGTGTGCCACATCCAGAAGGTGTCGGTCGAGAACCAGCGCACCGTGCTGCCGTCGCGGGGCACGAGCGCGACCCGCACCCCCAGGTCGGGCTTCCAGTCGAGCGGCGACCCGCCGGAGAAGATCTGCGAGAGATCGAACACGAGCGGAGCCAGGATCAGGACGATATAGGTCGGCGTGAGCGCCATGTCGTGGATCATCAACGGCCGGTCGGCACCGTCGACCGGGGTCGCCGCCCGCGTCACCGTCCCATCCGGTGCGACGGCCGACCAGGTCAGATACGGCGGGTCGAGCATGTAGCAGAATGCGATCATCTCCCCGGTGCGCGGATCGATCTTGGGGTGCGCCGTCAGCCCGACCGGCAGGGTTCCGTCGAAGGTCTCGCGTCCGAGCGTCTCGAGTTCGGATCCCAGGGCGTAGGGGGGCGCGGCCTCGGCCATCGCCATGAGCCGTCCGCCGTGCCGGACGATGTTGATGTCGGGCAGTTCACGCATGGTGTTCGCCAGATCCGGGCCGACTTCCTCCGCCGGAGGAAAATAGGGATCGGTGATACCGGCCCACAGGGCACGGCCCGCCTTCTCCTCCGCGACGACCTGCGGGGTTCGCACGAACCGGTTCGTGTAGCGGGCGGTGCCGTCGGAGATCTGCACGCGGTGGACCATGCCGTCGCCGTCGATCGGGTGGACGTAGTGACCGATCGGGTCGAAGCGCGGATTGGGACCGTTGCGGAGATAGCTTCCGTGCAGGTCGGCGGGAAGTTCCCCGCGAACCTCCAGATCGCGGACGTCCACTTCCTCGCGTTGAGGTGCGAACAGACCACTGAGATGCGGATGGTGTGCCAGGTCGACAGGCGCCGGACGATGCATGGCGGCTCGCTTCGGTGGAGGCGAAAGGTTCCGTGGGGAAATCCTAGAACCGTGGGTGGGGGTTCGGTTCGTGATTCGACTCGCCAGGTCCTTCACCCGCGGGTGGGGGCCGTGCATCGGATAAGGTTGTTGCCTACGTGCAGGACCGATAGTGCGGCCGCACGGCCGCGACGTTAGGGGAAGGTGTGCAGCGCCGGAACGCGATCGGACACTCCGTCCGGAACACCGGGGGTGGCGAGGCCACGGTGCCGCCGTACACGGATCTTCTCTGGCCGACCGTGCAGGCGGTGATCGAGCTCGGCGGGTCCGGTGTCATCGAGGAGATCGATTCCGCCGTGATCACCCGGACGGGACTGTCCGAGGCCGCGCAGGCGGTGCTCCACGGCGACGGCCCCGGGACCGAGATCGAATACCGGCTGGCCTGGGCCCGGACCTACCTCAAGGGCATGGGCCTGCTGTCGAACACGCGCCGCGGCGTGTGGAGCGTGACCGAGCGCGGTCGCGCCGTGCGCGAGTCGGAGATCAAGCCCATGCAGGTCGCGTACACCGCCGAGAAGCGGCGCAAGCGGCTGGTACGCAACGTCTCGCAGGGCGCGCAGGTCGTGCCGCTCGCGGCTGCCCCCGAGGATCCCGAACTGTGGCGTGAACCGGTCCTCGCTGCCGTCGCCGACCTCTCGGAGGACGGTTTCGAACGACTCGCCACCGCGGTTCTGCGCGCGGCGGGATTCACGACGCTGACGATTCCGGCACCGGGTGGATCCCCCGCCCCGGAGAGCGCCGGCCACGTCGAGGGCACGGGTGTCCTGCGCATCTCGCTGCTGAGCTTCTCCGTCTTCTTCCGTTTCCTGCGCGCACCGGAGAAGGCGGGTGCCGACGTGGTCCGCGAGTTCCGTGCCGCGATGGTCGGGCGCGGAGAGAAGGGCCTGCTCGTCTCCACCGGATCGTTCACCGAGGACGCGCGCGCCGAAGCGCACCGGCACGGTGCTCCGCCCATCGATCTCGTCGACGGCGACGGCTTGTGCGATCTGCTCGAGGAACACGGCCTCGGTGTCCGTTCCACCGTGCGGACGGTGGAGGACGTCGCCCTGATGCCGGCTTTCTTCGCCGAACTGTCCGGTCGCTGAGCACGCCCGCTTCCCCGGGACCGGCGCCGGAGCGGCGACCGGTCGAATTCCCCGGTGTGGCCGGTGGGACGCCCGTGATTGTGATGCAATACGGCGGACGTACACACGGCGATACGAAGGACAGGTTTCGATGACCCTTTCGCGGCGGGACATGTTGCGGTACGCGACGCTCGGATCGGGCGTCGCGTTGATCTCTGCGCTCGGCGCACCGGGACTCGCCCAGGGACGCCAGGTGCTCGGAACCATCGTCGACTATTCGGCTGCCGTGCCGTCGCCTTCCTCAATCCGGGCCGCCGGCCACATCGGCGCCATCCGATACGTGTCCGATGCGCGGCCCGACGCCGCGTGGATGCGGGCCAAGCCGCTCACCGGATCGGAGGCGGACGCGCTGATCGGCAGCGGACTCGAAGTGGTCTCGTGCTACCAGTTCGGCAAGGCCGGGACCGCCGACTGGCTCGGCGGCTACGAGGCGGGTCTGAAGCACGCCCGGCGCGGTCTCGAACTGCACTATGCGGCCGGGGGACCGGCGGGCCGCCCGATCTACGCCTCGATCGACGACAACCCGAACTTGGAGCAGTTCACGACCCGCATCGTGCCGTACCTGCTGGGCTGGCAGGAGGTCGTGGGAGCCGGGAATCTCGGTGTGTACGCCAATTCGCCGACCATCGACCGGGCGTCGGCGGTATCCCTCGGGTCCTTCTACTGGCAGCACGACTGGGGCACGCCCGAGGGCTACATCCATCCGAGGGCGAACCTGCACCAGATCCCTGGCGAGGTCCGGATCGACGGTATCGGCGTCGACATCAACCACGTGCTCACGCCCGACTACGGCCAGTGGTCGCTCGCAGGAAGCGCACCGAGCACCGACCCGGGGCTCCTGGGCAGCTGACGCCCGGAGTCAGATCTCGTCGGCGGCTCGCAGCGTCCGGCCCGCCGACGGAATCAGCGCCGTGAACACGAGTGCCAGCACGGCCGCTGCCACCGCGACGAGGAAGGTGGCGCGGAAAGCGTCGAGGGCGGGGACGACGGCGTCTCCGATCTGCTGGGTCATCGCCGCGAGGATCACGCCGATCACGGCCGCGGCGCTCGTCGTGCCGATCGAGCGCATCAGGGTATTGAGACTGTTGGCCGCGGCGGACTCGCGCAGCGGAACGGCACCCATGATGAGCGCCGGCATCGCGGCGTAGGCGAGGCCCACACCGGCGCCGATGAGCATCGACGCGCCCACGATGTGCCAGACCTCCCGGTACAGCACATACGCCATGAGGTAGCCCAGGCCCACGAACACCGCGCCGCAGCCGAGGGTGACGCGGGCCCCGAACCGCGTCGTGATGCGGGCGGAGACGGGAGACAGCGCCATCATGACGATCCCGGCGGGGGCGAGCGCGATCCCGGCGGTGACCATCGTCTGCCCGAAGCCGTAGCCGGTCTCCACGGGTGCCATCAGGAGCTGTGGGAACGCCAGGATGTTCGAGTACATCGAGAACCCGAGTGCCACCGACGCGAGGTTCGTCATCAGGATCGGCCGGCGTGCGGACAGCCGCAGGTCCACGAGCGGTCGCGGCACCCGCAGTTCGTACAGGCCCCAGCCGAGGAACACCACGAGCGCCCCGGTGAGCATCCCGACGGTGGCCGGGGAGGTCCACCCCCAGTCGTTGCCCTTGGTGACGGGCAGCAGCAACAGCACGAGAGCGACGGAGAGTGCCAGCGCCCCGGCGATGTCGAAGCGTCCCGGATTGCGGCGCGACGACTCGGGTACGACGAGCAGGATCGCGGCGATGCCGACGAGTCCGAGTACCAGGGACGCGACGAACAGCATGTGCCAGTCCGTCGCCTGGGCGACGAAGGCGGCGAGAGGCAACCCGATCGCGCCGCCGACACCCATCGTCGCGCTGATCGTCGCCATCGCGCCGGGCAGGCGGCGCGGGGGCAGTTCGTCGCGGAGGATCGCGATACCGAGCGGGATGGCGCCCACCGCGGCGCCCTGGAGGGTACGGCCCACGACGAGCGGGATCAGCGTGGACGACAGTGCGCACACGGCCGAACCGAGGACCATCGTCGCCAGCGAGGCGAGGAGCATTCGGCGCTTGCCGAACATGTCGCCGAGGCGACCGCTGATCGGAGTGACCACCGCGCCGGCGAGCAGAGTCGCCGTCACGGCCCAGGATGTGTTCTGAGGAGTCGCGCCGACGAGCACCGGAAGCCGGGGGAGGATCGGGACGATCAGGGTCTGCATGAGCGCGACGCTGATACCGACGGTCGCGAGGACCGGCACGATGCCCCGCGGAGCGGGAACCTCCCTGGTGGGGATCGGTGTCTCTACGGCCATGCGGCTCCTCGGTCCGGGGCCGGGTGACGCGGCCGACGACAATTCGTGCGCGATACGAATGATGATCACATCGTGTCTAACACGGCGGAACCGACGATCCCTAGCATCTTCCCGCAGTCCGGTCCGGTGCAGACCCTCCTGTCGTCAGGCCTGACAGTGCCGGTCGGGCTCGGATTCGACGACGGTGACGGAGAACGGCGGATGGTCGTCGGGTACGGAATGGTCGCCGCGCCACGACAGCAGCGACCAGCGCGACAGGCCCGACAGCGCCGAACCGAGGCTCGCGAACGACAGCGAGGACAACACCGAACCGAACGATCCCACGGAACCGACGGACAGGACCGACCCGCAACTACCGATCGACAGGATCGAATACGAGGAACCGATCGACAGGATCGACCGTTCGGACGCGATCGAGAGGACCGAGCGGCGGGAGTTCACGGACTTCGACGGGCTGCGCGACGCGGTGAAGGCCATGCTCCGGTCTATCACGCACGGCGGCCGCGAGGGAAGGGACGGAGGTCGAGGAGAAACGACGAAGACCGCCGGAAAGTGTTTCCGGCGGCCTTCGATGCGTCGAAGTGTTCTTCGTTCGATCAGGGAACCGCGACGAGACCCACGGTGGGCAGGAAGGTGCACGAACGCGGGTCGGCGCCTTCGGCCTGCGTGGTGATTCCACCGGAGATCACGGCGAGGACCTGACCCGAACCGGTGTCGGCGATCGTGCTCAGCGTGGTCGGGCCGTCGGGGTTGATCCGCGCGTCGTTGGTGAGCGGCTGCGTTCCTGTGCGGCCGTTGGAGACATTGACCCAGCTCAGCGTGAGCGGCTGCTCCTGCACGTCGGCCGCGGGAGCGGTGCCCAGAGCCGTGAAGACGAAACCGGTCTGGCCTGCGGCCGGTCCGGGCGGGGGCAGCTGGGACGGACCTGCAACCGCGAGGGCTGTGCCCACGGAGTCCCGGCCGTCGCCGATGCAGCCCTTGCCGATGGTCGGGTACAGGAACTGCGAGATCACCACGGCGCCGGGCTCGGGAAGGTCGGGTCCGCCGCCGCCGCTACCGTCGAGGAACTTGATGACGCGTTGGAGCGTGCTCTTCACCGACTCGGGGAGCTGGGAGTTCTCGAGCAGTTCCTTGGCCTGTGCCAGCAGATCGTTCTTGCCGTCGGCAGCGTCGGCGACATCCGCGGGGCCCGCGGCGGCGCCGATGATCGCGGGTGCGAGGGATGCCAGTGCCTCGACCTCTTCGGGATTCGCCCGGACTCCGGCCAGAAGGTCGGTCAACGACTCGACGGACAGATCGGCGGGAATCTCGAACCGGGGCAGCTCGACGAGCCTTGCCAGATCCGGCAATGCGGGTGGAGCCGGTTGCGCGACGGCCTGCGTAGGCACGGCCAATCCCGCGGTGGCAGCGAGCGCGCACAGCGTGAGCGCCCGTCGCATTCCTCGAGTACGAAGCACTGTTCCCCATCCTTGTCGTTGAAGCATCCGGACGTTCGGTACGAACGGTCGGATGCTGACGGCTCGAGGAGACACTCTATGGACCCCCCGCACACGGGACAAGCCTTCCGTTTCGGAACGGCACGCCCATCGCTGGTTCGGGATTGTAACCACGGGCTGTTCCGTTCCTCGGATCCTGTCGAACATAACCCGCCCGACCTGAGAAGATTGTGACTGTAGATGAAATCGTTACGGGAGTGAAGTCCGGTTCGTTCGCATGCCGATCGGAACGGTAATCTCCTTCGCCGGGTCCGGTTCACCGGACGGACGTTCGACGGGAGAGGCCGCACCGCAGTGCCACGAGGGTTTGCTTCGCACCGGATGCGGTGGTGCGCGGCGTTACTGGCGCTGTCGGTCGTCGTCCGTCTGGCCTGGGCATTCATCACGCCCAACGGGATGAACCTCGTCGACCTGCACGTCTACGTCGACGGATCGGCCGCCTTGCTGCAGGGGAACCTCTACGGATTCACCTATTCGGAGGACACCCCCGACTTCCCGCTGCCGTTCACCTATCCGCCCTTCGCCGCGCTCGTCTTCCTGCCCCTGCACCTGATCCCGTTCGGTGTCCTGGGCGTGGCATGGCAGTTGCTGACGGTCGC
Source organism: Rhodococcus sp. As11 (assembly GCF_048957735.1). Classification (NCBI taxonomy): domain Bacteria; kingdom Bacillati; phylum Actinomycetota; class Actinomycetes; order Mycobacteriales; family Nocardiaceae; genus Rhodococcus; species Rhodococcus sp. As11. The sequence goes on from NZ_JARDJE010000006.1 coordinate 150,516, forward strand.
TGCGCTCTTCGCCGTCGTGCGGATCGCTCTCGAACTCGTCGTGAGCGACGGTGATGTCGACGAGGACGGCGCTGCCGCGACGGCGCGGAACCGGTCGTGGACCGGTACCGCGATGGTGTGGACGGCCGCGGGGATCTGGACCGAACCGGTTCGCACCACACTCGACTACGGGCAGATCAACGTCTTCCTCGTCCTCGGCGTGATGCTCGCGGTGCGCAGTTCGCGGTGGTGGCTGTCGGGGGGTCTCGTCGGTGTGCTCGCCGGCATCAAGCTCACGCCCGCGATCACCGGGTTGTACTTCCTCGCGCAACGGCGCCGGCGTGAGGCGGTGTTCTCCGCCGTCGTCTTTGCGGGGACGGTCCTGGTGAGCCTGCTCGTGCTCGGCTCCCAGGCCGCCACCTACTTCGGCTCCCTCCTGGGCGACGCGGACCGGATCGGGCCGGTCGTCTCGGTGTGGAACCAGTCGCTGCGCGGAGCCCTGAGCCGCGTCGCCGGTGAGGACGTGGGTCTCGGCCCGGCGTGGCTGCTCGCCGTCGTCGTCTGCGCCGTCCTCGCGTTCGCGGCGTGGCGGTCGCTGCGGCCGTTGCCCGACGGAACCCACGATCGCCTCGGCACGCTGCTGGTCGTGCAGCTGTTCGGTCTGCTCGTCTCACCCATCTCGTGGGTCCACCACTGGGTATGGGTGGTTCCGCTGCTGCTGTGGCTGGTCTACGGACCTGCGGCACGCACGCTCGGCGCCCGCGTCGTCGCCGTGTGCTGGGCGGCGGTCACGCTGATCGGCGTCCCGTGGGTGCTCAGCACGGCGCAGGACTCGATCTGGGACGTCGAACGCCCCGCTCCGCTCGCCTGGCTGGGCGCGGTCAACGTGGTGGGTGTCCTTGCCGTCTACGTCGTCATGATCCTCGCCGGGCGCACGGGACGGGACGAGCAGGCGACTACGGACCCGAGTGTCGGGCCTCCTCGTCGATCCGGCGCGCAAGAGCCGGATCCGACTCCGTGATGCCACCGGCGGAGTGCGTGCTCAACGCGAAGGTCACCTTCCGCCACCTGATGTCGATGTCCGGATGATGGTTCGCCTCCTCGGCGACGACGGCCACCCGGTCGACGAGCGCGATCGCGTCGGGAAAGGTCGGTGCCTCGATGGTGCGGACGAGCGACCGTCCCGCGCGGTGCCAGTGCGGCAGCTCGGCCAGCGCGGCGTCGATCTCTCCGTCCGTCAGCAGCTGGGACATGACTCATTCTGGGACGATGCGGGTCATGTCTGCAAGCACATCGTCTGCGAGTACACCGGCGCCCGAGGGGCACGTAGTGGCCGGCGCCGTCATCCGGGACGGACGCGTGCTGCTCGCCCAGCGTCTCCGGCCCGCCGACCTCGCGGGACTGTGGGAGTTGCCCGGCGGCAAGGCCGAACCGGGGGAGAGTGCGGAAGCGGCGCTCGGGCGGGAGCTGAGGGAAGAACTCGGTGTCGAGGTGCGCGGCGCGGAACGTCTGGGCGTGGCGGTGCCGTTGGCGGGGGGCCGGGAGTTGTGTGCCTACCGTGTCGAACTCGTCTCCGGTGATCCCGAGCCGCTCGACCACGCGGCGTTGCGGTGGGTCGACGCGGACGAACTCGGGCGGATCGATCTCGTTCCGGCCGACCGCGCGTGGATCCCGGACCTGCGGGAGCATCTGCAGCGCTGAGTCAGGCGGCACGGGCCCGGTCGAGATATTTGCGCAGTTCCTTCTTGCTCAGGCCGTCGTTCTCGACCTTCCTCATGCGCATGACGACGACGGGGCATTCGAGGCACCGCGTCTTCTTGCGGCAGCACTTCTTCTTCGGCTTCAGGCCTGCGACCTTGCTCGCCTTCACCTTCCCCATACGTCCCGCCTGCCTTCCACGGACCAGCGCGCGGCGAATCCACCGGCGGGCGAAGGTTAGCATCCCCTTACTCATGGGCCAAGGGGTGGATGAGGTGCCGGATTCGGTCCTCGCGTCTCCCGCGGAAGTGTCGAACGTCACCCCGATCATTGCCGACCTGCGGATATCGGCTGAGGTAGACGCAGCGACCTACGAGCGGCCTGTAAAGTGTATTGACGGCCGCAGTACTTGCACGCCGAGTTTCGGGCGGAGCAGGTAGCTCGCAATCTCGCGTCGCGGCCATCGAGACGAACGCCGTACGGGCGAGGTGCCGACCGGGTCCAGTGCCGTGTGGCCGGACTACAGCCAGGAGAGCTATCGCGTGAGCACCGCTGATTTTCGGAACGTCGCCATCGTGGCGCACGTCGACCATGGAAAGACCACTCTCGTCGACGCCATGTTGCGCCAGTCGGGCGCGTTCGCCGAACGTGCGGAACTCGTCGACCGGGTCATGGACTCGGGCGACCTCGAGCGCGAGAAGGGCATCACCATTCTCGCGAAGAACACCGCTGTGCACCGGCACAACCCCGACGGCACCGTCACGGTCATCAACGTCATCGACACTCCCGGCCACGCCGACTTCGGTGGTGAGGTCGAGCGCGGCCTGTCCATGGTCGACGGTGTCGTCCTGCTCGTGGACTCCTCCGAGGGGCCGCTGCCGCAGACCCGTTTCGTGCTGCGCAAGGCTCTCGCCGCGTCGCTGCCGGTGATCCTCGTGGTCAACAAGACCGACCGGCCCGACGCCCGCATCGCCGAGGTCGTCGAGGAGAGCCAGACCCTGCTGCTCGACCTCGCGTCCGACCTCGACGACGAAGCCGCCGAAGCCGCCGAGCTCGCCCTCGGCCTGCCCGTCCTCTACGCCTCCGGCCGTGAAGGCAAGGCATCGAAGAAGCAGCCCGAGAACGGCCAGGTCCCCGACGCCGAGAACCTCGACGAGCTCTTCGAGGTCCTCATGGAGTGCATCCCCGCACCCAAGGGTGATCCGGCGGCCCCGCTGCAGGCCCACGTCACCAACCTCGACGCCTCCGAGTTCCTCGGTCGTCTCGCGCTGCTGCGCATCCACCACGGCGAGCTGCGCAAGGGCCAGACCGTCGCGTGGATGCACGCCGACGGCGTCAAGAACGTCAAGATCACCGAGCTGCTCAAGACCGTCGGTGTCGAGCGCCAGCCGGGCGAGGTCGCGGTCGCCGGCGACATCGTCGCCGTGGCCGGCATCCCGGAGATCATGATCGGCGACACGCTCGCCGATCCGGAGACCCCGGTGGCACTCCCGCGCATCACCGTCGACGAGCCGGCCATCTCGATGGTCATCGGCACCAACACCTCGCCGCTCGTCGGCCGGGTCAAGGGCCACAAGCTCACCGCGCGCATGGTCAAGACGCGGCTCGATTCCGAACTCGTCGGCAACGTGTCGCTGCGCGTGCTCGACATCGGACGTCCGGACGCATGGGAGGTGCAGGGCCGTGGCGAACTCGCCCTGGCCATCCTCGTCGAGCAGATGCGCCGCGAAGGCTTCGAGCTGACCGTCGGCAAGCCGCAGGTGGTCACCCGGACCATCGACGGCAAACTGCACGAGCCCTACGAAGAGCTGACCATCGACAGCCCCGAGGAGCACCTCGGCGCCATCACCCAGCTCCTCGCCAACCGCAAGGGCAAGATGGTCCAGATGACCAACCAGGGCACCGGCTGGGTCCGCATGGAGTTCATCATCCCGTCGCGCGGCCTGATCGGTTTCCGCACCGACTTCCTCACCGAGACCCGCGGCACCGGCATCTCCAACGCGATCTTCCACGGCTACGCGCCGTGGGCCGGCGAGATCCGGGCACGCCACACCGGTTCGCTCGTCTCCGACCGTGCCGGTGCGGTCACCCCGTTCGCGATGATCCAGCTCGCCGATCGCGGCACCTTCTTCGTCGAACCGGGCAGCGACACCTACGAGGGTCACGTCGTGGGCATCAACCCGCGCGCCGAGGACCTCGACATCAACGTCACCCGCGAGAAGAAGCTCACCAACATGCGCTCTTCGACGGCCGACGTGATGGAGACCCTCGCCAAGCCGATCGAGCTGACCCTCGAGGCCGCGCTCGAATTCTGTGCCGCAGACGAGTGCGTCGAGGTCACCCCGGAGGACGTGCGCGTGCGGAAGCTGCACCTGTCGCAGACCGACCGTGCGCGTGCGCGGTCGCGGGAGAAGGCCCGTAACAAGTAGTCCAGGTGTGGGTGGCCCCGGCGAGCGCATGCTGGCCGGGGCCACCCATGTACCACCTGCCTCACGGAAGGAGCCCGAGTGTCGCGTACGCGCGCTCGTCGCCGACTGATCGGGGCGACGGCCGGCACGGCCGTGGCTGTGCTGGTCCTGACCGCCTGCACCGCCGACCCGCCCCCGCCGATCGAACAGGCGGAGCCGACCACGACTCCCGCTCCCGCGCCGCAGCGCAGCACGGTGGTGGTCGCGATCGACGAGGTCGGCTCGGGCTTCAATCCGCATCTGCTCGCCGATCAGTCGCCGGTCGCCAACGCGGTCGCCGAACTCGTGCTCCCCAGCGCCTTCCGGGCCGTTCCCGACTCGCAGAACCCCGCGGTCACGCTGCTGGTTCCCGACGACTCGCTGCTCCTGTCCGCCGAGGTCACCGACGAGGCCCCGTTCACGATCACCTACCGCCTGCGCGACGAGGCCCAGTGGTCGGACGGTGCACCGATCGCCGCCGAGGACTTCCGGTATCTGTGGCGGCAGATGGTCACCCAGCCCGGCGTGGTCGATCCCGCCGGTTACCGGCTCATCGACGACATCCGGTCGTCGGGTGGAGGCAAGACGGTCACCGTCACGCTGCGCGAGCCGTATCCCGCCTGGCGCGAACTGTTCACCGATCTGCTGCCCGCACACCTGGTGAAGGACACGCCGGGTGGTTTCTCCACGGGGCTGTCCGAGACCATCCCCGTGTCCGGTGGGCGGTTCCACGTCGACAACGTCGATCGCGGGCGCGCCGAGGTCCTGCTCGAACGCAACGACCGGTTCTGGGGCACCCCGGCCGGACCGGACGAGCTGCTGATGCGCCGCGCCGGCACCGATGCCCAGGTGACCGAATCCGTGCGCAGCGACGACGCGCAGGTGGTCCAGAGTGCGGGCGGAGTCGCCCTGGAAGCGCAGCTCGCCGCCGTGCCGGGCGTGCGCACCGGCGTCCAGTTGCAGCCGCGCACACTCGACCTGATCCTCAACACCCGCACCGCCGAACTCGCCGATCCGCGGGTCCGGCGAGGCGTGCTCGGCCTGCTCGATCCGGACCTGCTCGGGCTCGTCGCCACCGGTGACAGCACCGAGATCGTGCGCGCCCGTGCCCAGGTGCTCGCGCCGTCCGATCCGGGATACGCCGACACGATGCCGCCGCGACCGTCCCGGGAGGAGGCCCTCGGCCGTCTCGCCGAGGCCGGATATCTGCCGATCCCACCCGCCGATCCGCCGGCACCCGCAGACCCGGCCGCGCCCGAGACCAGGACGTCCGCATCACCGGCGAGCGGGGCTCCCGAGCCGGGGAGTGCGGGCGCTGCGACGTTGCCCGAGGGCACCCTGGCCCGGGACGGAGAACCGTTGACGCTGGTGCTGGGCGTGCCGGAGGGAGACGAGACCGCGCGGGCCGTCGCACGCACCGCCGTCGACCTGTGGCGCGGTGCCGGGATCGACGCGTCGGTCGACGAACTGTCTCCGGACGAGCTGTACGGCGAGGCCCTCGTCGAGGGCGGCGTGCACGCGATCGTCGGCTGGATGCGTGCCGGAGGCGATCCCGCCACGGCCGCGCTGTCCCGGTTCGGATGCGTACCGGTGGCCGCGGCGCCCACCGCGGCGGGGGAGGATCTCCCGCCCACGCCCGTACCCGCCGCCCAGGAGACGACACGGCCGTCGGACGGAACACCGCCGGACCCCGCGACCACCACACTCGACGAGGACGACGTGGAGGAACGCGAGGACGCCGTCGCAGCGCAGCTCGAGGCGCCGAGCAACCTCTCGGGTGCCTGCGACCCCGGGCTCGAACCGGACCTGCTGGCGGCTCTGAACGGCGCCGCCGATCCGGCGGACGTCGTCGCCGCCGCACAGCCGAGGCTGTGGGATCTCGCGGTGAACCTGCCGATCCTGCAGGACAGGACCGTCGTCGCAGCCGGTCCGGGTGTCGAGAACGTCTCGCTGACAGCCGCTGTCGCCACCGGTATTCTCGGCGACGCCCATCTGTGGGGAAGGACCACACCGTGATCGACACTCCGGGGGCCGTCCCCAATGCTGCGGATCGCCGGCTTCTGCTCGTCCACGCCCATCCCGACGACGAAACGCTCACCACCGGCGGCACCATCGCCCGGTACGTCGCCGAAGGCGCCGAGGTCACCGTCGTGACCTGCACGCTCGGTGAGGAAGGTGAAGTGATCGGCGACGAGTGGGCCCAGCTCACCGCGGATCGTGCCGATCAGCTCGGCGGCTATCGCATCCTCGAACTCACCCGGGCGTTCGACGCGCTCGGCGTCGACCGACCGCGTTTTCTCGGCGGTGCCGGGCACTGGCGCGACTCCGGGATGGCGGGCACCCCCTCCGCCGACAATCCTCGCGCCTGGGTCAATGCCGACCGCGACGAGGCGGTCGAGGCGCTCGTCGCCGTGATCCGGGAAACGCGTCCCCATGTGGTCGTCACCTACGACCCCTACGGCGGCTACGGCCATCCCGACCACATCGCGGTGCACGAGCGGGTGACCGCGGCCGTCGAGGCGGCGGGAACCGAGGACTACCCGTCCGCCGGCGCGGCCTGGACTCCCGCGAAGGTGTACTGGACCGTCACCGAACGGTCCGCACTCGAACGTGGCGTCGCGGCCATGGGATCGCTGCCCGAAGGGTGGCGCAGACCCGAGCCGGGCGAACTGCCGAGCGTGCCCGACGAGGAGGTCACCACCGTCGTCGACGTCCGGTCGGTTCTCGACGCGAAGCGAACCGCGATGGCGGCGCACGCGACCCAGGTGCTGGTCGCGCCGGACGGTGAGCAGTTCGTGCTCTCCAACCTCGTCGCCCAGCCCGTCCTCGACCACGAGCACTTCGTGCTCGTTCGCGGTCGGCTCGGTCTCACCGACCCGACGGGACGAGAAGACGATCTCTTCTCCGGCATCGGCTAGTGTGATCCGAGTCGTCAGTGGGATCGACAGTGGCGCGGGTCACTCGTCCTCGCGTCGCGCAGACACACACCGTGCAGGGGGTTGTCGATGTACAACTGGTCCGTCCAGAACCAGATCGTCGCGTTCGTGGACTCGCTGAGGCCCTACGCCGACGAGATCCGAGCCGACTACTGGCACGCGTTGTACGCCTTCGCCGACCAGCAGAGCGCCCTGCTCACCATGCTCGGATACCCGCCGGTTCCCTGACGTCCCGTGGGTGAGCGGCGGACGGTTCCGCAGACCCCGGTTGCGTCGGCGCCCGTCCGGTAGCGCACCATCGAAGCATGACGGTCGATCCAGCAACCGCTGCCCCCCTCGAGTCACCGGCGGACGTCCGGCCACGCCGGGGCCTCGTCGCGTTGCTCGTGCTCGACGGTGCGCTGTGCGCCCTGTTGTCGGTCTTCTACCTGGGCCTGTACATCGCCGGGATGCCCTTCCCGATCACCATCCTGCTGGCCGGACTCGCGAACCTGCTCCTGGTGGTGGCCGTCCGCGCCGAGACCGGCTCCCTGCGCAGCGCGACCCTGCCGCTGGTCGCGTGGGCCGTCGTCTTCCTCGTCTGTCTGGCGGGAGGGCCGGGCGGCGATCAACTCGCGCTCGGCGATTGGCGGACCCTGCTGCTGCCGGTGGCGGCGCTCGTCCCGGCCGGCGGCTACCTGTTCTCGGCGCGTATCAAGGAGATCACTCGGGCGGTGGGAGCGGCTCGCGCGGTAGGAGCGACGCAGCCCGAGCCGCGTCCCTGAGCACGTCGGTCACCATCTCCTGCGTCAGCCGGCCGGTGAAGGTGTTCTGCTGGCTGACGTGATAGCAGCCGAACAGATGCAACGGGTGCTCGCGCGCCTCGGTCGGAGACAGCAGCGCGTGCGCGCCGTGCCCGAACTTCGGGCGGGGAACGGGAATCGTCCACCCCGCGGCCGACAGGACGGGCAGTAGCGCCTGCCATCCGAAACCGCCGAGGACGACGACCGCGCGCAGCGTGGGGGAGAGCAGGTCGAGCTCCTGTTCCAGCCAGTGCCGGCAGGTGTCGCGTTCGACGACGGTGGGGCGATTCGCCGGCGGTGCGCAGTGCACCGGGGACGTGATGCGCGTGCCGAACAGTTCGAGGCCGTCGCCGATGTGCGTCGCGGTCGGTTGCGACGCCAGACCCGCGTCGTACAGGGCCGCGTACAGCACGTCGCCCGACCGGTCGCCGGTGAACATCCGTCCCGTGCGGTTCCCGCCGTGCGCGGCGGGCGCAAGCCCGACGATCAGCAGGGACGCATCGGCAGGACCGAAACCCGGGACGGGCCGGCCCCAGTACTCCTCGTCGCGGAAGGCTGCTCGTTTCTCCCGCGCGACCTGCTCGCGCCATGCGACCAGCCGCGGACACGCGCGGCAGTCGACGAGCACATCGTCGAGTTCGGCCAGCGTCGCAGGAGGGGCGCCGTGCAGGGGTCCCCGTCCCGAGGGAGGGATCATGTCTTCATCCATGCTTCTCCCATACCCGGTGTGACCTCCTGAACCAGAGCCCACGCCTCGTCCATCGGGATGTCGATCACCTCGTAACGGCCCGCGCCCGCCGGGGTCGCCGCGACGACGGTCGCGAGGCCGGCCCGTCGCTGGAAGAATGTCTGCCTCACCGTCCATCCGATCACACCCTCCGCATCGAGGCAGATGCGTTGCCGGTCGATCGAGCCGCTGCGGGCCACGAGATGTCCGTCGACGACGGTGTGACCGAGACCCCGGTACCGGTCCTGCGCCAGCGCGCACGCCCCCGCGACCAGCAGCACGATCACCGTGACGATCACCGGCAGGGGCACGTGCCGCCCGGTGACGGTGAGGGCGACGAGTCCCGCGACCACCACGACACCCACCGGCCACAACGTCCGCGTGTAGCGGCGACGACGGGCACGGGGACCGTGGCTGCGCAGCGGCGCATCGAGCGGTAACCGCTCGGTGAGCACCTCGGCCGCGACCCGCCGGACCTCCCCGTCGGGCGCCGGCGGCAGGACCAGCGACGAGCCACACTGCTGCGCCGTCCTGCCCGTCATGACGGCGTCGAGCCGCGCGGCGCCGACCAGTCGCAGTGCCAGCGGTTCGTGCAGTGCGACACCGCGCAGCCGCGCCCGGTCGAGAGTGGTGTGACGGGTCGTGAGCAGGCCGTGCGCGATGCGCAGGACCCGGTCGTCGTCGGTCACCCGCAAATCGCCGTAGACCATCAGGTAACGCACGCACGCCGCCGGACTGGCGACGAGCACGACCACCAGGACGAGGATCACCAGTGCGACCAGCAGTCCCAGATCCTCCGCGGCCTCGACCGCGCGGCGGACGACCTGCGACTCTGCGATCCACCGGCCGAGCCCGAACTGGAAGGCGGCACCGGCGATCGCCGCGACGGCGAGCAATCCCGTCGTGGAGAAGGGGGCGTAGCGCACCCAACCCGGATCGAAGCGCGCCAGCTGCCGCTCGGTGGGGGGCGCGGACGTCGGTGCCGGCTCGGACGGTTCGGCGTCCCGCTCCCCGCCGGTCAGGAGAACGGCACGCAGCTCGGGGACGGCGGCGATCGGGAGGCCGTCGAGTTCGAACCGGGTGCGGTCGGCTCCTCCGCCCTGCCCGGTACCGATCTTCACGACGGCCAGGCCGAGGACGCGGTGCAGGAGACGTTGTTCGACGTCCACCGAGCGGATGCGGCTGCGGGGGATCGACAACTCGCGTCGCTGCAGCAGTCCGCGTCGGAGCTCGATGTGAACGGGCCCGACGCGGTAGGTGGTGGTGAACCAGCGCAACAGCCCGACCAGCACCAGCACGCCTGTCGCTACGAGTCCCCACCCGGGATTCCCGCTGGTGGTGCCGATGACGAACGATCCGGCGAGGACGGGCAGCAGGCGCAGGATCTCCTCGATCGGATGGATCAGCAACATCCTGCGGTCCAGGCGCGACCACGGCACCTGCTCGTCCGTCTCGGCCGCGGGCACGGCGGTGTCGTTCATGTCGCGTCCGTCCGGTAGCGGGCCGCGAGCGCGGTCAGGTGGGCGACGGTCTCGTCGGCGACACGGCTGTCCAGCCCGACGATCTCCACCGCACCCGCCGCGGACGCGGTGGTGACGGTGACGGTGGTCAGATCGAGCCAGCGGTCGAGCGGGCCCCGTTCGGTGTCGACGGTCTGGATCCGGGAGATCGGCGCGATGCGGTGTTCCTGCGTCCACCAGCCCGACCGCGTGTAGACCGCCGTGTCGTCCATCTCCCAGCGATGGACACGGAAACGCCACGCCGGCACCACCGCGACGTGCAGTCCGCCGAGGACGATCGTCGCTGCTGCCGCGGCGATGTGCCATCCGGCGCCTCCGGGTGCGACGATCACCCACACGACCTGCGCGACGACGAGCGGAATCCACATCAGTGACGCGCTCACGGCCCAGAGCACACGCGCCTTCGGGCTCGGCCGCCACGAGGGTTCCCGCATGACCACACTCGCCTCCGGCCGCGCCCCGCCGACCGCCACCTCGTCGTCCTCCACCCATGCCTCCTGCTCCACCGGGACCGGTGTCCGGTTCCACGCTAGGCTGGGATCCGTAGAACCGGCCGGACTCGCCCGATCCGACGAGTGCGGATCGCCCGTTCAGAAGAGGAGATCGTCATGACAGAGTCGAATGCGCTCGGCATCGAGATCCAGTCCGACAACGATTCCGAGGCCGACCGGCTCGAGCAGGCCACTCCCGTCTACGACGATCCTGCCGACGATCTGCCCTCGGACGTGCCGCTGGAGGCCGACCCCGCCGACACCTACGAGCAGAACCGCGAAGTCCCCGCGGACGACGACTACCCGCACGAATAGACCCCGAGGTGGCATAGGGGTGCACGCAGGCGCATGATCGGGCGCATGACCGATTCCGCAGACGACATCCCGCAGTCCGCGATGCTCCCGACCCCCACCGTGCGCCCCGGTGCCGCGTCCCGCTCCACGGTGACACCGTCGGGAATGCGTCGTGCGCTGCGCCGGGCACGTGACGGGGTCGCTCTGAACGTCGACGAAGCGGCGGTCCTGCTGCAGGCGCGGGGCGCCGATCTCGAGGATCTCTGCGCGTCGGCGGCGCGGGTGCGCGACGCCGGGCTGCTCGCCCAGGGACGTCCCGGCACGGTCACCTATTCGCGGAAGGTGTTCGTGCCCATCACCCGCTTGTGCCGGGATCGATGCCACTACTGCACCTTCGTCACGGTCCCCGGCAAGCTCCGCGCCGAGGGGCGCGGCATGTACCTCGAACCCGACGAGATCCTCGAGATCGCCCGTCAGGGGGCCGAACTGGGGTGCAAGGAGGCCTTGTTCACGCTCGGCGACCGGCCCGAGGACCGGTGGCCCGAAGCGAAGCAGTGGCTCGACGAGCGTGGATACGACTCCACCCTCGACTACGTCCGGGCGATGGCGATCCGAGTCCTCGAGGAGACCGGCCTGCTGCCGCACCTCAACCCCGGGGTGATGAGCTGGGCCGAGATCTCCCGGTTGAAGCCGGTCGCCCCCTCGATGGGCATGATGCTCGAGACCACCTCCGAACGGTTGTTCGCCGAGAAGGGGCAGTGCCACTACGGCAGCCCCGACAAGGAGCCGGCGGTGCGGCTGCGCGTGCTCACCGATGCGGGACGTCTCGCGGTGCCGTTCACCACGGGGATCCTCGTCGGGATCGGTGAGGACTTCACCGAGCGCGCCGAATCGATCCACGCGATCCGCAAGTCGCACAAAGCTTTCGGTCATATCCAGGAAGTGATCGTCCAGAACTTTCGTGCCAAGGACGACACCGCGATGCGCGAGCACGACGACGCGGAGCTCGACGAGTTCCTCGCCGCGATCGCCGTCGCGCGGCTCGTCCTCGGGCCGGGCATGCGTATCCAGGCACCGCCGAACCTCGTGTCGCCGGACGAGTGCCGCGCGCTGCTCGGGGCGGGCGTCGACGACTGGGGCGGTGTCTCGCCGTTGACCCCCGATCACGTCAACCCCGAGCGGCCCTGGCCCGGTCTCGACACCCTCGCGCGCCTGAGCGCCGAGGCCGGCTTCGAACTCACCGAACGGATCGCCGCCCAGCCGCAGTACGTGCTCGCCGGCCAGCCGTGGATCGATCCACGCATCACCGCCCACGTACACGCCCTCGCCGACCCGGCCACGGGCCTGGCGCGCGAGGTGGTCCCGTCCGGACTGCCCTGGCAGGAACCCGACGTCGACTGGGAGTCGTCGGGGCGGGTCGACCTCAACTCCGAGATCGACGTGACCGGACGCAACACCGAGCACCGGTCGGATCTGGGGAGTGCCTTCGGCGACTGGGAGACCGTCCGTGAACAGGTGCTCGAGCTCGGTGCCTCCGCGCCGGTGCGGCTCGACAGCGACGTGCTCTCGGCGCTGCGCTCGGCGGAGCGCGATCCGGGCGGCTGCTCCGACGCGGAGTACACGGCCCTCGCCGACGCCGACGGGGCCGGTCTCGAAGCGCTCGTGGCACTCGCCGACCAGTTGCGGCGCGATACCGTCGGCGACGACGTCACCTACGTCGTCAACCGGAACATCAACTTCACCAACATCTGCTACACCGGCTGCCGGTTCTGTGCGTTCGCGCAGCGCAAGGGCGACGCCGACGCGTTCACCCTCTCGGCGAGCGAAGTCGCCGACCGGGCGTGGGAGGCCCACGTCGCCGGTGCCACCGAGGTGTGCATGCAGGGCGGTATCGATCCGGAACTTCCGGTGACCGGCTACGCCGATCTGGTCCGCGCAGTCAAGGCGCGGGTGCCGTCGATGCACGTCCACGCGTTCTCGCCGATGGAGATCGTCAACGGTGTCGCGCGCAGCGGCACCTCGATCCGCGAGTGGCTCACCGAACTGCGTGCGGCCGGACTCGACACCATCCCGGGCACCGCCGCCGAGATCCTCGACGACGAGGTTCGGTGGGTGCTCACCAAGGGCAAACTCCCGACGGCCGAGTGGATCGAGGTGGTGACCACCGCACACGAAGTGGGTCTGCGCTCGAGTTCGACGATGATGTACGGGCACGTCGACCGGCCGCACCACTGGGTGGGTCATCTGAACGTGATCCGCGGAATCCAGGACCGCACAGGTGGATTCACCGAGTTCGTGTTGCTGCCCTTCGTCCACCAGTCGTCGCCGCTGTATCTGGCCGGCGCGTCGCGCCCCGGCCCGACCATGCGCGACAACCGTGCCGCGCACGCGCTCGCCCGGGTCATGCTGCACGGCCGGATCGACAACATCCAGACCAGCTGGGTCAAGCTGGGTGTCGCGGGCACGCGGGCCATGCTCGAAGGCGGGGCCAACGACCTCGGTGGCACCCTGATGGAGGAGACCATCTCGCGCATGGCCGGATCGCAGCACGGTTCGGAGAAGACCGTCGCCGAACTCGTCGCGATCGCCGAGGGTATCGGGCGGCCCGCCCGTCAGCGGACCACGGCGTACATGCCCGCGGAGATCCCGTCGACCTCGCGCTGACCTCGGGTCACGACTCCGGGCGTGGTAGGGGACCCTTACTCCGAAGCGTTGCGGAGGGTCGGGGGATACTGGAGGACCGTGGGCGTCGAGAACGCCCCTTCGGCGAGGCCGCGCAGGTCGGCGGGCTGACAGAGAGGCAGGGAGAACAGCAGTGACGTACACGATTGCGGAACCGTGCGTGGACGTGTTGGACAAGGCATGCATCGAGGAATGCCCCGTCGACTGCATCTACGAGGGCGGTCGCATGCTGTACATCCACCCCGACGAGTGCGTCGACTGCGGTGCGTGCGAGCCCGTGTGCCCCGTCGAAGCGATCTTCTACGAGGACGACGTTCCGGACGAGTGGTCCGATTACGTCAAGGCCAACGTCGACTTCTTCGACGATCTCGGCTCGCCCGGTGGCGCCGCGAAGCTCGGCAAGGTCGACTACGACCCGCCGTTCGTCAAGAACCTCCCTCCCATGGGCGAAGAGTGACGAACGGACCGGTGGAACTGTCGTGAGCACGCGTGTCCGCCGTTCGGTGGCGAAGAACCTGCCGGACTTCCCCTGGGATTCCCTGACCGACGCGAAGGCGAAGGCCGCGGCGCATCCCGAGGGCATCGTCAACCTGTCGGTGGGCACACCGGTCGACCCGGTCGCTCCCGTGATCCGGGAGGCGCTCGTCTCCGTCGCCGAGGAGCCCGGCTACCCGACCACGCACGGCACCGCCGAACTGCGGCGAGCGGCCGTGGGTGCGCTCGAGCGCCGCTACGGCATCACCGGTCTGGACGACGCCGCGATCCTGCCGGCGATCGGTACCAAGGAGATGATCGCCTGGCTGCCGTCGCTGTTCGGTCTCGGCGCCGGCGATCTCGTCGTCATCCCCGAACTGGCGTACCCGACCTACGAGGTGGGCGGCCTGCTCGCCGGCACCCGCATCATCCGCGCCGACGGACTGACCCGCCTCGGACCCGAAGTGGCGTCGCTGGTCTTCGTGAACTCGCCGTCGAACCCCACCGGCAAGGTGCTCGGTCCCGACCACCTGCGCAAGGTCGTCGACTGGGCGCGCAGCCGCGACGCGATCGTCGTCTCCGACGAGTGCTATCTCGGTCTCACCTGGGAGGGTGAGGCCCTGTCGATCCTGCACCCGAGCGTGTGCGGGGGCGACCACACCAACCTCCTCGCGGTGCACTCGCTGTCGAAGACCTCGAATCTCGCGAGTTACCGGGCCGGTTTCGTCACCGGCGACGCCGACCTCGTCGCCGACCTGCTCGAGGTCCGCAAGCACGCCGGCATGATGCTGCCGCTGCCGATCCAGGCGGCGATGACCGCGGCACTGAACGACGACGAGCACGAGAACGCGCAGCGTGAGAAGTACCGCACGCGTCGCGAGGTGCTCCTCGCCGCCGTGCGCGGCGCCGGCTTCACCGTCGACCATTCGGAGGCGGGCCTGTACCTGTGGGCGACGCGCGGGGAGGAATGCCGCGCGACCGTCGACTGGTTCGCCGAACGAGGAATCCTCGTGGCGCCCGGCGAGTTCTACGGTCCCGGCGGTGTCCTGCACGTGCGGATCGCGCTGACCGCCACCGACGACGACATCGCCGCGGCCGCTGCCCGGTTGCGCTGATCGAGCGCGGTCACCCCTCTCGACCCGACGCCCGGCGGGCGGGTCGCCGGTAGATTGGCCCCGTGAGTTCGTCCGGTGAGGATCCGCTGCTGTGGGTGCTCTACGTCGCCGTCGTGGCGATCACCGCGGTGAGTGCGTCGCGTTCCTGGTCCGGGAGTGCCGCGCACGCGAGGGCCCGATCGTTCTGGTGGCCGCCGCCGGTCGCGGCCACGATCCTGTGGTCGGTGGTCGCGGTGATGTCGCTGGCCCGGCTGATCTTCCCGGAACTGCTCGACCTCTTCAGGCGGCAACCCGTCCGCACCCGCGATGCGGGGGAGTGGTGGCGCGTCCTCGCCGCCGGTCTGGTCGAGGACGGCGGAGTGCTCCTCACCGTGGTGAACCTCGTGCTGCTCGCGGTGGTCTCCGTCGCGATCGTGCGGGTGTGGGGGTGGTACCGGGCGATCGGGTTGTTCGTGGTCGGTCAGCTGCTGTGGGGATTGTTCACCACCTTCGTCTTCCCGTCCGACGGCGCGGGAACGACCGGCGCGACGCTCGCGTCGGCCGCGACCCTCGCGGGACTCTGGCCGGTCGTCGGGGCGACGCGCCCGCTGCTCGTCGCCTCCGCGGCGACCTTCGTTCTCGGCGTGGTGCTCGTGGTCGCGGGCGACGCGCACGGCGTGGCGATCCTGATCGGGATGCTGCTGGGCGCGGTCCTGGCCACTGTGCTTCCCCCGCCGCGCCTCACGCGGGCATCGGTGTCGGCGACGCGCGGCGACGTCCGCACCTGACCGCCCCGATGGGAGTGCGGCGCGATATGGGATCGTGGCTGCTGTGTCTGCACTGCTTCGTTCGCTGAACCCGCTGGCCGTCGCGCGCGGCGACGATCTCCCGGACGCCGTTCGTATCGACGGTCACACCTTCTCCCGCAGCGATCTGCTCGGCGCGGCGACCGCGGTCGCCGCGCGGGTGGCACGGGCCGATCGGGTGGCCGTGCTCGCCACTCCCGGCGCGGCCACCGTCGTCGCCGTGACGGGCGCTCTGCTCGCCGGGACGACCGTGGTGCCGGTGCCTCCGGATTCGGGGCCGGCCGAACTCGCACACATCCTGACCGATTCGGGCGCACAGGCCTGGCTCGGTCCGGCCCCCGAGGTGCAGCATCCCGACGTCCCGGAACTGCCGGTACTGCCGGTCCGGTTGCACGCCCGCGACTGGCATCATCTGCCGGAGCCGAACCCGTCGCGAATCGCCTTCGTGCTCTACACCTCCGGTACCACCGGTGCCCCGAAGGGCGTGCTCCTGAGCCGGCGTGCGATCGCCGCCGGCATCGACGCGCTCGCCGAGGCGTGGGCCTGGACCGAGCGCGACACGCTCGTGCACGGACTTCCGCTGTTCCACGTGCACGGACTCGTGCTCGGAGTGGTGGGTGCGCTGCGCGTCGGCAGCCGACTGATCCATACCGGCCGGCCGACGCCGAAGGCCTACGCGGAAGCGCGGGGTTCCCTGTACTTCGGGGTGCCGACAGTGTGGACGCGCGTCGTCGAGGACGAGGAATCCGCCCGCGCGCTGAGCGGTGCGCGACTGCTCGTCTCGGGCAGCGCACCGCTGCCGGTGCCGGTCTTCGAACGACTGCGTGAGCTCACGGGCCTCGTCCCGATCGAGCGGTACGGTATGAGCGAGACGATGCTGACCCTCAGCACGCGGGTCGACGGCGAGCGCCGCCCCGGCTGGGTCGGTACGCCCGTGGCCGGTGTGGAGACACGGTTGCGCGACGAGCAGGGCCGCGACGTGCCCCACGACGGGGAGAGCATCGGTGTCCTGCAGGTACGCGGGCCGATGCTGTTCGACGGTTACCTGAACCGACCCGAGGCCACCGCGGCGGCGTGGACCGAGGACGGATGGTTCGTCACCGGTGATGTGGCGGTCGTCGACGAGGACGGATTCCACCGCATCGTGGGCCGGGAGTCGACCGATCTGATCAAGACGGGCGGGTTCCGGGTGGGCGCGGGAGAGATCGAGACGGTCCTGCTCGGGCACCCTGCCGTGCGGGAGGCGGCCGTGGTGGGGCTGCCCGACGAGGATCTCGGTCAGCGGATCGTCGCGTTCGTGGTGCCCGCGGCCGGCGGTCCGGAGGCCGACGAGGAAGAGCTGATAAACCTTGTCGCGCAACAACTGTCCGTCCACAAGCGGCCCCGGGAGGTGCGCCTGGTGAGCGACCTTCCGCGCAATGCGATGGGCAAGGTGCAGAAGAAGAAACTGGGCTGAGAAATCCGGCGGGTGATCGTCGGCAGGTAGGTTCCTGTAACCGGGATGGCGTGGAAAATCGGCCACAGGGGTTGCATGTGTCACACTCCGAGGCGGATTCTCTACTGCACCGTATGTAGATCTACTCACTTCGATGGGGGTTCGAGGGATGTCTGTAACGGATCAGGTCCGGGTGCCCGGGCGCGATCGTCGGGGGGACGGTGATCACGCCCCGCTGTTCCTGGTGGACGGCAAACCCGCGTCCGTTCCGCTGCGCGATCTGCCGGCGGTGGCTCGCAAACTCGTGGCGCATTTCGCCGACAACGTGGCTCCGTGTTCGCTCCGGCCGGGGGAATCGCTGCGCGGCGACGTCACCGAGGTCACCGTGCGCTGCCTGCGCATCGCGATCCATCTCCTCGATTCGGGAGAACTGCCGTCCGACGCCGAACTCGCCGACCTGCGCAGCAGCGCCGCCCAATGGGCCCGCGCAGGATTCCGGCTCGAATACATGCTCCGGATCTATCACGAAGGCATCAGGCTCGGCTGGGAACTGGTCACCGATCGGGCTCGGGAGGGCGATGTCTCCTCCGTTGCCGATGCGTCCCGCCTGTGGATGGCCCTGCTCGAGAAGGTCACCGTCGCCGCCACCACCGGTTTCGTCGCCGAACTCGACGCGATCCGGCGCGAACGCGACGTCGCCGCGCAAGAGCTGGTCACTGCCCTGCTCAGCGGGCAGGACGCCGCGACGGTCGCGCAACGCTCGGGTCTCGTGCTCGCCGACACCTACACCGTGCTGGCGGTCTCGCTCACCCGTCATCCCGACGAGCGCAATCCGCATGTGCGGCCCGAGGTCGTCGCGCGTCGGACCCTGCGCCGGGTCGAGACCGAACTCGAAGCGATCTGCGAGGGCCGCCACCTCGCGATGCTCGGCCCCGAGGGCGGCACCGTCCTGTTGCCCGAGTCGCCCTCGACCGAGGCGATCGAGGAGTTCCGGCAACGCATCGAGACCGTCGCGGGTGTGTCCGTCACGATCGCTCTCGTCCACGCGCCCGTCCGGGAAGTACCCATCGCGGCGAAGCAGGCCCACGAACTGCTCGATCTCGCGCGACGGCTCGGGCGCCCCG
The DNA here is from genome assembly GCF_048957735.1 of Rhodococcus sp. As11. Taxonomy (NCBI): domain Bacteria; kingdom Bacillati; phylum Actinomycetota; class Actinomycetes; order Mycobacteriales; family Nocardiaceae; genus Rhodococcus; species Rhodococcus sp. As11. The sequence continues at coordinate 169,005 of NZ_JARDJE010000006.1, forward strand.
TCGGTGCCTACGGCATGCAGGATCTCGCCCTCGAATACCAGCTCACCCGCCCCGGACCGGCGCGCCGGCATCTCGCGCGCGTGCTCGATCCGCTCGACGAATCACCTGAACTCGTCGAGACGCTGGAAACACACATCGCACACGACCTCAGCCGGCAGCTCACGGCCAAGACCCTGCACGTCCATGCGAACACGGTCGACTACCGGCTCAAGCGGGTCGCGCAGCTCACCGGTTTCGATCCCACCCGGCCCTCGGGGCTGCGGCAACTGCAGGCGGCACTGACCGCTCGGCGACTCGAACAGGAGAGCTCCGAACGGGGCTGACATCGCGCCGGATTCGGCTTCCCGCGGCGTCTCGGTCGATATCATCGGTCTCGGGCGACCGAGGGGGCGTCACCCGGAGTGAGCGCGAGGGGGCCGGCGCATGGCGAGGGAGTCCGAACCGTCCGATCCGGATCCGCCGGTCCGTCGTGGCGGGAAGCGCGAAGGTGCACGGCCGGGCAGGCGCCGGATGCGCCGGCTCGTCGTCCCCGCGATCCTCGTCCTCGCAGCAGGCTCGATCGCCTTCCTCGTCGTGGAGGAAGGACGCGACTGCGACGTGGTCGAGCGGTACACGGTGGCGGTGTCCTCCGATCTCGCCCCGGTGATCGGGGAGATCGCGCCCCCGGCGTGTGCCGAGTTCGAGGTCGTGGAACAGGAGCCGGGCGAGGTATCGGCGCGGATCGCGGCGGACGATGCCCCGGACCTGTGGATTCCGGCGGGTGGCTGGTGGGCGTCGTGGGCGGGAACGAACGCCTCGGGGCCGGTGCGCACGGTGTCGACACCCCTCGCCACGACGCCGCTCGTGCTCGCAGGTGAACCGGGCGGCGTCGAACCGGTGCCCGACTGGCAGAGCGCTCTGTCCTCACCCGATCTCGTCTTCGGCAATCCGCTGCGGTCCGGTCCCGCCGCGGGGGCCATCCGCGCCGTGCTGGCCGAAGCCGCCGGTGATCCCGTCGCGATCGGAACGGTCCGTCCGGTCATGGCACCGCTGGCCGAACGTGAGCTGGCCCGCGACGAGGAGGCGCCCGCCGGTTCGGAACTGCTCGAAAACGTCGTCTCGGACGGTGGGAAGGTCGTGAGCACCGAACAGCAGGTGGACACCTATCGCCGTGTCCACGAGCGGGATCTCGGTACCGCGGTACCCGGAACGGGCACCCCACTCGTCGACTATCCATTGGTCGTGACGGCGCGCGGTGAGCGATACGACAGGGTGGCCTACGCCGCGACCGTGCTGATCGACGCGTTGCACACACCCGAAGGGCTCGACAGGCTGGCTCGGTACGGGTTCCGGGACGGGAACGGTCGGGTGCTCCCCGGCGACCGTGGTGTGGGACCCGTTCCCGTGCTGGAGCTCCAGGACGAGAGCGTCGCGGAAGAGGCGATGAACGTGTGGGCCCTGCAGGCGCTTCCCGTACGCACCGTCTTCGCGGTGGACGTGTCCGCATCGATGAACCGGAATCTCGGCGACGAGAGCCGGATCGAACTGGTACGGCGCGCCGCGCTGGCTGCCAACGACGTCCTCCCGGGGAGTGTCTCGGCCGGCCTGTGGTTGTTCGGCGGGGGAACAGGTGGCGCCGACTACGTCGAGGCGGCACCGATACGACGCTTCGATTCGGTCGTCGAGGGCCGGACACACCGCGATCGACTCACCGCACTCGTGGCACAGATGGCCGGAACGGCCGACGAGAGCACAGCGCTCTACGACACGATCCTCGCGGCCTTCCGGTACGTGCAGGACAGTTACGACCTGCGAGCAGCCAACAGTGTCGTCGTGGTGACCGACGGGGCCGACGAGGGGTCGCGGATCTCGAAGGGCGAACTGCTCGCCACCCTCGCCGGTGAGAACGAGCCGCCGGTCCGGGTCGTGACGATCGGACTCGGCGAGGACGTCGATTCCGTGGCGCTCGAACAGATCGCGGAGGCGACCGGAGGAACGAGTTACCGGACGAGCGACCCGCTCGACATCACCGATCTCGTGGTCGCGGCGCTGGCCGATCGGACGGGTGGCTGAGGGCCGCCCGGTCGTGGGTGCGGTGCCAGATCAGTCCGAGCACAGTGATGATCAGGAACAGCACGAAGGTCGAGGCGAGCTGAACCCTCGCTGCACTGTCGGACAACATCAGCGCGATGAAACCGATGAGCATCGCCAGGGTGAACCAGCTGAGATAGGGGAACAGCCACATACGCAGGCGCAGGGTGCCCTCCTGTTCGAACCTGCGACGCAAGCGCAGATGCGAGACGACGATGAACAGCCAGATTGCGATCAGCGCCGATCCGACCGCGTTGAGGAGGATCCCGAGGATCGTGTCGGGCAGCAGCCAGTTGAGCCACACGCTGACGAATCCGAAGAAGACCGAGACCAGCACGGCGTTGCGGGGCACCCCGTGGTGGGTGAGCTTGCTCAGCCATGCCGGGCCGTCGCCTCCGCGCGCCAGCGAGTACGCCATCCGCGAGGTGCCGTAGACGTTGGCGTTGAACGCCGACAGCAACGCGATCACCACGACGAGTTCCATGAGCCCGGACACGTAGGGGATACCGGCGATGTCGAGCACCGACACGAACGGGGACGTCTCGCCGCTCGCCGCGGTCCACGGCAGCACGAGCACCATGATCGAGATCGAGCCGAGGTAGAAGACCGAGATCCGCCAGACCACGCTGCGCACGGCGGTGGCGATGGACCGTTCGGGGTCCTTCGATTCGGCCGCGGCGATCGTGACGATCTCGATGCCGCCGAAGGCGAAGGCCACCGCGAGCAGGCCGGCGGCGACACCGGCGATGCCGTTGGGTGCGAAGCCGTCGCCGTCGCCGAGCAGGTGGGTGGTGCCCACGGGTTCGGTTCCCGGGAGCAGGCCGAAGACGAGCAGGATGCCGATGATCAGGAAGCCGACGATGACCGCGACCTTCAGCGCCGCGAACCAGAACTCGAACTCACCGAAGTTGGCGACCTGCGCCAGGTTCACGACCGCGAAGAAGGTGACGAACCCCAGCGCGACCACCCATTGGGGTACGCCCGGTAGCCATGATTGGACGATCGCCGAGGCGCCGGTGATCTCGACACCCAGCACCATGATCAGCATGAACCAGTAGAGCCAGCCCATGCTGAATCCGGCCCACCGGCCGATGCCGATCCGCGCGTAGTGCGAGAACGATCCGCTCACCGGCAGTGCGGCACCCATCTCGCCGAGCATGCGCATCACGAAGATGATCATCACGCCGGCGAGCAGGTACGACACGATGATCGCCGGACCGGCGGCAGCGATACCCACACCGGAACCGAGGAACAGGCCCGCACCGATGGCGGACCCGAGTCCCATCATGGTCAGATGACGGACCTTCAGGCCGCTCCCGAGATGTTCGACCTCGGAAGCGGGCCGCTGGGTTTCACTCACGGTTTCTCGGTTCCGAATCTGTTGTCGCGTGCAGAGAGCTGGTCGTTGGCGCGCAGAGCTAGTCGTTGGCGTGCAGAGCCGCATTCAGTTCGACGCCGCTGCCCTTGTTCGGCACGACCTCGACCGCGCCGCTCACCGAGTTGCGCCGCAGCAGCAGGTTGGACGCGCCGCTGAGGGTCGCGGCCTTGACCACCGTGCCGTCCGGGCCGGTGACCTTGGTGCCGGCGGTGACGTACAGGCCGGCCTCGACGATGCAGTCGTCGCCGAGCGAGATGCCCACACCCGCGTTCGCGCCGAGCAGGCAGCGCTTGCCGACGGAGATGACCTCCTTGCCGCCACCGGACAGGGTGCCCATGATCGAGGCGCCACCACCGATGTCGGAGCCGTCGTCGACGACGACCCCCGCGGAGATACGGCCCTCGACCATGGAGCTGCCGAGCGTGCCGGCGTTGAAGTTGACGAAACCCTCGTGCATGACGGTGGTGCCGGAGGCGAGATGCGCGCCGAGGCGGACCCGGTCGGCGTCGGCGATGCGGACGCCGGAGGGAACGACGTAGTCGACCAGGCGGGGGAACTTGTCCACGCCGAAGACGGTGACCGGTCCGCGGATGCGGAGGCGCGAACGCACGGTCTCGAAGTTGTCGAGCGCGCACGGGCCGTAGTTGGTCCACACGACATTCGCGAGCAGACCGAAGATGCCGTCGAGAGCGAGACCGTGCGGGCGGACGAGGCGGTGCGACAGCAGGTGCAGGCGCAGGTAGGCGTCGTGGGTGTCGACGGGAGGCTTCGACAGGTCGGCGATGTCGGTGCGCACCACGACCTGCTGGACCTCGCGCGCCTCGTCGTGACCGGCGAGGAGGGCCAGGTCGGACGGGATGTCCGTGCCCTCGAGGCGTGTCGTTCCGGTTTCGCTCGGCTCGCCGAGGGCGGGTGCCGGGTACCACGTGTCGAGGACGGTCCCGTCCTCCGTGATGTTCGCGATGCCTACTGCTGATGCTCCGTGTGCACTCACGGGTGAGAAGCGTACGCGAGCCGGTCCTGGGCCTGTGTCCCCCCTGAGAAAATCGTGTGCGGGGTCTGAGGGGCATACGCGTTTCGTATCGTGCAGGTATGCCCGTACCGCAGCTGGACCTGCACGCCGACCCCGTCGAACTGACCGCCGCGCTCGTCGACATCCCGAGTGTGTCCCGGGACGAGACGCTCATCGCCGACGCCGTGGAGGCGGCCCTGCGGGAGCAGACCGACGGCTTCGAGATCGTGCGCAACGGCAACTGTGTCCTGGCGCGGACGAACCGGGGACTCGGCAGCCGCGTGATGCTCGCCGGGCACCTCGACACCGTCCCGATCGCCGACAACGTGCCGTCGCGACGCGACGGCGACCTGCTGTGGGGATGCGGCACCTCCGACATGAAGGCCGGCGACGCCGTCTTCCTGCACCTCGCCGCGACCGTCACCGATCCCGCCCACGACCTGACGATCGTGATGTACGACTGCGAGGAGATCGCGGCGTCGTTCAACGGGCTCGGGCGGATCGAGACCGAACTGCGCGACTGGCTCGACGCGGACGTCGCGATCCTGGGCGAGCCCACTTCCGGTGAGATCGAGGCCGGTTGCCAGGGCACGCTGCGGGTGCGGATCACCACCGATGGCGTGCGGGCGCATTCGGCGCGCTCCTGGCTCGGCGACAACGCGATCCACAAGCTCGCTCCCGTGCTCGACCGTCTGTCCCGGTACGAGGCGCGGTCGGTCGACATCGACGGCTGTGTGTACCGGGAAGGACTGTCGGCCGTGCGCATCGAGGGCGGTGTCGCGGGGAACGTGGTGCCCGACGCGGCCGCGCTCGACGTGAACTTCCGGTTCGCGCCGGATCGCAGCCCCGACGACGCTCTCGCGCACGTCCGCGAGGTGTTCGACGGTCTCGCGATCTCGATGGAACTCACCGACATGTCGCCGGGCGCGTTGCCCGGACTGTCGAATCCGGCGGCGGCCGCGCTCGTCGAGGCGGCGGGTGGGAAGTTCCGGGCCAAGTACGGCTGGACCGACGTCTCGCGGTTCGCGGCGCTGGGCATTCCGGCCGTCAACTACGGCCCGGGCGATCCCAACCTGGCACACAAGCGCGACGAGCACGTCGAGATCGGACGGATCACCGAGGTGACCTCCGTTCTGCGCTCCTATCTCACGCGATAGCGTGACCGTCATGTCCGGCGACAACTCTTTCGAAGGCGGTTCCCGTCGCGAGATCGTGCAGCGGGGGCCGGTGCAGTTGCGCGGCGAGCGGGCCCGTGAGGCGACCACGATGGATCAGCGGTTGCTCGATCGCCGGGGTCCGTCCGACTGGGTGCACACCGACCCGTGGCGTGTCCTGCGGATCCAGAGCGAGTTCGTCGAGGGTTTCGGCGCCCTCGCCGAGGTGCCCCGTGCCGTGGCCGTCTTCGGTTCCGCGCGTACCCCTGCCGACCATCCGGAATACGAGATGGGCCGCAAGCTGGGAGCCGCGCTCGTCGACGCCGGGTACGCCGTCGTCACCGGTGGCGGACCGGGTGCGATGGAGGCGGCCAACCGGGGCGCGAGCGAAGCCCGGGGATTCTCGATCGGGCTCGGTATCGAGCTGCCGTTCGAGCAGAGCCTCAACGAATGGGTCGATCTCGGGCTCAACTTCCGGTACTTCTTCGCACGTAAGACGATGTTCGTGAAGTACTCGCAGGCGTTCGTGTGTCTGCCCGGGGGCTTCGGCACTCTCGACGAACTGTTCGAGGCGCTCACCCTCGTGCAGACCCACAAGATCACCCGGTTCCCGATCGTGCTGGTCGGCTCGGAGTACTGGAGCGGCCTGGTGGACTGGCTGCGCGAGACCCTGGTCCGCGACGGCAAGATCGCAGCGGGTGATCTGGATCTGCTGTTCGTCACCGACAGCGTCGAGGAGACCGTGAGCATCATCCGCGAAGCGCATCGCGGCGAGGACGAGGGCGAACTGCACGGACAGGAGAGTGGATGGTGACCGAGCCGTTGTCGGTCTGCGTGTACTGCGCGTCGGGGCCTGTCGACCCGCAGTTCCTCGAACTCGCGGCCGCGGTGGGGACCGAGATCGGCCGACGGGGCTGGCAGCTGGTCTCCGGCGGCGGCAACGTGTCGATGATGGGCGCGGTCGCCGAGGCGGCCCGCGCGGCCGGGGGGCGCACGATCGGCGTGATCCCCAAGGCGCTCGTGCACCGCGAGGTCGCGGACGTCGAGGCCGACGAGCTGATCGTCACCGAGACGATGCGCGAGCGTAAACGCATCATGGAGGACCGCGCCGATGCCTTCCTGACCCTGCCCGGCGGCATCGGAACCCTCGAGGAACTGTTCGAGACGTGGACCGCGGGGTATCTCGGTATGCACGACAAGCCGGTCGTGCTGTTCGATCCGGTGGGGCACTTCGACGGTCTGCTCACCTGGCTCGGTTCGATGGTCGACACCGGCTTCGTCGCGCGACGCGCACTCGACGGTCTCGGGGTCGCCACCGACCTCGCCGATGCGCTCGACCGATGCGCAGCGCCGTACGCAGCGGTCTGAGTTGTTCCACTTCGCCGCGCGCCTATCTACTCTTCGGTAAGTTCGGGGGACGCCGTGGGTGTCGCCCGAGCGAACCCACCCGCCCCCGACGCCGCCGTGAGGAAACCTGTCGTGACCACTCGATCCGATCGAGACAACGCCCCCGTCGTATCCCTGCCCGGACTCGTCTCGAAACTGCCCCGGATGGCTACCGATCTCCCCATCGTGCTGCGCGGAGCGGCCGGGATGACCCGGAAGCCGAGCGCCCGCGAGACGATCGGCTCGGTCTTCCAGAAACTCGCCGAGCGCCACCCCGAGCGGCCCTTCCTGCGGTTCGAGGGCGGTTCGATCGGCTACGGCGAGGCCAACGCGCAGGTCAATCGGTATGCCTCGGTGCTCGCCGATCGTGGTGTCGGCAAGGGCGACGTCGTCGGCATCCTCATGGGAAACCGGCCCGAGACACTGCTGGTCGCGCTGGCCGCGGTCAAACTCGGCGCCGCCGCCGGGATGCTCAACATCAACCAGCGCGGCGAGGTGCTCGAGCACAGCCTGTCGCTGCTCGACAGCGCCGTCCTGGTGATCGGGGAGGAGTGCGAGGAGGCCGTCGACTCCCTCGGGGACGAACCGCAGGCCCGCACCGCGCTGCGCTTCGGTGAACTGGACACCGCCGCCCGCGACGCCGACGCGTCGAATCCTGCCGTCACCGAGAGTCTCCGGGCTTCCGAGACCGCTTACTACATCTTCACCTCCGGCACGACAGGCCTGCCGAAGGCCAGCCGCATGACGCACTTCCGGTGGTTGAAGTCGATGTCGGGACTCGGCAGCCTCGGGGTGCGCCTGCGCAGCACCGACGTCCTGTACTCGTGCCTGCCGCTCTACCACAACAACGCGCTCACCGTCGCGTTGTCCTCGGTGCTCGCCGCCGGCGCCGGTTTCGCGCTCGGCCGGAAGTTCTCGGCCTCCAACTTCTGGGACGACGCGGAGCGCAACGGCGCCACCGCCTTCATCTACATCGGCGAGATCTGCCGCTACCTGCTCAACCAGCCGCAGCGGGAGGACGACGCGGACCACGGGATCCGTCTGGCCGTCGGCAACGGTCTGCGCGCCGAACTGTGGGACGAGTTCACCGAACGCTTCGGCATCGACCGCATCGCGGAGTTCTACGGGGCCAGCGAGTGCAACATCGCCTTCATCAATGCGCTCGACCAGAAGCGCACCGCCGGAATCTGCCCGCTGCCGTACGCCGTCGTCGAGTTCGACCCGGACTCCGGGCAGGCGCGGCGCGGTGACGACGGCCGGTTGACGAAGGTCGGCAAGGGCGAGGTCGGGCTGCTGCTCGCGAAGGTCACCTCCCGCGCACCCTTCGACGGATACACCGATCCGGAAGCCACCGAGAAGAAGCTGCTGCGCGACGCGTTCTCCGACGGTGACGTGTGGTTCGACACCGGCGACCTCGTCCGTAACCAGGGCTGGATGCACGTCGCCTTCGTGGACCGGCTCGGCGACACCTTCCGCTGGAAGGGCGAGAACGTCGCGACGACGCAGGTCGAGGCCGCGGTGTCGTCGCACGAGACGGTCGCCGAGGCCGTCGTCTACGGCGTGGAGGTCGAGGGAGCCGACGGTCGCGCCGGGATGGCCGCGATCACCTTGAAGGAGGGTGTCGAGCTCGATGGGGCGGCACTTGCGAAGTCACTGCACGACGCGCTGCCGGACTACGCGGTTCCGCTCTTCGTCCGCGTCGTCGACGAGCTCGAGTACACGACGACCTTCAAGAGCCGGAAGGTCGATCTGCGCAAACAGGGCCACACCGAGACCGGCGAGGACGCCGTGTACGTGCTCGCGAGTCGCAGCGAGGGGTACCGGCCGATCTTCGACGGCTTCGTCGACGGCGTCGCGAAGGGTGAATTGCCCGGTCGCTGAGCATGTCAGGATGGGATCATGAGCGGCCCCGCGACCGATGTCGACGAGCAGACCCCCGTGACCCGCCCCGGTCCGGCACCGTCCACCCTGTGCGGGCGCCCGGTCGCCACCGACCGTGCGCTCGTCATGGCGATCGTCAACCGCACGCCCGACTCGTTCTACGACCGGGGAGCGACCTTCGAGGACGACGCGGCGCTCGCAGCCGTCGACCGCGCGGTAACCGAGGGTGCCGATCTCGTGGACATCGGTGGGGTGAAGGCCGGGCCGGGCGAGGTCGTCGACAGCGACGAGGAGATCCGGCGCGTCGTGCCGTTCGTCGCCGCGATCCGTGAGCGGTACCCGGATGTGCTCATCAGCGTCGACACCTGGCGCAGCGAGGTCGCGCGTCGCGCCCTGGGTGAGGGTGCCGATCTGATCAACGACACGTGGGCGGGCGCCGATCCGGAGCTCGTCGCGGTCGCCGCCGAACTCGGGGCCGGCATCGTCTGCTCCCATACCGGTGGTGCCGTGCCGCGCACCCGGCCGCACCGCGTGAGGTACGCCGACGTCGTGGACGAGGTGGCGGCGGAGGTCGCCGCGGCCGCGGATGCCGCCGCCCGCGCCGGCGTGGCGAGCGACTCGATCCTCATCGATCCGACCCACGACTTCGGAAAGAACACCCATCACGGACTCGCTCTGTTGCGGCACGTGGACGTTCTTGTAAAAACCGGGTGGCCTGTGCTTATGGCGCTGAGCAACAAGGACTTCGTGGGGGAGACTCTGGGAGTCGAACTCGCAGACCGGTTGGAGGGCACATTGGCAGCGACAGCTTTGGCCGCAGCGGCCGGCGCACGGATGTTCCGGGTACACGAGGTGGCAGCCACACGTCGGGTGGTCGACATGGTCGCGGCAATCGCGGGCACGCGTCCGCCGGTGCGCACGGTGAGGGGGCTGGCATGAGTGCACCTGCACGCACGTGGGGCGAGGCCAACAGCTGGGACCGGCCCACCTGGGCGATCGATGAACTGCTCGAGGCCAAGGCGGGCCGCACGGTGACCGTGGTGCTGCCCGCCCTCGACGAGGAGGACACCGTCGCGGGAGTGATCGACACGATCCACCCGCTGCTCGGTGGTCTCGTGGACGAACTGGTGGTTCTCGATTCGGGTTCCACCGACGAGACCGCGTCGCGGGCACGGGCGGCGGGCGCCTGCGTCCTGTCCCGGGAGGAGGCGGTACCGGGCATCGAGCCCGTCCCGGGCAAGGGCGAGGTGCTGTGGCGGTCGCTTGCCGCGACCTCCGGCGACATCATTGCCTTCGTCGACTCCGATCTGATCGATCCCGACCCGGCTTTCGTGCCGAAACTGCTCGGGCCGCTGTTGCTCGGCGACGGCGTCCACCTCGTCAAGGGTTACTACCGGCGGCCGTTGCGCACAGGGGGAGGCGAGGACGCACACGGCGGTGGCCGGGTCACCGAACTCGTCGCACGGCCGTTGCTCGCGGCGCTGCGGCCGGAGCTGACCTGTGTGCTGCAACCGCTCGGCGGTGAGTACGCCGGCACGCGGGAACTGCTCGAGTCGGTCCCGTTCGCACCCGGTTACGGAGTGGAGATCGGGTTGCTGCTCGACACCTACGACCGGTTCGGTCTCCACGCGATCGCACAGGTCAATCTCGGAGTCCGCAAGCACCGCAACCGCCCGCTGTCCGAGCTCGGGGCGATGAGCCGGCAGATCGTGGGCACGATGCTCGCGCGGTGCGGAATCGCCGACTCGGGTGCGCCGCTCACCCAGTTCCTGGTGGAGGGCGACGCGTTCGTGCCGTTCGAGACCATCGTCGATCTCACCGACCGGCCCCCGATGGTGACGGTCACCGGCTGAACCGACGGCCGGTACCCCGGCCGGTGTCGGCCGCTCGTGCCAAGATCGGAGCATGCTCACGGTTCTGCTGTACGTGCTCGTGATGGCGGGCGTCGCCGCGGTGCTGTTCTTCGTCGCGAGCGCCGTCTTCGGCCGGGGCGAGACGCTGGCACCGCTGCCTCCGGGCACCACCGTCACGGTGCTGCCCGCCACCGACGTCACCGGCACCGACATCCGCGACCTGCGGTTCCAGCAGACCGTGCGGGGTTACAAGATGAGCGAGGTCGACTGGGCGCTCGATCGTCTCGCCCGCGAGGTCGACGATCTGCGGGTCCGGCTCGCCGATGCGGAGGCGCGTGCGGCGGGAGAGTCGTCGGTCGACGGCGCCGAGGAGGACGTCGAGGCAGAGGATGTCGAGACAGAGGATGTCGCCGGGGCCGGGGCCGGAGACGTCGATGGGGAGAGCGTCACCGAACGCGCGTCGTCGGAGTCGCCGGGGGAGTCACGGTGAGGCCCGACGAGCAGGGGGCCGTGATCGACACCGACGACCGCGTGCGGTGCCCGTGGGCCGTCGACGGTCCCGGTTCGTCGCTCTACCGCGACTACCACGATTGCGAGTGGGGCCGGCCGCTGCACGGGCGCGACGAGATGTTCGAGCGGCTCTCGCTCGAGGCGTTCCAGTCGGGCCTGTCGTGGCTGACGATCCTGCGCAAGCGCGAGGCCTTCCGCGCGGCGTTCCGGGGGTTCGACGTCGATGCGGTCGCCTGTTTCACGGAGGCCGACGTCGAACGACTGCTCGCCGACGCGGGCATCGTGCGCAACCGCCGCAAGATCGAGGCGGTGATCGCCAACGCGCGGGCCGTGCTCGAATTACCCACCGCCCTCGACGACCTGTTGTGGTCGTTCGCACCGCCGCGACGCGCGCGACGGTTGCGCACGATCGAGTCGGTTCCGGCGGTGACACCGGAGTCCACGGCGATGGCCCGTGAGCTGAAGCGTCGCGGCTTTCGATTTGTGGGCCCTACCACTGCATATGCGCTGATGCAGGCCACCGGGATGGTCGACGATCACCTGGAATCGTGCTGGGTGTCACTCGGTCCGCAGAACCCGGAAGGGTCTCTTACCCAGGAGTCAGCTACGCGCACGTATTCCCGATAGGGAAGAATGAGAGGGTGCGCGTCGCCGCGATCGGCGATGCAACCACACGGTAACCCACGCGCCCGGCGGTCGGGTGCAGATTTGGAGGGAGCAGAGGATGGCGGCCATGAAGCCCCGGACCGGGGACGGTCCCCTCGAAGCAACCAAAGAGGGACGAGGAATCGTCATGAGGGTTCCACTCGAGGGCGGCGGACGTCTGGTCGTCGAGCTCACGCCGGAAGAGGCTGCGGCACTCGGCGACGAACTCAAGAGTGTCACCAGCTGATCGGCCCCTCTCAGGGCACTCCGGGCCCCGCGCTCCTCGGCGCGCGGGGCCCGGTGTCGTCCTGAGAAGACGATCGGAGGCGCGATGCTCGCCGATGTGATCGACCTTCTCGCGTGCCCACACTGCGAGTCCGCGCTCGACCTCGACGACAACGTCGTGGTGTGCGATCGCGGGCACAGCTTCGACGTCGCGCGCCAGGGTTACGTGTCGCTGCTCGCCGGGGGTTCGACACCCTTCACCGGCGACACCGCCGAGATGATCGCCGCCCGCGCCGATTTCCTCGGGGCCGGGCACTACGACCCGATCCGGGATGCGGTGGCCGACGTGTGCGCCGAATCGACGGACGACACGGTTGCGGCAATCCTCGAGGTGGGTGCCGGAACAGGTCGGTACCTCGCGAGCGTGCTCGACGCGATACCGGCGGCGCGCGGCATCGGACTCGACGTCTCCAAGCCCGCGGTGCGACGCATCGCCCGCAGTCATCCGCGGGCCGGTGCGATCCTGGCCGACGCGTGGCAGCGGCTGCCCGTACGGTCGGCCTCGCTCACACACGTGCTGTCGATCTTCGCGCCCCGCAACGCGGCCGAGAGCCACCGCGTGCTCGAGCCCGGAGGGACGCTCGTCGTCGCCACGCCCACCTCGGAGCATCTGCGTGAGCTGGTCGCGCTGCCCGGCATGGTGAGCGTGGACGACAAGAAGACCGAACGGCTGTCCTCCGCGCTGTCGGGACACTTCGAGCGGGTGGGACGAACGGACGTGCGCTTCACGGCCGCCCTCCCGCGCGACGTACTCGGTCTCGTCGCGGGGATGGGCCCGTCGGCGCACCACGTCACGTCCGAGCGGCGCGAGCAGCTGCTGGCCTCGCTGCCCGACCCGTTCGGGGTGACGGTGTCGGTCACCGTCACCGCGTGGCGACGGATCGGCACGGCCGGCGAACTCAGCGCGCCGTGAGCACCTGCTGGTAGACGGCAACGGTCTGGCGGGCGATCTGTGCCCACGAGAATTCGCTGACGGCGCGGTTGCGACCGGCCCGGCCCCATTCCGCGGCGCGATGGCGGTCGCTCGCCACCTCGTCGACGGCCGCGGCGAGTGCGCGCTCGTAGGTCTCGGTGTCGAAGGCGTCGTAGTGCACCAGGCGTCCGGTGACTCCGTCCTGCACGACCTCCGGGATACCGCCCACATCGGAGGCGACCACGGCGGTCTCGCAGGCCATGGCCTCGAGGTTGACGATTCCCAGCGGTTCGTACACCGAGGGGCAGACGAAAACGGTCGCCGCCGAGAGCAGTTCGCGGACCGACTCGGTGGGCAGCATCTCGCGTACCCAGTGCACCCCGTTGCGGGCGTCCTGCAGGGCCGCCACCGCGCGTTCGGTCTCCGCAGCGATCTCGGGGGTGTCGGGGGCGCCGGCGCACAGGACGAGCTGGATGTCCGGATCGAGGTGGTGTGCCGCGGCGATCAGATGCCCGACGCCCTTCTGCCGGGTGATGCGGCCGACGAACACGGCGATCGGGCGGTCCGGGTCGAGACCGAGCCGGGCGACCGCGGATTCGTGACCGGGGGCGGCCGGACCCGGATGCCAGACGGTGGTGTCGATCCCGTTACGCACCACGTGGACCCGTGCGGGGTCGACGAAGGGGTACGCGTCGAGCACGTCGAGGCGCATCCCGTCGCTGACGGCGATGACGGCGTCGGCGTACCGGACGGCGTTGCGTTCGGACCAGGAGGAGATGCGGTAGCCGCCTCCGAGCTGCTCGGCCTTCCACGGCCGTCGCGGCTCGAGGGAGTGCGCGGTGAGGATGTGCGGAACGTCGTGGAGTTCGGCGGCGAGATGTCCGGCCAGGCCCGTGTACCAGGTGTGGGAGTGCACCACGTCGACGCCGGAGGCAGCATGCGCCATGCGCAACCCGGCGGACAGGGTCGTCAGAGCGGGATTGGCGTCGCGGAGCGCCGGGTCGGGGGAATGCACGAACGCGGTGTCGCGCGGTGCGCCCGTGCAGTGCACGTCGACCTCGACCAGTCGGCGCAGTCGGTCGACGAGTTCGGTGACGTGGACCCCGGCCCCGCCGTACACCTCAGGCGGATATTCCCGCGTCATCATTGCCACCCTCACCGCCTCAAACTAGCGGGCGGCGCGGGTTCCGGCCACCCGGCCCGGACTGTGTGATCCGACGCCGAGATCCCGCTTCGCTGGCGGCGGCCTGGGTCGGGGGATAGGTTGAAGCGTGTGAGGAGCCAGCCCCATGTGCTTGGAATCGTTCTCGCCGGCGGCGAGGGCAAACGTCTGTATCCGCTGACCGCGGACAGAGCCAAGCCAGCAGTGCCGTTCGGGGGCGCGTACCGCCTCATCGACTTCGTGCTCAGCAATCTCGTGAACGCCGGCTATCTGCGCATCTGCGTTCTCACGCAGTACAAGTCGCACTCCCTGGACCGGCACATCTCGCAGACCTGGCGCCTGTCGGGCTTCACGGGTGAGTACATCACCCCGGTGCCGGCCCAGCAGCGTCTCGGTCCACGCTGGTACACCGGCAGCGCCGACGCGATCCTGCAGTCGCTCAACCTGGTCTACGACGAGGATCCCGAGTACATCGTGGTCTTCGGTGCCGACCACGTCTACCGGATGGATCCCGAGCAGATGGTGCGTCAGCACATCGAGTCGGGAGCCGGCGTCACCGTCGCCGGTATCCGCGTGCCGCGCAGCGAGGCGTTCGCGTTCGGATGCATCGACAGCGACGAGAGCGGCAGGATCACCCAGTTCCTCGAGAAGCCCGCGCACCCGCCCGGGACGCCCGACGACCCCAACGTCACGTTCGCGTCGATGGGCAACTACGTCTTCACCACGAAGGTCCTCGTCGAGGCGCTGCGCGCCGACTCGGAGAATCCCGACTCCGACCACGACATGGGCGGCGACATCATTCCCGCGCTCGTCGAGCAGGGTGAGGCCCACGTCTACGATTTCAACGACAACGTGGTCCCCGGCGCGACCGAACGCGACCGTGCCTACTGGCGCGACGTCGGCACGCTCGACGCCTTCTACGACGCCCACATGGACCTCGTGTCGGTCCACCCGATCTTCAACCTCTACAACCGGAGGTGGCCGATCCGTGGGGCGGCCGAGAACCTTCCGCCCGCGAAGTTCGTGCAGGGCGGTCTGGCGCAGGAATCGATCGTCGGTGCCGGCAGCATCCTGTCGGCCGCCACGGTCCGCAACTCGGTGCTCAGCTCGAACGTCATGGTCGACGACGGAGCGACCGTCGAGGGCAGCGTGCTCATGCCCGGTGTGCGCATCGGCAAGGGCGCGGTGGTGCGCCGAGCGATCCTCGACAAGAACGTCGTCGTCGGCGACGGTGAGATCATCGGCGTGGACCTCGAGCGCGACCGGCAGCGGTTCGCGGTCAGCAACGGTGGTGTCGTCGCCATCGGCAAGGGCATCTGGATCTGAGCGCCCGCTCGCCGGGGACGTTCTCGGCCCGGGCGCACCCGCGCAGATCAGCTGAGGCGCACCGCGCAGAGGAGCCCGTCGCCGAGCGGCAGGACCACCGGTGCGAGACGCTCGTCGTCGGACACCGCACGGGTGGCCTCCCGCACCGCGAGCACCGTCGCGTCGCGCGCGGCCGGGTCGGCGACCCGCCCGTCGAGCAGGGCGTTGTGCAGCACGATCACCCCGCCCGGCCGGAGCAGGCGCACCCCTTCGCGCACGAAGTGCGGATGGTCGGCGGGGGTCGCGTCGACGAAGACCATGTCGTAGCCGGAGTCGGCGAGTCGCGGCAGCACGTCCAGCGCCCGGCCGTTGATGAGCCGGGTGCGCGACGCCACGATGCCGGCTTCACGGAAGGCGATCTTCGCCGCGCGTTGATGTTCCGGTTCGCTGTCGATCGTGGTGAGCACGCCGTCCTCGCGGAGACCGTGCAGCAACCACAGCCCGCTCACACCCGCACCGGTGCCGATCTCCACTACAGTCCTGGCGTCGAGCATGCGGGCGAACATCGCAAGGGCGGCTCCGACGGAGGGGGAGACCGGGTCGGCACCCAGATCTTCGGCACGGTCACGCGCCGCGGCGAGTTCCTCGTCCTCGACGACGATGTTCTCGGCGTGGGTCAGAATGCGATCGGCGTTGGTCTGCACCTCACCGAGGCTATCCTCGGCGATTCGCTCGCGCAGGCAGGCGCGCACGGAATGGTGCCGTGAGTTGTGTGATTCCGAGGGGGGATCACGCCCGGGGCGGTTTTCTCAGGGACGTTTCAGGCTACTCATACGGCGACCACATCGCCGCGAGGAAGACTGACGATCGACGAACCAGACGATCGCTCCGGTTCACGACTTCGAGGACACACCGCCGCGGGGGACGTTCCCACGAGGAATATCCCGCGCAGATCGAGTGTTGCAGGCCCTGAAGCCCGTGTCCGTCCGCGGTCCCGACGAGGAGGATCCAGCGATCCACATGACCCGATCCCACACCGTTCCCGAGTACGACGCCTCGGCGCTCGACGCTGCCTTCGAGGCGGACCTGAGCGGCACCGCGGCGTTCGATGCCACCGGGGATCGCACGGCCATGCCGTCGTGGGACGAGCTCGTTCGTGAGCACGGCGACCGTGTCTACCGCCTCGCCTACCGTCTTTCCGGTAATGCCCAGGACGCCGAGGATCTCACGCAGGAGACCTTCATCCGCGTCTTCCGATCGTTGCAGAACTACCAGCCCGGCACGTTCGAGGGCTGGTTGCACCGCATCACCACGAATCTCTTCCTGGACATGGTGCGCCGCCGGAACCGCATCCGGATGGAAGCGCTCCCGGACGACTACGATCGGGTACCGGCCGCAGGGCCGAACCCCGAGGAGATCTATCACGACGCGCGTCTCGGCGCCGATCTGCAGTCCGCACTGGACTCGCTCGGACCCGAGTACCGTGCCGCGGTGGTGCTCTGTGACATCGAAGGTCTGTCCTACGAGGAGATCGGTGCCACACTGGGGGTGAAACTCGGTACGGTACGAAGTCGTATCCACCGAGGCCGCCAGGCACTCCGCGAGTACCTGCGCGAGCACGGAAAGGCCGAAAACGGTCGCGTCGATGCGGGGTAGCCGCCGGGAGGTAGTGATGACGATGGTGCAACCACCTCGCAGGTTCGGCTCCACGGAACATCTCGCCAGCGAGGCAGTTGCCGCATTCGTCGACGGCGAACTGCGCATGGCGGCCTACATGCGGGCCGCCCAGCACCTGTCGATGTGTCCCGAGTGCGCCGCCGAGGTCGAAGCCCAGCAGCAGGCCCGTCACGCACTCCGGTCCGCCGCCGATCACGTACCCCGTATGCCGAGTTCGCTGCTGGGAACGCTGAGCAGCATTCCTTCACACCTGTGCGATCCGTCCCCGCATCCGCAGGCGGACGACCGGTTCGCCGCGCGCCGGTGGTCGATTCTCCGGCGCCGGTGACCGGACGGTCGGTAACAGGTGATCCGATGCCATCGGTGATACTGGGCTGCGTGACGGACCTATACGGGGGAGACGGGCACGCGTGACGGCCGAATCTGCGCAGCACACCGAACGACCGGCCGGCGACGGCCCTCGTCGTGGCGACGAGCTGCCCCATGCCTCGTCGGGGAGAGGCTCGTCCGGCAACGCCTCGTCGGCCGGGTCCGACCTGCCGGACGGCGCGATCCCCCGTCCTGCCGACGCGCCTCGCCTCGACCCCCGGCCCGTCTACCGCCCGGCCGTCGATCCCGCTTCGGCACGTGTCTTCGGACGCCCGGCCGGCGCCGACGGATCGTTCGACTCCTCGGCTCATCCCCGCGTCGCCGACCCGCGTGTCCGTCAGGCGCCTCCGCCCGACGCGATCTTCGCCGAGGCCTACGGACGGCCGTCCGATGCCGACGAGACACTTCAGCGTCCCCCCTCGGAACCGGCGGGCGAGGCCGAGGACGAGGCAGAGACCGATCCCTGGCGCGACCCCGACTCGGCGGTGCGGCTGGGTCCGCCCATGGCCGGTGAGACCGAGGCGCGGGAGCTTCCTCCGGCACCCGGACTCACCCTGCGCGAGGTGTTGTTCGACCGTCGTGTCCACCCCCGCGCTCTCGCGACACTGGCCGCGGTGGCCGTCGTCATCGGCATGGTCGGCGGGCTCGTCGTCGCGCTGGCGACCGCCGACAACGGTTCGCTGACCAGTCGTGGAGTGACACTGAGCCAGTCGGGCTCCGACGAGGAACGGCCGACCGGCGCGGTCGCGCGGGTCGCCGACACCGTGCTGCCCGCGGTCGTCTCCATCCAGACCACCGTCGGCGGCGACGCCGGCACCGGATCGGGCGTGGTGATCGACGGTGCCGGCTATATCGTCACCAACAACCACGTGATCTCGATGGCCGCCGGCAATCCCGACGCGAAGGTGCAGGTCACCTTCGACGACGGCACCAAGATTCCCGCCTCGATCGTCGGACGCGACATCAAGACCGACCTCGCGGTGCTCGCCGTCGAGAACGTCGACAACCTGGTCGTCGCCGAACTGGGCCGCTCCGACGACGTCCAGGTGGGCGAGGACGTCGTCGCGGTCGGGTCACCGCTCGGCCTGAGCAAGACCGTCACCCGCGGCATCGTCAGCGCGCTGCACCGGCCCATGCGGCTCAGCGGGCAGGGCACCGACACCGATGCGGTGATCGACGCCGTGCAGACCGACGCCTCGATCAACCCCGGCAATTCCGGTGGCCCCCTCATCGACATGGAGGGTCGCGTGATCGGGATCAACTCCGCGATCAAGTCGGAGACCGGTGGCTCGGTGGGGCTGGGCTTCGCGATCCCCATCGACGACGTCACCGAGGTGGCGCAGGAGCTGATCCGCAACGGGGAGATGCGGCATCCGGACATCGGCGTGAACGCGCGCTCCGTCGTCAACGACGTCGCGAGCGGTGCGGAGGTCGCCAACGTACGGCAGGGCAGCCCGGCCCAGCGCGCCGGGATCGTCGAGGGCGATGTGATCGTCAAGGTGGGTGACCGCGAGGTCACCAGCGCCGATGAGCTCGTCGTGGCGGTCCAGCAGCAGGAGATCGACGAGCCGGTCACCGTCCAGCTCGTGCGCAACGGCCGCCTCGTGGACGTCGAGGTCACCCCCGTCTCGGACTGAGCGGTCCCGTCGCGTGATGTGACCTTCCTCGTAGGTGATGCGATTCGGACGCGACCACGTACCCTGGATGCGTGTTCGGCAACATCGGTTGGGGCGAGTTCCTGGTACTCATCGTGGCGGCCCTCGTGGTGCTCGGCCCGGAGCGGCTGCCCGGTGCCGTCTCGTGGGTGGCCAGGTCGCTGCGCCAGGTGCGTGATTACGCTTCGGGTGCGCGCGACCAGCTCCAGCAGGAGCTCGGGCCGGAGTTCGACGACCTGCGGCAACCGCTGTCGGAACTGAACCAGCTGCGCGGCATGACTCCCCGGGCCGTGATCACGAAGCATCTGCTCGACGGCGACGACTCGATCCTCACCGGCAATGTCGACACGCCGTCCGCGACGTCACCGGGAACCCCGACCAACGGTGCGGCCCGGCCGAATCTGTCGAAGCCGCTCGCACGCGACGAGAAGCCACCCATCGACCCCGACGCCACCTGATCGCCGTCGGCCGAGACCGGATCGGCGCTCTACCTACATCGAGCCCCTGCCGTGACAACGGCAGGGGCTCGATCGGTTCTCGTCCTAGAGGTGGCGCGTGGTGTCGATTCCCAGCGACATGCCGGCCAGGCCGCGCTTGCGCACCGCGAGCTTGTCGGAGACCTCTTTCAATGCCACCGCGGGTGCCGAGTCGGGCGCCGCGAGGACGATCGGAGTGCCGGAGTCGCCTGCTTCGCGCACGGCCGGATCGAGCGGGACCTGGCCGAGCAGCGGCACCGTCGCACCCACGGCCCGGGTGAGTCGCTCGGCGACGGCCTGACCGCCACCGCTGCCGAAGACGTCCATGCGGGTGCCGTCGGGCAGTTCGAGCCACGACATGTTCTCCACCACGCCGGCGATGCGCTGGCGGGTCTGCAACGCGATCGAACCCGCACGCTCGGCGACCTCGGCGGCGGCCTGCTGCGGCGTGGTCACGACGAGGATCTCGGCGTTGGGGATCAACTGCGCCACGGAGATCGCGACGTCGCCCGTGCCGGGCGGCAGGTCGAGCAGCAGGACGTCGAGGTCGCCCCAGAAGACGTCGGCGAGGAACTGCTGCAGCGCGCGGTGCAGCATCGGGCCACGCCACACCACGGGGGTGTTGCCCTCGGTGAACTGGGCGATGGAGATCATCTTCACGTCGTGCGCGACCGGCGGGATGATCATCCGCTCGACCTGCGTCGGCTTGGCCGACGTGCCGAGCATCCGGGGGATCGAATGACCGTAGATGTCGGCATCGAGGACACCGACCGACAGACCGCGCGCGGCCATCGCCGCCGCGAGGTTGACCGTGACCGACGACTTGCCGACTCCGCCCTTGCCGGAGGCGACAGCGTAGACGCGGGTCAGCGACCCGGGCTGGGCGAACGGGATGACGGGCTCGGTGGAGTCGCCGCGCAGCGACTTGCGGAGTTCGGTGCGCTGCTCGTCGCTCATGACGTCGAGGGTCACGCGCACCTCGCCCACTCCGGCGACGTCGGCGACGGCCTTGGTGACGCGCTCGGAGATCTCGGTGCGCATCGGGCACCCGGAGGTGGTCAGGTAGATGGCGACATCGACGCTGCTGTCGGCGCCGATCTCGATGCTCTTGACCATCCCGAGATCGGTGATGGGCTTGCGGATCTCCGGGTCCTGGACCCGTGCGAGCGCACTGCGGACGTCGGACTCACTGACTGCCATGACGCCCATGGTAGGCGGCAGAGAGGTCGCGTCCGGACACGGGTGCGGTCGTCAGTGGATGCGGGGGAGATCCGCCGGGCTCGGGTCGATGCCGGTGGAGTAGGCGGTCGACCAGGCGAGCACGTTCGCCACGTACGCCATCGAATTGTTGTAGCGGTGGATCGCCTTCGTCGAGTGCGCGAGGTTGCGCATGTCGAGGCCACCGTCGCACAGGTACTTCGCGGTGGTGAGCGTCGAGTCGTAGAGGTTCTGGGGATCGGCGACACCGTCGCCGTTGCCGTCGCCCGCGTACTGGTTCCACGTGGTGGGGATGAACTGCATCGGCCCGACCGCACGGTCGTAGACCGTGTCGCCGTCGAGTGCCCCGCCGTCGGTGTCGGGGATCGTGGCCTGGCCGGGCAGGCTGCCGTCGAGCGGCAGTCCGATCACGGGTTCGAACAGGTTGCCCTTGGCGTCGGCCTTGCCGCCGTTCGCGTGGCCGGACTCGACGCGGCCGATGCCGGCGAGAAGCGTCCAGTGCATGCCGCACGTGGGATTCTCCTCGGAGAGGATGCGCTCGGCGTTGCGGTAGGCGGCGTAGTTGATGCCGGGGATGCCGAGGGGGCCCTCGCGGAGGACCTCGGGCTCGGGTTCCGGTTCGGGAGCCGCCTTGAAGGTGCGCACGGGTGCCGGTTCGGGCTCGAGCATGATGGTCTGTACCGCTGCCACCGCTTCCGGAACCGCACTCGCGAGGTCGGCGGTGCCGGCGGACGATGCGGTGGGCTCGGTCTCGTGCTGCGCCACTCCCATCAATGCTCGCGGCGACGCACCCGCCGTGGTCGCCGCCGCGGCGACCAGGCCGACCGGAACGAGTCCGGTCATCGCGATCACGGAATTTCGCCGAAGCTTCGAATCCGACGGTTTAACGTGGCGGCCCAATGGATAACCCTCCCTCGGGTGCCTCGGAACGAGACACCTCCGTTACGTGCCGGGCCGAGGCTACAGCATTCGATGCTCTTCTGTTACGCAACTGTGATGTAACGGGAGTGCACGCGTGGGGACGTAGCCGATCCGTGCTGGTCGAACGCACCGCGCGTCGGGAGAGAAAATGATGACGACACGCGCGTCGCGCGTGTCGTCATCACGGGGTGTGCCCGGGAGTCACCCGCAGAAGGCAGTTACTCGCAGAAGGCGGGGACCAGGCAGGGGAGCTCGGGTAACCCGGGCATCGGTGGCGGGGCCGGGGCGGTCTGCCCGGCGGGCGCCTCCTCGGCCGGAGGATCGGACGGCAGGGGCGGTGCGGCCGGAGCAGGTGCGGGTGCTGGTGCCGCTACATCCGCTGCATTCGGAACCGGACGCGCCGGAATCGGCGCGAGGTCGGCAGGTGCCACCTCGGCGGCCTTCGCGTACGCACTCGACCAGGTCCGGACGTTCGCGAGGAAGTCGGGAGACGGATCGAACGACGCCACCGCACGCGCTTCGCCGTCGGGCTCACGCAGGTTTCCGCCCGCCGCGCACATCCGGGCACCCGCGGCCAGGGTCGCGTCGAAGATGTTCTGCGGATCGGCGGTGCCGTCCGCGTTGCCGTCGGCGGAGTACTGCTCCCACACCGAGGGAGCGAGACGCATCGGTCCGAGCAGGCCCTCGGGGGTGACGACCGGCGTGGTCACGGTGCCCAGGATGTCGATGCGACCTCCGTCCGCGTGCCCGGAGTTCAGGCGTCCGACGGCGGCGAGCAGGTTCCACGGCAGGCCGCACTCGGGGGAATCGATGGCCAGCTGCATCTCGGCCGCACGATAGGCGTAGAAGACGAGTTCGGGGATCGCGAGCGGCCCCTCGCCGAGAACCGCCCCTCCTGCGGTCGGTGTCACGGCCTCGGGGGGAAGCTGGGCGAGCGGGTCGCTCGGGCTGCGCAGCGGCTGCGCCTCGCGCGCCTCGCCCGGGACCAGGCCGACCGCGGGAGCCGCGCTGGGCTCCGCCTCGGCGGACGTCGTCTCCGCGACCACAGTCGCCGACGACGCCGTCGCCGCCAGTCCGGCAGCGACGATCACCGGCATCGCCAGCGCGAACTTCCACCGCACGCGATCACCCTCCTCCGGTCGTCCCTCCGAGTGTTGTGACGAAGGTTACAGAAGGATGTCGGGTTGTGTGCAACCGGTCGTGCCGGACAACCGGCGCGACGCGCGTTTCAGCGCCGGGGCGCGCGCATACGCGGGCCGCCGGTGTCGTCCTCGTTCTCGTCGTCGACCAGCAGGGCGCGAAGATCGTCGAGCTCGCGACGCAGGTAGTCGCGGGTCGCGACCTCGCCTACCGCGAGTCGCAGGGCCGCGAGTTCCCGTGCCAGGAACTCGGTGTCGGCTTTGGTCTGCTCGGCGCGGGCGCGGTCCTCCTCCAGCGACACGCGGTCGCGGTTCTCCTGCCGGTTCTGCGCCAGCAGGATCAACGGGGCCGCGTACGCGGCCTGCGTCGAGAAGGCCAGGTTGAGAAGAATGAAGGGATAGGGATCCCACTGGAGTCCGACCGCGGTGATGTTCAGGGCGATCCACACGATGACGACGATCGTCTGGATGGCGAGATAACGGCCGGTTCCGAGGAACCGCGCGATCGACTCGCTGACCCGGCCGACCGCCTCGGCGTCGAAGTTGAACCGGAACCTCGACGACTGGGGGGTCTCGAGGCGCGAGCGGCCCTGCGTGCTGCGGTCACTCATCCTCGATGTCCTCCTCGCGCCAGTCCTCGGGCAGCAGATGGTCGAGCACGTCGTCGACGCTCACCGCGCCGAGCAGATGCCCCTCGTCGTCCACCACCGGACCGCACACCAGGTTGTAGGTCGCGAAATACCGGGTGACGGTGGTCAGAGCGTCGTCGGGGGCCAAGCGCGGCAGGTCGTCGTCGACGACCCCTCCCACGAGGCTCGCAGGCGGTTCCCGCAGCAATCGTTGCAGATGGACGCAGCCGAGGTATTTCCCGGTGGGAGTCGCCGTGGGTGGGCGCACCACGAAGACCATCGACGCCAGGGCCGGACTCAGGTCCGGATTGCGAGCGCGCGCCAGGGCTTCCGCCACCGTGGTCGCCGGGGTCAGGACCACCGGCTCGGGCGTCATCAGACCACCGGCGGTGTCGGGCGAGTGCTCGAGCAGGCGGCGCACCGACTCGGAATCCTCGGGGTCCATGCGCTGCAGGAACGACTCGGCGTCCGTGGCGGGCAGCTCACCGAGGAGGTCGGCGACGTCGTCGGGATCCATCGCCTCGAGCACCGCGACCGCCCGGTCGAGGCCGAGCTGGGTGAGCAGGTCGGTCTGGTCGTCGGCGGGCAGCTCCTGCACGATGTCGGCGAGGCGCTCGTCGTCGAGCGCTGCGGCCACCTCGGTGCGTCTCTTGATCGGCAGGTCGCGCAAGGCATTCGCGACGTCCGCCGGGCGCATGTCCTCGAACTGCAGGAGCAACTGCGCGACACCCTGTCCGGGCATCGACAACGCCTGCTGGGTGAGTCCGTGCACGTGCGGCCATTCCACGATGTGGATGGGGGAGCGGCGCGCGAGCCGGCCGCGATGCCGACGCACCGCGACCCGGGCGACGACCCAGTCGCGGGTGCGCATGAGCTCGAGTCCCAGATCCACCACGACGGCGTCGACACCCATCAGGTCCGGCAATTCCGGGTCGTCGACCCGCACACGGGAATCGAGGACCTGTCCGAGGGCGAGCACCTCCGAGGGGCGCTGGGTGAACCGGCGCAGACTCACGTTGCCGGTGACGAGGGTGACCGCCCCCGGCTCGATCGCGGTCACGCGCAACATCGGTACGAAGATCCGTTTGCGGGTGGGCAGTTCGACGACGAGCCCCAGCGCACGCGGGGGCTGACGTCCGACGCGGATGGTCAGCACGACATCGCGGACGCGGCCGATGGACTCGCCGTCGGGGCCGAGTACGACCAGTCCGGCCAGCCGTGCGACGAAGACCTTGCTCACTGCTGCCATGATTGTCAGGCTAGAGCGTGCCCACGCTGTTCCCGGAACTCGGAGGTCTGGTCAGGTCATGTCGTTTTCGTTCAGGCCCCGGAGGTCGGTGCTCGCGGTTCCGGGCAGCAGCCGGAAGATGATCGACAAGGCCAAGGGCCTTCCCGCCGACGAGATCTTCCTCGATCTCGAGGACGCCGTCTCACCGCTGGCGAAGGAGCAGGCGCGCACGACGATCGTCGAAGCGCTGAACGAGGACGGCTGGGGCGACCAGATCAAGGTCGTGCGGGTCAACGACTGGACCACGGACGCGACCTATCTCGACGTCGCGACGGTCGTCGGTGGTGCCGGGGCGAACCTCGACGCGATCCTGCTGCCGAAGGTGCCCGACGCGAGTCACGTGAAGGCGCTCGACCTGCTGCTCACGCAGGTCGAGAAGGCCCACGGTCTCGAGGTGGGGCGGATCGGCATCGAACCGCAGATCGAAAACGCCCTCGGGCTGACGAACATCGACGAGATCGCGACGGCGAGCCCTCGTGTGCAGACGCTCGTGTTCGGCCCGGCCGACTTCATGGCGAGCATCAACATGCGCACTCTCGTCGTCGGTGAGCAGCCCGAGGGTTACGACGTCGGCGACGCCTATCACCACATCCTCATGACGATCCTCATGGCGGCGCGTGCCCACGGGCTGCAGGCCATCGACGGTCCCTACCTCCAGATCCGCGACGTCGACGCCTTCCGCCGGTCGGCGCAGCGCACCGCCGCGCTGGGCTTCGACGGCAAGTGGGTGCTGCATCCGAGCCAGATCGATGCGGCCAACGAGGTCTTCAGTCCTCGCCAGGAGGACTACGACAAGGCCGAGATGATCCTCGACGCCTACGAATGGCACACCTCCGCCGAGGGCGGCGCCCGCGGTGCCGCGATGCTCGGCGACGAGATGATCGACGAGGCGAGCCGGAAGATGGCTCTCGTGATCTCCGCGAAGGGCCGTGCCGCCGGGCTGCAGCGCACGCAGAAGTTCGAGCCGCCGGCCTCCTGATCGGGACGACCGGTAAAAAGAACATATCGGGCGAACCAGTGCGGCGAGCCGGTCCTCGTCGAGGCAGAATGGGGACCGGCGCCGCGCCGCGACGGTCGGCGCGTATCGCGAAGGAGCCGAACGACATGACGAATCCCCTCGGACCCGGTCGCCAGGTACCCGGTCTGCCGACCCCTCCCACGGGCTGGCCCGTCGGTTCGTACCCGACCTACGTCGAGGCGCAGCGCGCGGTCGACCATCTCGCCGACCAGAACTTCTCGGTCGAGGACGTCACGATCGTCGGTGTCGATCTCATGCAGGTCGAGCGGGTCACCGGGCGGCTCACGTGGCCGAAGGTGATCGGCGGCGGCATCGTCTCGGGCGCGTGGCTCGGCGTCTTCTTCGGTCTGCTGCTCGGCATCTTCTCCACCGACTTCCTCGGCCCGCTGCTCGTCGGTCTGGTCGGCGGCATCGTCTTCGGGCTCATCTCGGCGACCATCCCGTACGCCGCGACCCGCGGCCAGCGCGACTTCTCGTCCACCATGCAGCTCGTCGCCGGCCGTTACGACGTGCTGTGCCAGCCGCCCACCGCCGAGAAGGCGCGCGACATCCTCGCCAAGCTCGCGATCTGATCGTCCGGTGGTCACGAGTCCGCCGAGGACGAGACTCGTCGCGGCCTGCCCCGCGCCACTACTGTCGATTCCATGCCCGATCTCGATTCGGTGGCCGACGCCCTCTACGGCCTCGACCCAGGCGACTTCGTGGCGGCCCGCTCCGAATTCGCGGCGCAGGCACGTGAAGCGGGCGACCGCGAACTGACGGTGGCCATCGGCCGGCTGCGCAAACCGACGGTCGCGGCCTGGATGGTCAACCTGCTCGCGCGCGAACGGGCCGACGAACTCGCCGCGCTGCTCGACATCGGAGCGGCTCTGCGCACCGCGCAGCGCCGACTGTCCGGCAGCGAGATGCGGACACTCTCCGAGCAGCGGCGCCGGGTGGTCGCCGCGCTCGAACGCGATGCCGGACGGCTCGCCGCCGACCGTGGCCGCAGCGCATCGGAGAGCGCCCTGCGGGAGGTCGGACGCACCCTCAACGCGGCGCTCTCGGATCCCGATATCGGTGATCAGGTCCGCCAGGGCCGTCTCGACGCGATCGTCGAGTCGGACGGTTTCGGCGACCTGTCCGCGATGCCGCTCACGGTCGTCCGCGGCGGGTCCGACCGGAAGGACGAGGAAGACCGGACGGCGTCGTCGCGCGAGAAGGCGGGAAAGCACGAGGATGCCGAGCGGGCCGCTCGGGAGGCACAGATCGACGAGGCCGCCGCCGCGCTCGACTCGGCGCGCAGCGCAGCCGAGGAGGCGCGCGAAGGGGCGGCGACAGCGGAGCGGGAACTGGCCCGCCACGAAGACGAGGTCGCCGATCTGCGGGCGAAGCTCGAACACGCCGAGCAGCAGCGCACCTTCGCGCGTCGTGCCGCGGCCGAGGCGAAGAAACGGGTGGTGGCCGCCGAACGCGCCGTCTCGGCCGCGGAAGCGCATCTGGCGCGGACGAAGAACTGAGCGGTCAGGTCTTCGTCCGCGCGACGAACCGGCGCTGCCAGGGCGTCTCGACCGCGCGCGGATGGTAGTGGCGGCGCACGAAGTCGACGGCTTCGTCGGGGGAGAGGCCGTCGAACACGGCGAGGCATGCCAGTGCGGTGCCGGTCCGGCCGCGCCCACGCCCGCACGCGATCTCCACCCGTTGCCGTCCCGCCCGGATCCACGCCTCGTACAGGACGGCGTGGGCGTCCTCCGGGTCGCGCGGCGTGCGGAAGTCGGGCCAGTGGATCCACCGCGACTCCCAGTCGAACGGCGCCGGTGGACGCGCGAGGAGATACACCCCGAAGTCGGGAAACGGCTCGTCGAGCTCCGGACGACGTATCCCGCGTCCGCGCACGAGTCGGCCCGAGGGCAGCTGCAGCACCCCGGTGTCTGCTGGATCCCACTCGCGTCGCACGGTGGAAACCTACCCGCCCGCGCCGGTGTACCGAACGTCACGGCCTTTCGCCCGCGTCCCGGGTTCGCTGTCGATAGTGTCGTTCCATGGGTGAACGAACGGAACCGGAGATCAGAGTTCTGGAGTCGGAAGCCGAACTGCGGGAGGCGTCGGCGCTGTTCCGGACAGCGATGGTGGGACTGCCGTCGTGGCCGGAGGTTCCCGACGGGACGGTGAACGACTATCTCGAGGCCGGTCGCACCTGGGGTGCCTTCCTCGACGGCATGCTCGTCGGCACCGTCGACGCCACGAGTGGGAAGTTGACCCTGCCCGGTGGCGCCCGGGTTCCGCACGCGGCGGTCACCCACATCGGTGTGCTGCCCACGCACACGCGTCGCGGCGTGATCTCCGGACTCGTGCACCGGCAGCTGAGCGACGCGCGGGACCGCGGTGAGGTCCTCGCGACGCTGCGTGCCTCGGAAGCGACCATCTACGGCCGGTTCGGCTACGGGGTCGCGTCGACCTCGGTGTCCGTCGACGTCGACGTGCATCGCGCCACGCTGCGTCCCGGCGTGCCCGACTCCGGGCCGGTGCGCCTGCTCGCCTATCCGGATGCATGGGATGTCTTGGCGCAGATACATTCCCGTCACCTGCCCTCGCGTCCGGGCGCGATCGACCGGTCGGAGTACTGGTGGAACTCGCGCCGGTGGCGCGCCGACTCGCTCACCGATCCGATGTACGTGGCGGTACACGGTGAGCCGGGGCAGGAGGACGGCTTCGTCCGGTACCACCCCGTCGACACGCAGGCGTGGTTCACCAGCCGCAACCGCACCGTCGTGGTCGACGACTTCTTCGCCCCGTCACCCGAGGCGTATGCCGGTCTGCTCCGTTTCCTGCTCGGCCTCGATCTGGTCGACACGCTGCGGTTCACGGCTCTTCCGCAGGACGATCCGATGCCGCTCGTCCTCGGCGACGCGCGTGCGGTGCAGTTCCGTTCGGTCTCGGACGAGACGTGGTTGCGCATCCTCGACCTCGATCGGGCGCTGTCGGCGCGGCGCTACCGGGGCTCGGGGTCGGTGACCGTCGAGGTGTCCGATCCCGTGCTCACCGACAATGCCGGCGTCGTCGAGATCTCCGCCGGCGGCGCGGTGCGTACCACCGGACCGGCCGATCTCGCGGTGGACATCGCCGACCTCGGTGCGCTCCTCCTCGGCCGGCCCGGCTGGAGTCGGATGGCCGCCGCAGGGCGTGTCCGGGTGCGGCGGCCCGAGGCCGTCGACACCGCCGACCTGCTGTTCTCCTGGCCGAACGCGCCCTTCGCGGGCACGTCCTTCTGATCGCTCCGGCGCGCCGAAATCGCTCCGCCAGTACGCCCCGCTCGTTTTGCTACGGCTGGCCGGTACGGGCGTTATCGTCGGATCACGAGGGTCCCCGATGGAGCGGAGTCGCGCATGAGACGAACGCGCACGAGACGGCGGGTGAGCCGGGCGGTCACGGCTTCTGCGGCCGCGGTGCTCCTGGCATCGGGTCTGGCCGCGTGCGGCAGCGACGAGGAGGGCGTGGTCCTGTCCTTCTACACGGCCGCCGACGGTGCCGAGCAGTACGCGCAGGCCGCCGAAGCGTGTACCGCCGCGGCCGGGGGCCGGTATCGGGTGGAGCAGAGGACACTTCCGAAGAACGCCGACGACCAGCGACTGCAGTTGGCGAGGCGGCTGACCGGCAACGATCCGGGTCTGGACCTGATGACCCTCGACGTCGTGTGGACGGCCGAGTTCGCCGAGGCCGGATGGGCGCTGCCGCTGCCCGACGACGTGGCCGCCGCGGTCTCCGAGGGCACCCTCGAGGGCCCGCTCGAATCGGCGACCTGGAAGGACCGGCTGTACGCCGCCCCGCTCAACACCAACACCCAGTTGCTCTGGTACCGAAAGGATCTCATGCCGGACGGGAAACCTCCGGAGACGTGGGACGAGATGATCGGCATCGCGAGCGGACTCGCCGAGGAGGGCCGCCCGTCGTGGATCGGTGTGCAGGGCCGGCAGTACGAGGGACTCATGGTGTGGTTCAACACCCTGCTCTCGAGTGCCGGAGGCTCGGTGGTCGGTGAGGACGGGGTCACCGTCACGCTCACCGACAACGACGCGGCGGTGACCGCGCTCGACATCATGAAGCGCGTCGCGACGGCGCCCGGCGCCGATCCTTCCCTGAACCAGGCCGACGAGGCGGCCGTCCGCCTCGGCATGGAGAGCGGGCGCACGGCGTTCCAGGTGAACTGGCCGTTCGTGCTCCCGGGCATCATCGAGAACAAGGATGCTCTCCCGTTCGTCGACGACAACGGCAACGTCACCTCGCAGGACACCGGGAACACGGTCCTGACCGTCGACGGGGAACAGAATTTCCTTCCCGCACCGTATCCTTCGGTGATCCCCGGTGAGCCCGCCCAGGTCACCATCGGCGGTTTCAACATCGGCGTCGCCCGTACGAGCACCCACCCGGATCTCGCGTTCGAAGCGATGCAGTGCCTGCGCAACGAGGAGAACCAGCGCAACAACGCCATCGGTGGCGGTGTCCCGCCGACACTCGCGGCGCTCTACGACGATCCGGCCTTCCAGGAGGCCTATCCGGCCTGGCGCGAGGTCCGCGCCGGTCTCGAGAACGCCGCGGTGCGTCCCGCTTCACCTGCCTACCAGAGCATTTCGACACTGGTGACCGCCACCCTCAACCCGGTCGACCAGATCGATCCGCCCCGCACCGTCGAGGAACTCGCCGAGCAGGTGCGCAAGGCGGTCAACTCGGAAGGACTGATCCCGTGACCGCCGTCGAATCGAAGCCGACCGACGAGACCCCAGAGGAATCGTCGCCCAGGACGAAAGTGGCGCTGTCCGAGGGGAAGAAAGCCGAACGCCGCCTCGGCCTCATGCTCGTCGCACCCGCGGCGATCGTGATGCTCGCCGTGACGGCCTACCCGGTGGGCTACGCCGTCTGGCTCAGCCTGCAACGCTACGATCTGCGTTTCCCCGACGAACGCCGCTTCGTCGGACTGTCCAACTACGTCGCGGTGCTGAGCGACGGATTCTGGTGGCAGGCCTTCATCGTCACCTCGCTCGTCACCCTCGTCTCCGTCGCGATCGAGTTCGTGCTCGGCCTGGCGATCGCACTGGTCATGCACCGCACCATCGTCGGGAAGGGCGTCGTGCGCACGGTGGTGCTGATCCCGTACGGCATCGTCACCGTCGCCGCCGCGTACAGCTGGTACTACGCGTGGACCCCGGGCACGGGCTATCTCGCGAATCTGCTCCCCGACGGCAGTGCCCCACTCACCGACCAGATCCCGTCCCTGGCGATCATCGTGCTCGCCGAGGTGTGGAAGACCACGCCGTTCATGGCGTTGCTGCTCCTCGCCGGTCTCGCGCTCGTCCCCGACGATCTGCTCAAGGCCGCGCAGGTCGACGGCGCCGGGGCGTGGACGCGCCTGGTGCGCATCATCGTGCCGTTGATGAAACCGGCGATCCTGGTGGCCCTGCTCTTCCGCACACTCGACGCCTTCCGCATCTTCGACAACATCTACGTCCTCACCCGCGGTTCCAACGGCACCGGGTCGGTGTCGATCCTCGGTTACGACAACCTGTTCCGGGCCTTCAACCTCGGGATCGGATCGGCGATCAGCGTCCTGATCTTCCTGTGCGTCGCGATCATCGCGTTCGTGTTCATCACGTTGTTCGGTGCGTCCGCACCCGGCTCGGACGAAGGGGGCCGATGATGGCCGAGACCAGGAAACGGACCCTGTCGTGGTCGGCGGTGAACCTCGTCGTCCTGCTCTACGCACTCGTTCCGGTGCTGTGGATCGCGAGCCTGTCGTTCAAACCGCCCGGCACCATCCAGGACGGTCGCTTCATCCCGCAGCAGTGGACACTCGACAACTACCGCGGGATCTTCCGCACCGACGCGTTCACCAGCGCCCTGATCAACTCCATCGGTATCGGCCTGATCGCCACCGTCATCGCCGTGCTCCTCGGGACGATGGCGGCCTACGCGATCGCCCGGCTCGATTTCCCCGGTAAGAAGCTCCTGGTGGGAGTGGCACTGCTCATCGCGATGTTCCCCCAGATCTCCCTCGTCAGCCCGCTGTTCGAGATCATGCGCGGACTCGGACTGTTCGACACGTGGGCGGCGCTGATCCTGCCGTACATCACCTTCTCGCTGCCGCTCGCGATCTACACCCTGTCGGCCTTCTTCAAGGAGATCCCGTGGGAGCTCGAGAAGGCCGCCAAGATGGACGGCGCGACACCGGGCCAGGCGTTCCGCAAGGTGGTGGCTCCGCTCGCGGCTCCGGGCATCATCACGGCGGCGATCCTGGTGTTCATCTTCTGCTGGAACGACCTGCTGTTCGCGATCTCGCTGACCTCCACCGAGCGGTCCATCACCGCGCCGGCCGCGATCGCGAACTTCACGGGCGCATCGCAGTTCGAGGAACCGACCGGATCGATCGCGGCGGCCGCCGTGGTCATCACGATTCCGATCATCGTGTTCGTCCTGATCTTCCAACGTCGAATCGTGGCCGGACTGACCTCCGGCGCAGTGAAGGGGTGACTACCGTGGCCGAGATCGTGCTCGACAAGGTGACGAAGGAATATCCGGACGGCGCGAAAGCCGTCAGCGACGTGGATCTCGAGATCTCCGACGGCGAGTTCATCATTCTCGTCGGCCCGTCGGGCTGCGGAAAGTCCACCACGCTCAACATGATCGCCGGTCTCGAGGACATCTCCGACGGCGAACTGCGCATCGCGGGGGAGCGGGTGAACGAGCGGGCGCCGAAGGACCGCGACATCGCGATGGTCTTCCAGTCCTACGCGCTGTATCCGCACATGTCGGTGCGCGACAACATCGCGTTCCCGCTCACCCTCGCGAAGGTGCCCAAGGACGAGATCACCAGAAAAGTCGACGAAGCGGCCCGGATCCTCGACCTCACACAGCATCTCGACCGGAAGCCCGCCAACCTGTCGGGCGGTCAGCGGCAACGCGTGGCCATGGGACGTGCGATCGTGCGCAGCCCCAAGGCCTTCCTCATGGACGAACCGCTGTCGAACCTCGACGCCAAACTGCGCGTGCAGATGCGCACCGAGATCGCGCGCCTGCAGAAACGTCTCGGCACCACGACGGTGTACGTCACCCACGACCAGACCGAGGCGATGACGCTCGGCGACCGCGTCGTCGTGATGCGCGGCGGGCTCGTGCAGCAGGTCGGCGCGCCGCAGGACCTGTACGACCACCCGAAGAACCTGTTCGTCGCCGGCTTCATCGGGTCGCCGTCGATGAACTTCGTTCCGGGACAGATCGAGAACGGTTCGGTCCGTACCTCGTTCGGGGAGTTCCGGCTTCCCGACGAGCGGTGGGAGGTCGTGCGCCGCAACAATCCGTCGCGCGAGGTAATCGTCGGTATCCGTCCGGAGCACTTCGAAGATGCCGACCTGCTCGACCCGACCCAGCGGGAAGCGGGCGTGACCTTCTCCGCGGAGGTCGACGTGCTCGAGTCCATGGGATCCGACAAGTTCGCGTACTTCACGGCCGAGGGTCCGGGCGTGCAGTCGAAGGATCTCGACGAACTCGCCGCCGACGCGGGCGCCGACATGTCGGCGGAATCGCTGGTCGCGCGGTTGTCCGTGGAGTCGCAGGCCGCGAAGGGCAGGACCGTGCAGTTGTGGTTCGACCCGGCGAAGATCGCGCTGTTCGATCAGGACACCGGAGCGAACGTCACCCTCTGACAAGACGGACTTCGGTGGCTCCGCCCCCGCGATACGGGGTCGGATCCACCGAACTCGTCGGTCAGCGGGGCGCGCGGGTCCGGAGTTCGTCGACGATCTCCTCGCTCCACACGTGCCGCCGCACCAGGCGGTAGCGTTCGCTCGCGATCCACAGGTACACCTCGGCGTCGGTGCGTGAGCGCAACATCCCCGCTTCCCGGGCCATCGCGACGACGGGGACGAATTCCTCCTCGTACCAGCGCCGCGCGACCTCCTCGCGGGTGAGGTACTCGCCGAGATCCTGCATCAAGCGGAAACCCCACGCCTCGACGGCCTCGGCCAGTTCGGCGTATCCCCACGGGTCGGACACGCGGATCGTGTCCTGGGCCGCGCCGTGCAGGGGAACGCGGCCGAGAAACATCCTGAAGTGGTCCTTGCGCACGAGATCGGGACGGGCGGTGATGCCCTCCGCGGGCACCTTCGTGGTGATCTCGGTGACGTAGGCGTCGATGGTGCGGTCGCCCTGCGCGTAGGCGATGGACACACGGTGGTGCCCGTCCTGCACGAAATGCATCGGTCCCACCCGGTACACGGAGATCGGGGGCATGGCCTCGCCGCGCCGCCGCGCGGCCGCGATGCGTTCCCACCGGGCGCGCAGGCGTGCCGAGGTGGGGCGGAAACGGCGGTCGAAATCGTCTGCGCGGTCGACGCTGCCCACGATCGAGGCGACCTCGATGATCTGCAGCCCGAGTCGTCGTTCGCCGAGGCGTCCGAGTGCGGCGACGACGTCGTCGAAGGGCAGCACGGTGTTGATGTCGGCCGGTTCGCGGCGCAGCCATGCGATCAGCCGGGCGTACTCGGCGCGCCGGCGTTGCCGGGCGAAATCGTCACCGGCGTCGGAGACCGGAAAACCGGTGTCGCGAGCCACGCTTCGACGGTACCGGGCAGTGCGGAGGTGCGGGTGGGAACCGCATGTGCGGGGCGGGGGTTACATTGCAGGAGTGACCGACGCAGTACTCCCCGCAGTTCGCAGCCACCTCGCCGAGCATCTGACCGTGCCGGGGGATCCGGAGCCGGAATCGGCGTCGGTGACCTTCCTCGGTCTCGAACCGATCGAGGTCCTCCGCTTCCGTGGTGCAGAGCTCCTGCGGTACGCCACTCTGGGGTGCTCGCGGCATCCGATGGGCGATCCGACCGACATGGTGGCCGACCCGACGCGCGGACCACGCGCCGAACTGCTGCTGAGCCTGCGCGACAACGAGGGCATCACCGCCGGGGCCCATCGCACGCTCGCGGTGCTCGCTGCGCTGCCCGCCGTGGAGGGCGTGGTCCTCACCGACGACGCGCTGCTCGATCTCGGTGAGCCGCTGTGGCCGGGCGCTCCGTTCACCGCGGTGTTGCTCGAGACGGCCGACGTGCCGTCGCTGGAACTGCCCGAGCCCTCCGACCCGGTCCACTTCTTCGAGGCCCGCCCGATCACCGGTACCGAAGCGGCATGGAAGCGGCTGAAGGGAACCGAGGCGCTGCGCGAGGCGTGGGAGGAAGCAGGCATCGACCTGAGCGACCCGCGCCGGGCGCAAGCACGTCTGTGACCGCCCCGGTTCTCACCGACCGCGCGCTCGGACGCGCCACGCTCGCCCGCCAGCACCTGCTGCGACGGAGCAGCACGGATGCCCTGACGATGATCGAGCACCTGCTGGGACTGCAGGCCCAGGCACCGCTCGCACCGTATTTCGCCCTGTGGACCCGCATACGGAATTTCCGGCCCGAGGCGTTGTCGGACCTGCTGGAGTCGCGTGCGGTGGTCCGGATCGCGTTGATGCGCGGCACGGTGTTCGCGGTCTCCGGCGCCGACGCGCACGCGCTGCGTCCGTGGGTGCAACCGGTGCTCGACCGGGGTGTCGACGCGAACAGGGCCCACCGGGCCGGGCTCGACGGTCTCGACAGGACCGCGCTCGTGTCGGTTGCCCGGGAGCTGCTGGCGGGCACTCCGAGGAGTCAGGCCGAACTGCGCCCGCTGCTCGCCGAACGGTTCCCGGATCAGGATCCGGCCGCGTTGTCCCATGCGGTGCGGTGCCTGCTCCCGCTCGTGCAGGTGCCGCCGCGCGGGCTGTGGGGGCGATCCGGACAGCCGCGCCTGGCGCACCTCGACGAGTACGTGGGCCCGCCGCCCGTGCTTCCCGGTCCCGATCGGCTGATCCTGCGGTATCTGGCCGCCTTCGGTCCCGCGAGTGTCCAGGACGCACAGGCCTGGTGCGGCCTGACCCGGCTCGGCGAGATCGTCGATCGGCTCCGCCCACAGCTCGTGGTGTTCCGGGACGAGCGCGGGGCGGAACTGTTCGACCTTCCCGACGCGCCGCGACCCGACCCGTCGATCCCTGCCCCGGTGCGCATCCTCGCGCCGTTCGACAACGTGCTGCTCTCGCATTCCGATCGCACCCGATTCGTCTCGGATGAGGACCGCACGCGGATCATGACGCGGAACGGGATCATCGCGCCGTTGCTTCTCGTCGGTGGCACGGTCGCGGGCAGTGCCCGCGTGATGAACGGCCGGACCACCGCCACCGTGGAGATGACGCCGTGGCGGACGATCACCGCGTCCGGCCGGTCGGCGCTCGAGGCCGAAGGCATGCGCCTGCTGAACTTCGCGGCTCCGGGGGCCGACACGCACGACGTGCGGATCCTGGACACGGCCTGAGCCGCTCGGCTGTCAGCCCTGCGGGACGACGACCCCGAGCGATCCGCCACCGAGACACACGGTGGTGCCGGGTGTGGACGAGCGCGCCTGCAACGCCGACCCGTCTCCGGAGACGCGGACGTACACCGTGCCGAGCCCTTCGGTGACGGGAACCGTGACGGAGTCGTGGCCGGGGAAACCGAGATCGATCGTGCCGTCGGCGGACGCCCGGTAGTTCACCTGCACCGTCCATTCCCAGTCGCCCGCGGGGGAGTCGAGCGGAAGGGCCGTGACGGCGTCGGCGGTGACGAGACGGCCGCAGTCCGGCTCGGGACCGGGCGGGACGGACCGCAGCGGCAGCAGCTCGGCGGGTGCGCGGTGTCCGCGATCGTCGAGGACCCACAGGTCGGTCGTGTAATCGCGGACGTCGGACCGGTCCGGCAGCGCGGAGAAGACGGATCCCACCAGGTTGTGCGGATAGGTGACCGGCAGCAGGATCCACACCGACACCGGATGGTCGAGCACGGTGTCGTCGGGCCGGGCGGTCAGCGCAGCCTTCGCCGCCCCGAGATAGTCGCCGGTCGGGTTGTCCGACCAGCTGCGCGCGAACGTGACGGTCGACCACAGCGAGCCGGCGGTGAACACGGCCGCGCAGGTCCAGGCGGTCGCACGCACGGCGCGAGGGTGGCTCGTCGTGCCCCGCCGCGGGGCGCGCAGGATCAGCGCCGCGGCGATCGCGACGACCACGGCCGAGTCGGCGAAGTAGCGCAGTGTGCGCGCGAGTTCGTAGGTGGTCTCCGGGCCGAAGCGGGTACTGATCATCGCCGCGAGCGACGCCAGCATGTAGGCGATCACCGCGATCCACACCGGGCCCGTCCGCCGGCGCCGGCGCACACTCCACCCCGCCGCGAGTGCGACGGCGAACCACCCGACGACGACGAGCACGACCGGGGGATCGGCCCACGGCGGGCTCGGGTTCCACCGCTCCCACCCCCACGGACCACCCAGCAGCGACGGCAGCAGCCCGTAGGACAGCCCGTGATGGGTCAACCCGGCCACCATCGACCACGGCGGAACTCCGAACCGGGATTCGACCACCGCCGTGTAACAGAGCGCCCAGCCGACCAGCACGGCCGCCGACGCGAGCCACAGCGGGCGCGCCCGCGCCCAGGTGCGGCGGACCGGTCGCGCGAGTCCGTCGACGTGGGACGCGAGCGCGACCGTCGCGAAGGCGGCGAACGGAACGAGGACGGACTTCTCGAAGAACAGCAGGGCAACCACGGTGACGACGAGTGCGCTCACGAGATGGCGTCGTCGCCCGGTCCTGCTGTACTGCAGCGCATCTCCCGCGACCCAGGCCAGCGCTGCCTGCAGTGGCAGCGCGTTGAGCGCGGCGGCCCACCAGGCGAAGGCCGGCAGGGTCAGCGGGGTGAGGAGGTAGAACAGCAGCGGTCCCCACAGGGCGCGTCGCGGACCGAGCAGCAACCAGAGCACCCGTAGCACCGCCAGCGATGCGAGCAACTGCCCGATCACGAGCGAGGCCGCCGCCGGCCACCATGCCAACGGCGCGACGGCCGTGGCGATCCCCGCTACGAGGAAGGCGGCGGGCATCAGGTGACCGTCGTGGTCGTACCGCAGGAATGCGTCGGACAGCAGCGGATACGACCCCGCCCGGCCGACGAGGATCAGGTCGTCCCAGTAGAACTCGCCGGTCGCGGCCACCACGGTCCGGAGGATCGTCTGCAACAGGATCAGCACGAGGGCGACGACGAGCACGTGGCGCCGCGGCGATCGCGCCGGCCGTGTGGTGGGCGTCGCAGAGCTGTCGAGTTCGGTCGTCACAACCAGTTGTTGCGCCTGAAGGTGACGAACAGTCCCACGGTGATCGTGACGATCGCGGCGAGCACGACGTAGTAGCCGTACTCCCAGTGCAGTTCCGGCATGCGATCGAAGTTCATGCCGTAGATCCCGGCGATCATCGTCGGAACGGCGGCGATCGCGACCCACGCGGAGATCTTGCGCATGTCGGTGTTCTGCTGCACGGTGACCTTCGCGATCGCCGCGTCGAGCAGCGTGCCGAGCGTTTCGTCGAAGGCGGCGATGCGGTCGGACACCGTCGTGTGGTGGTCGGCGACGTCGCGGAAGTATCGTCGGACGTCCTTCGGGATCGGGTTGCCCGGCGCCCGGATGAGCTGTTGCAGCGGTTCGGCGAGCGGAACGACGGCCCGGCGCAACTGCACGATCTCGCGCTTGAGCATGTAGATCTGGTCGACCGCGATCCGCGTGTCGGGGGTGAACACGAGCTCTTCGATGTCGTCGACGTCGGGCTGTACGGCCGTCGTGACGGCGAGATAGGAGTCGACCACGTGGTCGGCGATCGCGTGGAGCACGGCCGCCGGACCGCGGGCCAGACGGTCGGGATCCCGCTCGAGGCGCTTGCGCACCTGCGACAGTTCCGAATGGTCGCCGTGCCGCACGCTCACGATGAAGTCGGGGCCCGTGAACAACATGATCTCGCCGGTCTCGACGATGTCCTTGGTGGTCGCCACCGACTCGTGCTCGATGTAGCTGACGGTGCGCAGCACCAGGAACAGCACGTTGTCGTAACGCTCGAGTTTCGGTCTCTGATGGGCGTGGACGGCGTCCTCGACCATCAGTTCGTGGAGTCCGAAGGTATGTGCGACGCTCGCCATCTGCCGTTCGTCGGGATGGTGCAGCCCGAGCCACACGAATCCGGTGCCGCGCCGGTGCACCTCTGCGACCGCCTCGGTGTGGGTGTAGCGGCCGGGCAGCCGGTGCCCGTCGACATAGACCGCGCAGTCGATCACCGCTCGTTCGGTGAGTGCCGGGGGAGTGGGGCCGCGACGAGGGGCACGAGAAGGCTGGTGCGGCATGTTGTCCTTCCTCACGGCATGCCGCTGCGGCGCGGCCGGTCGCGTCGTCATGCTAGCCCGCCGACCTGACAGACTGGGGGCGTGCGTATCGATCTCCACACCCATTCGACCGCATCGGACGGTACCGACGCTCCCGCCGACCTGGTCCGCGCCGCGGCCCGGGCGGGTCTGGACGTGGTGGCCCTGACCGATCACGACACGACCGCGGGGTGGGACGAGGCCGCGACGGCTCTGCCGGCGGGGTTGCGTCTCGTCCGGGGGATGGAGATGTCCTGCACGGGTCGCGGAGAGGACGGCGCCCCGGTCGCCGTGCACCTGCTGGCCTATCTGTTCGACCCGCACGACCCGGTGTTCGTGGCCGAACTCGAGCGGCTCCGGGGCGAACGGGTGTCGCGGATCCGGGCCATGGGTGTGCGGATGGCTGCCGACGGTCTGCCGATCGACGTCGACGCGGTGCTCGCCGAGGCGGGTCCGGCCGCGGGCCGGCCACATCTGGCGCGGGCGCTCGTCGCCGCCGGTGTGGTGCCCACGGTCGCCGATGCCTTCACCGAGCTGTTGTCCCCGCGCGGTCGCTACTACGTACCGAAGGCCGACACCCCGCTCGTCGACGCGGTGAAGATGGTGACGGCCGCGGGCGGTGTGCCGGTGGTGGCGCACGCCCGGGCGCGTTCTCGCGGGCGGCTCCTCGCGCTCGATCACATCGAGGAACTCGCCGAACTCGGACTCGGCGGTGTCGAGGCCGATCATCCCGACCACAGTGAGCAGGACGTGCGGACGATGCACGATCTCGCACGGTCGCTCGGGGTGGTCGTCACGGGATCGTCCGACTATCACGGCGACAACAAGGACGTGAGGCTCGGCAGTTTCACCACCGCTCCGGCGGCCTACGAGGCGCTGCTCGACCGCGCGACCGGCGTGGAGGTGATCGCGGGATGAGGCGGCGGGGTGCGCGATACCCGGACGAGGGGCACGGGTCGTGGAACGACGAAAACTACTACGCCAGTGAGTACGACGAGCCGTACTACGTGGACGACGGGTACCACTCCTATCCCTACGACGTCGCATCGCCGCGCCGGTCGAGCCTGCCGGTCCGCGCCGCGCGCGCGATCTCGGGTGTGGTGTGTGGTGCGGTGCTGGTCCTGACCGCCGTGGTGTGCGGGGCCCAGTACCTGGCCGGCGACCGCGGTTTTCCCGGTCCGGGGACCACCGCGGTGGCCGCGCACGTCGTTGCCTCGCTCGTGGCCCTGATCGCGCAGGTGACGGCGGATCGCCGGTCCGGTGGCGCGGCTCTCCTGTCGAGTGCTGTGGTGATCTTCACTGCATCGATTCTGTTGCTCACCCAGTGGTGGGGATGACGGCTCCGAGTGCCATCACCGCTACCCGCCGGTAGCCGTCGTGTAACTGCGGAAATTCGTGTCGATGTGCCGTCGGGGCCGTGGTCCCGGCACGTAAACTCACAGGTGAGACGACAAAACCGTGAGACCTTCGCAATCGATGCCGATTTGATTGTTCCTCTGCGAAGGTGGCAAACTTACGGCAATCCGAAAGCCGGAATACCCCGGACTCGGACGAAGGATG
The DNA here is from genome assembly GCF_048957735.1 of Rhodococcus sp. As11. NCBI lineage: Bacteria > Bacillati > Actinomycetota > Actinomycetes > Mycobacteriales > Nocardiaceae > Rhodococcus > Rhodococcus sp. As11. The sequence goes on from NZ_JARDJE010000006.1 coordinate 209,750, forward strand.
GCAGACCCACCCGGGGCTCGATCACCCAGGGCTCGATGCCAGGGCCACCCGCCCCGGCTCCATCACGTTCCGGAAGCCGTACAACCTTGTACAGCGGCAGTCGTGATCGCGCCCGGAAGCTTCAACCAATGTCCTTGGCGAAGCGCTGCAGACTCGATGCATGGATCGATGTGAAATGCATGGGACTGCGGTGTTTTCGCAGCCACCGAGTCCAGAGGTCGACTCGGCACACGCAGGAGTGTCATCGTGTCAATTGTGTCTGATGCACCTACCCCTCAGAAGCTCGAGTTGACGGACGAGGAGATCTTCTCGGGTCACGTCGACGGCAAGCTCTCGGTCGAGTTGACCGCGCCGCTCGAGAACCAGCGCGATCTGTCCATCGCGTACACCCCCGGTGTCGCCCGGGTCTGCCGCGCCATCGCTGCCGACGAGACCCTGGTCGACCGGTACACCTGGACGAACCGCCTGGTCGTCGTCGTGTCCGACGGCACCGCGGTCCTCGGTCTCGGCAACATCGGCGCCCGCGCCTCGCTGCCCGTGATGGAGGGCAAGTCGGCGCTGTTCAAGAAGTTCGCCGGCCTGAACTCCATTCCGCTGGTGCTCGACACCACCGATCCCGACGAGATCGTCGAGACCCTCGTCCGGCTGCGTCCGTCCTTCGGTGCCGTCAACCTCGAGGACATCTCCGCCCCGCGCTGCTTCGAGATCGAGAAGCGCGTCATCGAGGCGCTCGACTGCCCCGTCATGCACGACGACCAGCACGGAACCGCGATCGTCGCCCTGGCCGCACTCAAGGGCGCGCTGAAGGTGCAGGGACGCGACATCGCCGACCTGCGCATCGTGATCTCCGGCGCCGGCGCTGCCGGCGTGGCGTGCACCAACATCCTGCTCGCCGCCGGTGCGCGTGACGTGGTGGTGCTCGATTCGAAGGGCATCATCTCCGCCGACCGCACCGATCTCGGCGAGATCAAGACCGACCTGGCCGCCCGCACCAACCCCGAGGGCCGCAAGGGCGGCATCACCGAGGCGCTCGACGGCGCCGACGTCTACCTCGGCGTGTCGTCGGGCACCGTGCCCGAGGAGATCGTCGCGACGATGGCCGACGACTCCATCATCTTCGCGATGTCGAACCCGGATCCGGAGATCCACCCCGACATCGCCCACAAGCACGCCGCGATCGTCGCGACGGGTCGCAGCGACTTCCCGAACCAGATCAACAACGTGCTGGCTTTCCCCGGTGTGTTCAAGGGGGCGCTCGACGCCGGTGCCCGCCGCATCACCGAGGGCATGAAACTCGCCGCCGCCGAGGCCATCCTCTCGGTCGTCGGTGACGAACTGGCCGCGGACAAGATCGTCCCGAGCCCGCTCGATCCGCGTGTGGCACCCGCCGTCGCCGAGGCCGTCGCGGCCGCGGCGAAGGCCGAAGGTGTCGCCGACTAGGGATTCGCTCCCGGCGAGATCGCACCGAACGCCCCGATCCGAACCGCACAAGGGTTCCGGACCGGGGCGTTCGGCGTCCTGTCGGTTGGGAGTCCGGGGAGGCCGGGGGTGGGCAGGCGCGGGTGGCAGGAGCCCGGTGGGCGACAATGGCCGCCGTGGCGAACGAATCGAGACCGACCCGGCCGGTCGCGGCGACAGTGCTCACCGCATGCGCGGTGGCGGCCGTGCTCCAGGGATGCGCGTCGCCCGTCCTCGACGGGGCGGCGCCGTCGGCGACGGTGATCGTCGGCGCGGGGGAGCGACCCGACGAGGAGCTGCTCGCGCACCTGTACACAGGAGCCCTGCGCGGCAGCGGGATCGACGTACAGGTGCGCTCCGGCGTCGCCGATCCGCCCGCAGCACTCGACGCCGCCGAGCTCACACTGATCCCCGGTTACACGGGACGTCTGCTCGCGTCCTACGACCCGGGTTCCGACTCCACCGACGCAGAGGACGTCTTCGAGGCGCTCGCGCGGGCGCTGCCCGACGAGCTGACCATCTCCGATTACGCGTCGGCGCAGGACCGCGCGGTTCTGCTCGCCGACCGCGAACGGCTCGCGCAGTGGTCGGTGAGCCGGGTGGCCGACCTCGTCGACCGGTGCCCCGAGCTGACGTTCGCGCTGACCGAGGACTTCGGCTCCGCGGGTGGACTCGACGCGCTCGAACGCGCCGGCTGCCGTCCGCGCGAGGTACGGCGGATCGAGGATGCGCAGTCGGTCGCCGTCGCATCCGAACCCGGTACCGTCGTCGGAACCACCACGACGTCACCCGCTCTCGCGGAGATCGATGCGGATTCGCCTGTGAGCACCGTGCCCGACGCACCCGACCGCGCCCCGCAGGACGACACGAAGGCAGACGACGCCCCGGCACCGGTACTGCCCGCCCAGAACGTCGTCCCGGTCTTCCGCAAGGGCACCCTCGACGAGGCGCAGCTCGACGCGTTGCGGACCATCGCCGGAGAGCTGACGACGAGCGATCTCACCGAACTGCGCGCGCGACTCGACGCCGGCGAGGATCCCCGGTCCGTCGCCGAGGAATGGCTCGCCGAACACAGCTGATCGCGGACGCCCGGTGCTCAGCCCGTGCGGGTGCCCATCCGCTGCCGGAGGAACACACCGAAGTCGCTGATCGCCGCGGCGGCCTCGGGAACGAGCGACGCCTGCAACGGCGCGACGTGCCACAATTCGGGCTGCGCGACGAACGTGACGTCGACGCCCGCCGTCCGGAGTTTCTCGGCGTACCGCCGGACCTGCGGGTAGAACATCTCCGCGGTGCCCACCTGGATGAGCGTCGGCGGCAGCCCCGTGGGATCGGCGTGCATGGGCGCGTAATCGGGATCGGTGGGATCGCCCCCGGCCAGATACGCCTCGGCCGAGGAGTACACCCAACCCTTGTTGAGGACGACGTCGTTCACGTCGGGCAGGTCGCGGGCGGCCGGATCGGTCCACGGCGACAGCAACCCGAGCGCGGGCGGGGTGATCGCGTGCCGGTCGATGAGCCGGCGCGCGGTGGCCGCCGCGAGGCCACCGCCGGCGGAGTCGCCGGCGATCGCGGTGCCCGACACCTCGAAGCCGTGCTCGCCGACGAGTTCGAGATAGGCCGCTTCGGCGTCGTTCGGCGCCGCCGGATAGGGATGCTCGGGAGCGAGCCGGTAGTCGAGGACGTACACGGCCGACTCCGCCGCCGCGGCGAGATGCGCCGCGAGTGAGCGGTGCGTGGCGAGCGATCCACCGGTGTACGCGCCGCCGTGCAGGTACAGGATCGCGGTGGTTCGCTCGGTGGCGCCCACGGTGATCCGCTCGGCGGGGCGTCCCGCCAGACGGATCGGGCGCACCACGGTGTCCTTCGGGAGGAACTGCAACGGCGCGGCGAGGTCGAGCAGCCGGCGTTGCGTGGCGAACGACCAGCGCGGTGACAGCAGGGCACGGAAGAGAGGCCGCAGCGCGGTACGCGCCACCCGCGGTGACAACTGGGGTGTCGGAGGCATGCCGCAGCCTATCCCTTCGGCACGACCCGGGAGGTCACGGTGGCGACGACACGCTGATAGGCCGGTCCGGCCACACGGACGAAGGCGTCGAGCAGCTTCGCGTCGGCGCCGACGAGTACGCGGGCCTTGTTCTTCCGCACACCGGCGAGGATGGTCTTCGCCGCGTCCTCGGGGGTCGTGCGCGCGAGCTTGCGGTCGAAGAACTCCGCGAAGGTCGCCTGGTCGTCGCCGTCCGGGACGGCGGCGTTGCGCGCGATCGCGGTCTTGATGCCACCGGGATGCACGCACGTGACCTGCACGGGATGCCGGGCGACGAGCATCTCCTGCCGCACCGCCTCCGTGAAGCCGCGCACCGCGAACTTCGCCGAGTTGTATGCCGCCTGGCCCGGGATGCTCAGCAGGCCGAACAGGCTCGAGACGTTGATCAGGTGGCCGTCACCGGACGCGATGAGGTACGGCAGGAAAGCCTTGGTGCCGTTGACGACTCCCCAGAAGTCGACGTCCATCACGCGCTCGATGTCCTTGAACTCGGTGCGCTCGAGGTCGCCGTGATAGGCGATGCCCGCGTTGTTGTACACCTGGTGGACCGCACCGAAGTGGGCGGCGACCTGCTCGGCGTACTCGAGGACCTTCTCCCGCTGGGTGACGTCGAGATGGTCGGCCTTCACCTCGGCGCCGAGATCCCGTGCGCGACGGGCGGTCTCCTCGAGTCCGGCGGTGTCGACGTCCGAGATCGCCAGTCGGGCGCCCTCGGCGGCGAGGGCGAGCACGAGGGCCCGCCCGATCCCGGAACCCGCTCCCGTGACGACCACGACCCGGCCTGCGACATCACTCATCGAACTGCTGCCTCTCGGGACGTGCGCTCCTGCGCGGGACGGTCGGTGACGACGGGGAGATCCGACCCGGCCACGCTGCGGTACGCGTCGAGGTCGAATCGCCTTGTGATGCGACGGAATTCGAAGGTGAATCCCGGCCACAGCGTGGTGTTGTTGCCGTGCTTGTCGAGATACCAGCTCGCACACCCGCCGTTGTTCCACACACTCGAGCGCATCGCGCGCTGCAGCTCGCGGTTGTACTCGTACTGCACGTCCTCGCGGACCTCGACCGTGCCGATGCGATTGCGGTCGATCGTGCGGATCGCGTCGACGACATAGCCGAGCTGCGACTCGATCATGTACACCATCGAGGTGTGGCCGAGTCCGGTGTTCGGGCCGACGAGGAAGAACAGGTTGGGGAAACCGGCGACCGAGCTGCCCTTGTACCCCTGCATGCCGGTCTCGTCGAAGACCTCGGCCAGTGAACGGCCGTCCTTGCCGAAGATACCGGCGAAGGTCGGGGAATCGGTGACGTGGAAGCCGGTCGCGACGACGATCGCATCGACCTCGCGTTCGGTGCCGTCTTTCGTGACGATGCCGCGCGGGGTGACGCGGGCGATGCCGTCGGTGACGAGGTCGACGTTCGGCCGGTCGAGCGCGGGATAGTAGTTGTTCGAGATCAGCATGCGCTTGCAGCCGATGCCGTAGTTCGGCGTGACCTTCCGTCGCAGTTCCTTGTCGCGGATCTGCCGGCGGACCTGGAGGCGCGCGGCGAGTTCGAGCGGCTTCATGAAGGCCTGTGCCTTGGCCAGGCCCACGACCTGGGTCTCACGGGCGGTGTACTGCAAGGCACGCGAGAGGCGCTGGAAGCCGGGGATGTACCGGAAGGCGAATCGCTCGGGCGCGGTGTACTCGCGGTCGAAGCGGGGAAGGATCCACGGTGCCGTGCGCTGGTAGACGTCGAGGTGTCCGACGGTGCCCGCGATGGCCGGCACGATCTGGATGGCGGAGGCTCCGGTGCCGATGACAGCGACCCGCTTGCCGGCGAGATCGGCGTCGTGGTTCCACCGGGCCGAATGGAAGATCTCGCCTTCGAAGCCGGCGATGCCCTCGATGTCGGGCAGCGACGGCTCGCACAGTGCGCCCACCGCGGAGATCATGACCTTGGCGCTGTACCGCCCGCGTGTGGTGGACACGTCCCAGCGGTGCGTCGCGGTGTTCCAGCGGGCCGACTGCACGTCGCATCCGAAGACGGTGCGGCGCCGGACATCGTACCGGTCGGCGACGGAGCGGATGTACTCCTGGATCTCCGGTTGCGGCGAGAACGAGCGCGTCCAGCCCGGGTTGAGGGCGAAGGAGTAGGAGTAGAGATTCGACGGCACGTCGCACGCGGCGCCGGGGTAGGTGTTGTCGCGCCAGGTGCCGCCGACCTCGGACGCGCGTTCGAGTACGAGGAAGTCCTTGCCTGCCTGCGACAGTCGGATGGCCGCACCGAGCCCGGCGAACCCGCTGCCGATGATCAGCGTGTCGACCTGACGGATCTTCGCGTCGGCGACGGTATCTGTAACCGGAAGACTCATGTACTTGAGGCTAGAGCGTTCCAGTGACCTGGTCAACACTTGTTGACCATAATTCAATAACGGTGTTTGCATGGGGGGCGTGGCAGAAGACAGTCCCCAACCCCGCCGGACCCGCCTCGGTCCCGCGCAACGCCGGGCCCAGCTGATCGGACAGGGGCTCGAGTTGCTCGCCGAGCGGCCGCTCGAGCAGATCTCCGTGGAGGAGGTCGCCGACCGGGCCGGGGTCTCGAAGGGCCTGCTGTTCCACTACTTCGCCTCGAAGCACGACTTTCACGTCGAACTCGTGCGGTGTGTCGGCCGGGACCTCGTCGAGTACACCGCGCCGGACGAGGACCTCGAACCCGTCGAGATGCTGCGGGGCACGCTCGTCGCGTACGTCGACTACGTCACCCGGCGCCGCGACATGTACGTGTCGATCCTGCGCGGCGCCACCAGCGGCGATCCCGACATGCGCGCGGCGTTCGAGGACACCCGCACGGCGATGGTCGAGCGGACCGTCGCGCACCTGCCCGCCATCGGGATCGAACCGGCCCCTGCCGTGCGACTCGCGGTCCGTGGGTGGGTGGCCTTCGTCGAGGACACGACCATCGCGTGGCTGCGCGACCCCGAACTCACCCGCGACGAGTTCGTCGAGCTGGCCATCGCTGCGCTGTCCGGCGTGGCCCTGGCGGCACATTCGCTCCAGGATCACGCCGGGGGCGATCTCAGCGGTCGTGCCCGGGAAGGTACTCCTGCAGCTTCGTCTTGACGCCCTGTTTCACGAATCCCCAACGGTTCTCGTCACCGGACAGGACGGCCTTGGCGACGTCGGTGAACTGTTCCCACGTCGCGTGCGGCGGGATCGGCGGCATGTCCGGATCGGTGTACACGTCGAGCACCGTCGGACGATCCGCAGCCAGGGCGCGATCCCAGGCCGGGCCCATCTCGTCCGAGGACTTCACGGTTTCGCCGCCCAGCCCGAGGCTGCGCGCGAAGGCGGCGTAGTCGACGTCCGGAAGCGACTGGGACTCCGCGAATTTCGGTGCCCCGCCCATCGCGCGCATTTCCCAGGTCACCTGGTTGAGATCATTGTTGTGGATGATCGCGACGACGAGCCGCGGATCCGCCCACTGCTGCCGGTACCGCTGGATGGTGATCAGTTCGGCCATGCCGTTCATCTGCATCGCGCCGTCGCCGGCGAAGGCGATCACCGGACGGTCGGGGTGCCCGAACTTCGCGCCGATTCCGTACGGCACGGCCGGTCCCATCGTCGCGAGGGTGCCCGACAGCGAACCGCGCATGTCGCCGCGGAACCGCAGTTGGCGCGCATACCAGTTGGCAGCCGAACCCGAATCGGCGGTGACGATCGCGTTGTCGGGCAGCCGCGGTGAGGCCTCGGCGAACATCCGCAGCGGGTTGACGAACTCCGTCTCCACCTCGGCCTGCTGCCCCATGATCTGCCACCAGCGCTGCACGTTCTGCTCGATGCGCTCGCGCCACGAACGGTCCTGTTTGCGCTGCAGCAGGGGGATGAGCGCGTCGAGCGCCGCCGCGGCATCGGCAACGAGGTTGACCTCGTTCGGATAGCGCATCCCGATCATGCGCGCGTCGATGTCGATCTGCACGCTGCGTGCCTGCTCGTATTCCGGAAGGAACTGGCTGTAGGGGAGACTCGAGCCGACGATGAGCAGGGTGTCGCACTCCGTCATCATCTCGTGGGTGGGGCGGGTTCCCAGCAGCCCGATCGATCCGGTGGCCCACGGCAGGTCGTCGGGCAGCACGTCCTTGCCCAGCAGGGCCTTCGCCACCCCCGCGCCGAGCAGATCCGCGACCTGCTCGAGTTGCGCCCGGGCGCCGCGAGCACCGCTGCCGACGAGCATCGCGACCTTGTTCCCCGCGTTGAGTACGTCGGCGGCACGTGCGATCGCGTCGTCGTCCGGCGCGACGCGGGGCCGGTCGAAACCGACGCTCGACGGCACCATCTTGAACTCGTGGCCGGGCGGGGCGTAGTCGAGTTCCTGCACGTCGCCGTGGATGATCACCGCCGTCGGCGTGCGGTACGCGATGGCGGTGCGCATCGCCCGGTCGAGGACGTTGGGCAACTGCTCGGGCACCGTCACGGTCTCCACGAAGGCCGACGCCACATCCTTGTACAGCGTGTGCAGGTCCACTTCCTGCTGGTACGACCCGCCCATCGCCGAGCGGTCGGTCTGGCCCACGATCGCCACCACCGGCACGTGGTCGAGTTTCGCGTCGTAGAGGCCGTTGAGCAGATGGATCGCACCGGGGCCGGAGGTCGCCATGCACACCCCGGGCCTGCCCGTGAACTTCGCGTAGCCGACCGCCTCGAAGGCACTCATCTCCTCGTGCCGCGACTGCACGAAGACCGGATCGTTGCCGGTGCGGGTCCAGGCGGCGAGAATCCCGTTGATGCCGTCCCCGGGATAGCCGAAGACGTGGTCCACCCCCCATTCGCGCAGGCGGTGCAACAGGTAGTCGGCCACGGTCCGGTTCGCCATCGGTAGCTCCTCACAGGACGCGATCGGGGGTCTCCGGAAGGGTGCCCGTCACGTCCGGGCCGAAACACCCCGGAAAAGGCGTGAGCCGGGTCGATCGCCCCTGAAGGGGGACGAATCGACCCGGCTCACATGAGAACCGTCACGGTCCCGAAGGGTCCGAAACGGGGCTTCTAGCGACCGAAGGCCTTCTCGAGGATCTCCTGCTGCTCGACAGCGTGGACCTTGCTCGAACCGGACGACGGTGCCGACATCGCACGACGCGACACGCGCTTGATCCCGCTGAGCTTCTCGGGCAGCAGTTCCGGCAGGGCGAGGCCGAGGAACGGCCACGCACCCTGGTTCGCCGGCTCCTCCTGCACCCAGAAGAACTCGGACGCGTTCGGGTACTGCTCGAGGGTCTCGGCGATGCGACGACGCGGCACCGGGTACAGCTGCTCGATGCGCACGATCGCGACGTCGTCACGACCTTCCTTCTGCTTCTTCGCCAGCAGTTCCCAGTAGATCTTGCCGGAGGTCAGCAGCACGCGGGTGGCCTTCGACCGGTCGGCCGTGCCCTCCTCGTAGGGAACCTCTTCGAGCAGCGAACGGAACTTGCCCTGCGTGAAGTCCTCGACGTTGCTGACCGCGGCCTTGTTGCGCAGCATCGACTTCGGCGTGAACACCACCAGCGGGCGCCGGATGCCGTCGAGGTGGTGACGACGCAGCAGGTGGAAGTAGCTCGCCGGGGTCGACGGAACCGCGACCGTCATCGAGCCCTCGGCGCACAGCTGCAACCAGCGCTCGATGCGACCCGAGGTGTGGTCGGGACCCTGGCCCTCGTGGCCGTGCGGCAGCAGCAGCACGACGTCGGAGAGCTGCCCCCACTTGGCCTCACCGGACGAGATGAACTCGTCGATGATGGACTGCGCACCGTTGACGAAGTCGCCGAACTGCGCCTCCCACAGCACGAGCGCGTCGGGGTTGCCCACCGAGTAGCCGTACTCGAAGCCCAGACCCGCGAACTCGGTCAGCGCCGAGTCGTAGACCATGAAGCGACCGCCGTTGCCGGCCTGGGTGGCCAGCGAAGCCAGCGGGCTGTACTCGTCGCCGGTCTTGCGGTCGATGATGACCGAGTGGCGCTGCGTGAACGTGCCGCGACGCGAGTCCTGACCGGCCAGACGCACCAGGGCGCCTTCCTCGGCCAGCGAACCGAACGCGAGCAACTCGGCGAACGCCCAGTCGATCTTGCCGTTGCGCGACATCTCGCGACGCTTCTCGAGCACCGGCTTGACGCGCGGGTGGACGGTGAAGCCCTCGGGTGCCTCGGCGAAGGCGTCGCCGATCCGCTCGAGCACCGAACGGTCGACGGAGGTGTCGAGACGCTTGGGCGGGGTCTGGTCGAGCTCGACCGACTCCGACGGCTCCGGCTGGTACTTCTCGAGTTCGCGGACTTCGTTGAAGACGCGTTCGAGCTGTCCCTGGTAGTCGCGCAGGGCGTCTTCCGCTTCCTTGAGCGAGATGTCGCCGCGGCCGATCAGTGCCTCGGTGTAGCTCTTGCGGACGCTGCGCTTGGTGTCGATCACGTCGTACATCGCGGGCTGGGTCATCGACGGGTCGTCGCCCTCGTTGTGACCGCGACGGCGGTAGCAGATCATGTCGATGACGACGTCCTTGTGGAACTTCTCGCGGAAGTCCACGGCGAGCTTCGCGACCCACACGCAGGCCTCGGGATCGTCGCCGTTGACGTGGAAGATCGGCGCACCGATCATCTTCGCCACGTCGGTGCAGTACTCGGACGAACGCGAGTGCTCCGGCGCGGTGGTGAAGCCGACCTGGTTGTTGACGACGATGTGCACGGTGCCGCCGGTGCGGTAGCCGCGCAGCAGTGCGAGGTTGAGGGTCTCCGCCACGACACCCTGACCGGCGAACGCAGCGTCGCCGTGCAGCAGCAGCGGCAGGACGGTGAAGCCGTCCTCGCCCTTGTCGAGGATGTCCTGCTTGGCGCGGACGAGGCCCTCGAGCACCGGGTTGACCGCCTCGAGGTGCGAGGGGTTCGCGGTGAGCGAGACCTTGATGTCGTTGTCGCCGAACATCTGGATGTAGGTGCCCTCGGCGCCGAGGTGGTACTTCACGTCGCCGGAACCGTGAGCTGCGGCCGGGTTCAGGTTGCCCTCGAACTCGGAGAAGATCTGCGAGTACGGCTTGCCGACGATGTTGGCGAGCACGTTCAGGCGGCCACGGTGCGGCATCGCGATGGCGACCTCGTCGAGCGTGTGCTCGGCGGCCTGGTCGATGATCGCGTCCATCATCGGGATGACCGACTCGGCTCCCTCGAGCGAGAAGCGCTTCTGACCGACGTACTTGGTCTGCAGGAACGTCTCGAACGCCTCGGCGGCGTTGAGGCGGCTCAGGATGTACTTCTGCTGGGCGACCGTCGGCTTGACGTGGTGCGCTTCGACGCGCTCCTGCAGCCACTGCTGCTGCTCGGGCTCGAGGATGTGGGTGTACTCGACACCGACGTGGCGGCAGTACGCGTCGCGCAGCACCGACAGCACGTCGCGCAGCTTCATCTTCTGGCGGCCGTGGAAGCCGCCGACGTTGAACTCGCGATCGAGATCCCACAGTGTCAGGTCGTGGGTCGTGACATCGAGGTCGGGATGCGAGCGGAACTTGTCGCGCACGAACTGCAACGGATCGGTGTCGGCCATGAGGTGGCCGCGGCTGCGGTAGGCGGCGATGAGCTCGAGCACACGGGTGTGCTTGTCGACGAGGCCTTCCGGCACGTCCTTGCGCCAGCGGACCGGCTCGTAGGGGATGTGCAGGGTGTGGAAGACGCCGTCGTAGAAGTCGTCGCTGATGAGCAGCTCGTGGATCTTCTTCAGGAACTCACCCGACTCCGCGCCCTGGATCACGCGGTGGTCGTAGGTGGAGGTGAGCGTCAGCAGCTTGCCGATCCCCATCTCGGCGATCCGCTCGTCGGACGCGCCCTGGAACTCGGCGGGGTACTCCATCGCACCGGCGCCGATGATCGCGCCCTGGCCCTGCATCAGACGCGGAACCGAGTGCACGGTGCCGATGCCGCCCGGGTTGGTCAGCGAGATCGTGACACCCGAGAAGTCGTCGCCGGTGAGCTTGCCGTCGCGGGCGCGGCGCACGATGTCCTCGTAGGCCGAATAGAACTGCGCGAAGTTCATCGTCTCGCAGTTCTTGATGGCGGCCACCACGAGCGAACGCTGGCCGTTCTTGCCCGGCAGGTCGATGGCGAGACCGAGGTTGGTGTGCTGCGGCACGACCAGGTTCGGCTTGCCGTCGATCTCGGCGAAGTGGTTGTTCATGTTCGGGAACGCCTTGACCGCCTGGACGATCGCGTAACCGAGGATGTGGGTGAACGAGACCTTGCCGCCCCGGGTGCGGGCGAGATGGTTGTTGATGACGATGCGGTTGTCGAACATCAACTTCGCGGGGACCGCGCGAACACTGGTGGCCGTCGGGATCGACAGCGAGGCGTTCATGTTCTTCGCAACGGCAGCAGCGGCGCCGCGCAGAACCTTCTTCTCCTCGGCGGCCGGGGCCGACGGGGCGGCTGCCGGCTTCGGGGCCGGCTTCGCCGGCGCGGCCTGGGCCTTCGGCTGGGTTGCAGGCTTGGTCTCGGCCTTCGGTGCGGGCTTCGCCGGCGCGGCGGGGGCCTTCGTTGCCGGCGCGGCAGGGGCCTTCGGTGCGGGCTCGGTGGGGGCCGAAGCGGAGGAACTCGGCGCAGATGCGGTGCTCGGCGCGGGCTTCTCGGTCGTGGCGGTGTCGGAGCCGTTGGTACCTCCGGCCACCGCAGCTTCCGGCGAATAGTCGGTCAGAAATTCGTGCCAACTCGCGTCCACGGACGAAGGGTCGTCCTGGAAGCGCTGGTACATCTCGTCAACCAACCACTGGTTCTGTCCGAACTGTGATGTAGAGCTGCTGCTCACGGCAGTTGTTCGCCTCGTTTCTTTCTTCGGTACCCGATCGGAGCGCCTGTGAATATGAGGCTAGCCCGTGGCATGTGACGATCCGAACTGACCGCTCATGTCGGTGGGCTAGCTCACAATCTGGTGCGATGGGGTCTCCATCGATGACGGTTCTCGAGAGCCGATTATTCCCTCAAAGGTGCATCGGCGCAGCGCGCACCCCGTTACAAACGTGAGGACGATCTCATGTTCGATCCTTCCGTCGCAGATGTGAGCAAGGCCTCGGGCTCCTCCGGAACGAGACCACCGGTAGCGAGTTGCCACAAAGTGGTGTACAGACCTCCCGCTCGGCGCAGTTCGTCGTGGGGCCCGCACTCGACGATACGGCCGTCGTCGATGACGACCACGAGATCGGCGCGAGCGGCGGTCGCGAGACGGTGCGCCACCACTACGGCCGTTCGCGAACGCGCCACCCGCGCACCCGCCTCGAGCACCGCCTTCTCGGTGGCGGGATCGAGGGTCGCGGTGGCCTCGTCGAGCAGCAGCAGGTCGGGGTCCACCAGTTCTGCGCGCGCGAGCGCGATGAGTTGCCGCTGGCCCGCCGACAGACCCTGCCCGCGCTCACCCACCGGATGATTCATGCCGCCGGAGAGCCCCGCGACCATGTCGAGCGCCCCGACGGCCCGCGCGGCAGCCTCGATCTCCTCGCGTGATGCGTCGGGCCGGCCGTACGCGATGTTGGTCGCCACCGTGCCCGTGAACAGGTGCGCCTCCTGCGGAACGACGCCGAGCCGGCCGCGATAGTCGCGCAGGCGGTACCGGCGCAGATCGGTCTCGTCCACCTGCACCGAGCCCGAAGTGGGGTCGTAGAACCGCGCGAGCAACTTGACGACCGTCGACTTCCCGGCGCCGGTCCGGCCCACCAGAGCGACCGTCGACCCGGCCGGGATCCTCAGGTCCACCCCGCTCAGGGCTTCGCGTTCGGCCTCGCGGTACCGGAAACCGACCTCCCTCAGGTGGACGTCGCCGCGGAGGTGCCCGGTGACGGCCACCGTGCCCTCCTGCGCCGACTCGAGCGAACTCTCGGTCCGCAGGAGGTCGCCGATCCGGTGCAGACCCACCCTCGCCTGCTGGTAGCCGTCGAAGACCTGCGACAACTGCTGGATGGGTGCGAACAGCAGGTTCAGGTACAGCACGAACGCGATCAGCACACCCGGGCCGACCGCACCCGACGCCACCTCGCGCGCCCCGACGAAGACGACCGCGGCGAGCGCGAGGTCGGACAGGAAGGTGATGAACGGGAAGTACAGCGAGATCGCCCGTTGCGAGCGCAGGCGGCTGCGCCGATAGGCCTCCGCGCGCTCGGCGAAACGACGGGCGGCGGTCTCCTCCCGGCGGTAGGCCTGCGCGGCGCGCAGACCCGTGACGTTCTCCTGGAAATCCGCGTTCACCACGGATATGCGTTCGCGGGACTGCGCGTATGCCGTCCCGGAGATCTTCCGGAACCACAAGGTCGCGACCACCAGGACGGGCAGCACCGCCAGCACCACCAGGGCCAGGGACAGATCGGTCGCGATCAACGCGACCGAGATGCCGGTGAGCGTCAGCACCGCCACCACCGCGGTGGACAGGCCGGTCTGGATGAACTGCGACAACGCGTCCACATCGGTCGTCATCCGGGTCATGATCCGGCCCGACAGTTCGCGTTCGTAATAGTCGAGTCCGAGTCGCTGCAGGTGTGCATACGAGCGCACGCGCAGCCCGAACAGCACCCGCTCGCCCGCGCGCGCGGTGAGCACGGTGAGGATCGCGACCGCGATCCAGCCGAGCAGCGCGAGGACCACACCCGCGGCGGTCGCCTGCCACAACCGCGACGGCTCGCCCGGGGTCACCCCGCGGTCGACGGCGAACCGCACGAGCGACGGGAACGCGATGCTCGTCAGCGACTCCACCGCCAGGCACAGCACGACGAGCGCGAGCAGGGCACGCACCGGGCGCAGCGTCGTCCACAACCGGAACTGCGGGTCGGGCAGGCGCAGGGAGTCGGACTGCAGGGCCGGATCACTCCCGGGGGTCTCGGTGGCGGGGGGGAGAGCCGCGACCGCGGCGCGCAGTTCCGGTGTCGGGGCCACCGCGCCGAGCGCCCCCGGCATCGGTCCGCCGCGACCACCGCCGCCCCCCGGTCCGCCGCGACCACCACCGGGGGCCGCCGTGTCGACGACGGCGCCGGACGGCTCGTCCTCGTGGCCCTCCGGCCACAACTCGCCGGCCGCCACCGGACGCTCCGCATCCGGCACGACGTCCTCGTCGGTCGAGAGCAGACGCCGGAAGGCGGGACTGCGTTCGTCGAGTTCGTCGACCGTCCCGATGTCGACGATGCGCCCGTCGTCGAGCACGGCGACCCGGTCTGCGAGCGCGAGCGTCGATCGCCGATGGGCGAGCACGAGCGTCGTGCGTCGCCGGCCGGCCCGCAGCGCGCCGTAGATCGCGGCCTCCGTCTCGGCGTCGACCGCGGAGGTGGCGTCGTCGAGGATCAGCACCCGCGGATCGACGAGCAGGGCCCGTGCCAGCGCGACGCGCTGTCGCTGCCCACCGGAGAGCGTCAGGCCGCGTTCGCCGACGAGGGTGTCGTAGCCCTCGGGCAGCGCGTCGACGAAGTCGTCGGCGCGCGCCGCTGCCGCAGCGGCCCGGATCTCGTCGTCCGACGCGTCGGGCCGGCCGAGCGCGATGTTGGACGCGACCGAGTCGGAGAACAGGAACGGCTCGTCGAAGACGAGACCGACCGCACCGCGCAGGTCGTCGGCGCGGAGCGTGGCGACGTCGATGTCGTGCCCGTCGGCGGTCAGGCACACCGACCCGTGGCGTGGCGCGTAGAAACGGGGGAGCAGCAGCGAGAGAACGGTCTTGCCCGAGCCCGCCGGACCGACGATCGCGACGGTCTCGCCGGGTGCGATCTCCAGGTCGAGCCCGCGCAGCACGTCCCGGTCGTCGTCGAAACCGAACGTCACATCCTTCAGGTGCACCCCGAGCGGACCGTCGGGCAGCGCGACGGGATGCGGGGGATCGGCGACGTCGGGTTCGGTGTCGATCACCTCGTACACCCGCTCCACGGCGGCGCGGGACAACTGCGCCATGATCACGACCTGCGACAGCGTGCGGGTCGTCGCCGTCATCGTCGCCACATAGGCGGTGAACGCCACGAAGGTACCCACGGTGATCCCACCGTCGAGGGCGAGCCAGCCGCCGAGCGCGATCGTGGCGACGAGCCCGAACTGCGGGATGGCACCCAGCGGTGCCGAGAACCACGCATTGATCCGGGCCGCGCGCAGACGCTCCGCGTACAACCGGCGACCGTGCTCCTCGAGCTGGTCGACGGCGCGGGACTCCTGGCCGAATCCCTTCACGACCCGCACCCCGGTGACGGTCTCCTCGACGTGCTGGGCGAGATCGGCCGCGCGCTGCTGCGCCGACCACGTCGCGGCGAACAGCTTCGGGCGCACCACCCGGACGAGGCCGCCGATGATCGGGACCGTGACCACCGCGACCAGCGTGAGCAGGGGCGAGAGCGACATCATGATCACCAGCGCGAGCACGAACTGCAGCAGCGCTCCCGCCGACATCGGCACCATCGCGAGCAGACCCTGGACGAGCTGCAGGTCGGTGATGGACCGCGAAACCACCTGACCGGTGCGGATGCGGTCCTGACCGTGGCCGTCGAGACGTTGGAGCGAGCCGAGCAGACGCAACCGCAGGTCGTGCTGCACGTCGAGCGACAGGCGTCCGGCGAGCATGCGCCGCCCGTACTGGCAGCCGAACCGGATCACCGCGCCGGCCGCGATCGCCCCCGCGGCGAGACCGATCAGACGCAGGTCGTCGGCGGGCACCTCGCCCTGTCCGGTCGCGCTGTCGACCGCGACTTTCGTCAGCAGCGGAAAGGTGATGTCGATCAGGGCGGCGACCACGGTGACGGCCAGCGCCCCCACGGCTGTTCTGCGGTGTTTCAGGCATTCGGCGACGAGCCGGGAAATCCATCCCGGTGTGCGCGGAATCGGGTCGTGTGCCATCGAACCGACATTAGCGCCGCGCGACGACAGACCGGGTCGGAGCCGGTCGCAGACGGTCGCTGCGTAGGGAGGTGCGTCAGACGATGTCGGCGGTTCGGGTCCGCCACCAGCCGAGACCGCCCAGCATCACGGTCCAGAAGACCAGGACCAGCGGTGCCAGCGGCCACGTCATCTCCAGCGTCACGTCCTCGGGCATCGACACCGCCGAGAACAGCACGTACCAGGTGGCCTGTGCCGGCAGGTACGACGCGAGTGCCCCGAGACCGAGACCGTGCAGGACGAGCGAGACGATCAGTTCACCGAACGGCACCCATGCGCAGATCGCGAGCACACTGCCCGTCGTGGACCGTGTGAGCAGGCCGAGCCCGGCTCCGATGAGCGACCACATCAGCGCGCAGAACAGGCCGATGCCCAGCACCTGGACGACCGATCCGAGGTCGGCGCCCTCGAAGCCGCCTCCGAACAGCACGAGCGTCGCGGCCGCCGCGAGTTCCGTGACGATGCAGTACAGCAATCCGATCACGGCAACGGTCGCGAGCTTCACACCGACGACCCGATCGCGGCCCCTCGTGGTGAGGAAGGTCGTCATGATCGTGCGGTGCGCGAACTCGCTGCCGGTCGCCACCGCGCCGAAGATCGCGGCGAACAGGAAGACCAGCGACAGGGCGAGGGAGATGCCGACCGCGGCGGCGACGGCTTCGGCGACACCGTCGCCGAAGCCGTATTCGAGTTGCCGCGCGACCGGCAGTGTCAGCGCGCCGCAGAACAGGCCCACCATCAGCGGTGCGATGCCGAGGATCCACCAGTAGCGCAGGCTCAGGACCTTGCGGAACTCGGCGGTGAGAAGCGCGGTCATGCGGTGGGGCCTCCTTGTCCGGTCGGCGGTCGGTTCGGCTGTCCCCACTGCGACTGCGGGTACTGCTGGGCCTGCGGGTACTGCTGGGCCTGGGGTCGGTGGGGTCTGTGCCCCGGGTACTGCGCAACCGGAGCAGCCGCGTAGCGACCCGCCGTCATCGCCAGGTACACCTGCTCGAGATCCACGTGCTCGACACTCGTGCCGAACAATGTCACCTCCGCGGTTCCGGCGATCTCGGCGATGCGGTCGGGAGCAGCACCGACCACCGCGAGCCGTCCGTCCTGCTGCACCTGGGCATCGGTGTGCCCCGCTGCGGCGAGCGCCGTCGCGAGGCGGGCCGGGTCGGAGGACGCGACGAACACCCGCGAGCGGTAGGTGTCGCGCAGGTCCGTCATCGAGGTCTCCGCGACCAGGTGCCCGTTCGCGATGACCACGAGACGATCGGCCATCTGCTCGACCTCCCGCAGGATGTGACTCGAGATCAGCACGGTCCCACCGTTGCCGGCGAAGACGCGGAGGAAGTCACGCAGCCAGGCCATGCCCTCCGGGTCGAGTCCGTTCGCCGGTTCGTCGAGCACCAGATAACGCGGTTGCCCGAGCAGCGCCGTCGCCAGGGCGAGTCGCTGCCGCATGCCGAGGGAGAACTCGCCGATGCGGCGTCGCGCGACCGATCCGAGGCCGACGAGGTCGAGCATCTGCTGCGCCCGCTCGTCGGGCACACCGATCGCGGCGCAGTAGATCTGCAGGTGCGTCAGCGCCCGGTGCTTGGGGTGGGCGCTGCGCGCGTCCAGCACGGCACCGACGACCTGCGCCGGCTGCTGCAGGGCCGTGAACGGCACGCCGTCGACGACGGCGTTGCCGGCACTCGGCCGGATGAGACCGAGCATCATGCCGAGTGTGGTGGTCTTACCCGATCCGTTGGGACCGAGGAAACCTGTGATCGACCCGGGCGGAACCGTGAACCACAGATTCGACACGGCCGCGTGGTCGCCGAACGCCTTGCTCAGGCCGTGGACGGCGATCCCCGCGCCGGGCGCCCCCGAGGGCACCCGGGGATCAGGTGTGCCGTACGGCGGTTGCGCTGACGGTGCTGTCACGGATACGGACCCCCGCGTCGTCGAGATGTGGGTGCGGCTCGTGCCGCGGTCGCCGTGAGCTTACGGGTCATCCGAGGAAGGGCAGGACGGCGTCGAGGAATTCGCGCGGGGCGTCGAGCTGGGGGCAGTGCCCGGCATCGGGGATGATCACGACTCGTCTCCTGCCGCCGGCCTGCACGCGCCGCGCGGCATGAGCGGGTGTCAGCCGGTCGCGCGCACCCCACACCAACAGGGCCGGCATGTCGAGGGCGTGCACCATCTCCGGGATCGGCAGCCGGCCGAGTTCGCCGATGGCGTGCCGGCCGACCGTCAGCAGGGTGTCGACCTGCTCGCGCGTCGCGTAGTTCGCCGCGAACGCCGTGCGCACGGCCCGGTCGAAGGTGCCGCGTCGATGCACCGCCGCACGCCCGTACAAGGCGCCCATGACCTGCTGCATCACCGCGACGGGCAGCGGACGCAGCAACGCGCGCGACAGCTCGACCGGCATGCGTGCGCCGCGTGTCCACCACCGGGGGATCCCGGCGAGCCCCGGCATGTCGGCGAGCACCACACGATCGACGCGGGACGGGTGGACGGAGGCGAACACCAGCGCCGTCACCGCACCGAGCGAGTTCCCGACCAGCGACACCGGCTCGGGCACGTCGTCGACGAGTTCGGCCACGATGTCGACGTAGTGGTCGAGCACCGGTGTCTCCCAGTGCTGCGCGCTGCGCCCGAAACCGGGCAGGTCGACCGTGAGCACCCGGTGACGCTCGGCGATCGCCGGTGCGACCTTGCACCACGTACCACCGTGGTCGGAGAAGCCGTGCAGCAGTACGACGGTGCGCGCTCCCGCACCGGACTCCCGGACGTACACCTTCCCGTCGGCGGACACCGTCAGTCCTTCGATACCGGAACCCCGGCGTCGAGGACCGGTGCCTCTCCGTTCAGGGGGAGGACGGGACGGGCGATGGGCCACGCGGGCGGGGGAGGGCCGAAGGCGTCGCGCGCGTGCTGGATCGTGCGCTTGCCCAGCGCGCGGTTACCCACACCACCGATGGCGGCACCGATACCCGCGGGCACGAGCTTGCCGATCAGCAACGGACTCCGCTTCGCGACGTACCGGCGGATGAACTTCTTGACCAACGAATTGTTCAGCGTCTTCAGCTGGGTGCCACCCGTGCCGGTGGTCAGTGCCTTGGGCCAGTTGCGCAGCGACGCGCCGGTCGCGGTCGCGACGATCTCCCGGCCGGCATCACCGAGGGAGACGGCGAGCACCAGCGCACGGCGCTGTTCGTGGTTGTGGGGTTCGATCCCGTGCACCGATGCGATGGCCAGGGTGAGCAGCGCGGACGCCTCGAAGAAGAAGGCCGTCTCGGCGCCCACCGCGCCGATGGCCGCGAGTGTCCCGACGCCGGGGAAGGCCGCGGTCGCGCCTGCCGCCGACCCGCTGCCCGTGACGCTGAGCAGGAACTGCTTCTCGAGCCGCTCGATGATCTGCGCCGGGGACTCGTCGGGATGTGCGCGACGCATGAGATCGACGTACTTCGCCACCGCGGGTCCCTGCAGCTTCGCGCCGTTGTCCAGCATCTTGACGATGAAGGCCTCTGCGATGCCTGGTTTGCTGCTCATCGTGCCCCTGTTCTCCGGTGCTCTTGTCTTCCGGACTGCTCTCATTACGCTGGTGCCATGACCGGGTCCGCAGTCGGGGTGTCGGACGGCGCCAGGCGGCGTCCGGCGCCCGTGCTGACACCCTACGTACGGTCGTACGAGGGGTATCGGCTCGACGGTTTCCCGCCGGGGACCCACCTGGGTATGCCCTCTCCGGAGGTCACCGTAATCCTCACGATCTCCGAGCCGGTCGAACTCTCCCGGGGCGACGGGCGGTCCCCGGAGCGTTTCGATGCTCTCGCCGGAGGTCTGTCGACGCGCCCCGTGCCCATCGTCCACGACGGGCGCCAGCACGGAATGCAACTGTCCCTCACCCCGGCGGGTGCCCGCGCGCTGCTGGGTGTGCCCGCTGCCGCACTCGGCTCGTGGGCTGTCGACCTCGAGGACGTCATCGGTGCCGACGGGCGAGAGTTGTTCGACCGGATCTCCGCGTGCGTGTCCTGGGACGAGCGGTTCGCCGTCCTCGACCGGGTGCTCACGCGGCGCCTGATCTCTGCCCGGTCGACGGGTCCGGACGGGCACCTCGCGCACGCCTGGCACGTGCTGGTGTCCGATCCTGCCCGTCCGGTCCGTGCCGTCGCGGACGAACTCGGATGGAGCAGACGCCACCTCACGAATCGGTGCACCGCCGAGTTCGGGCTGTCCCCGAAAGAGGTGGCCCGGGTAGCGCGGTTCGACCGGTCCCGGAAGATGCTGCGTGCCGATCCGACCCGGCGTCTGGCGGACATCGCCGTCGTCTGCGGCTTCTACGATCAAGCACACCTCGCCCGCGACTGGCGCGACCTGGCCGGCGTGCCGCCGTCGCGGTGGCTCGAGGACGAAGTGTTCCCATTCGTCCAAGACGACTGAGGTGGCGGCGCCGACACTGGACGGCATGACGAACACAACGAATTCCCCGCAGCAGTCGGCCACCGTCACACCCACCGTCGACTCGGTGTGGCCGTGCTTCGCCTACACCGACGCCCGGGGCGCGATCCGCTTCCTCGTGGACACCCTCGGGTTCGTCGGGACGGAGGTCTACGGGGAGGGCGAGCGCGTCGACCACGCAGCCCTGCTCTGGCCGTACGGCGGAGGCGTCATGCTCGGATCGACCGGTCGCGGGTCTCCGCTCGACCAGCACGCCGATACGGGTACCGCCTATCTCGTGCTTCCCGACGACGCCACCGTCGACGCCCTGTACGAGAGGGTGCTCGCCTCGGCACAGGCCGACGACCCGGCCGTTCGCGCGACCGTGACCGTCGAACTCCGCGACGAGGACTACGGCTCGCACGGGTTCACCTGCCGCGACCCTCACGGGGTGTACTGGAGCCTCGGCACCTATCGGCCGCGCCGGCCGTAGGAACCGTCGCAGGGATCAGCGGGCGATGGCGCCGTGCCCGTCGGGGACCACCTCGCTCGGGCGCGGCGGAGGCGGCGGCGTGCCGTCACCGAACGGCCGCCCGCCGAGAGCCTCACGACCGTGCGGGTCGAGCCAGTTCGACAGGTCCGGCCCCTTCGGCACGATGCCGGTCGGATTCACGTCGGTGTGCACGAGGTAGTAGTGCTGCTTGATCTGCACGAAGTCGACGGTGTCGCCGAAACCGGGGGTCTGGAACAGGTCGCGCGCGTATGCCCACAGTGCCGGGAAGTCCACCAGCCGGTTCCGGTTGCACTTGAAGTGCCCGTAGTAGACGGGGTCGAACCGGACGAGCGTGGTGAACAGGCGCACGTCGGCCTCGGTGATGCTCTCGCCCACGAGATAGCGCCGTGCTCCGAGGCGTTCCTCGAGCCAGTCGAGTCGGGCGAACAGGCGGTCGAAGGCTCTGTCGTAGGACTCCTGCGAGCCGGCGAAACCGCACCGGTACACGCCGTTGTTGACGTCCCGGTAGACGAGTTCGGCCACTTCGTCGATCTCGTCCCGCAGATTCTCCGGATACAGATCCGGGGCGCCCTCACGGTGGAATTGCGTCCACTCGGTGGAGAAGTCGAGGGTGATCTGCGGATAGTCGTTCGTCACGACCTGCCCGGTGGGGACGTCGACGACTGCCGGGACGGTGATCCCGCGGTCGTATCCCGGGTAGCGGGCGAAATAGGCGTCCTGCAGTCGCGGGATCCGGAGGACGGGATCGACCCCGCCCGGGTCGAGATCGAACGTCCAGCTGCGCTCGTCGTGAGTCGGGCCGCACAATCCCAGCGACAGGGCGTCCTCGAGACCGAGCAGTCGCCGCACGATCAGGGTGCGGTTGGCCCACGGGCAGGCGCGGGCGGCGACGAGCCGGTACCGCCCGGCCTCGACGGGATAGCCGTCGTGCCCGTCGGCGGTGATGCGGGTGGGGATGTAGTTGGTGTCGCGGGTGAACTCCGCACCCGGCTCGACGTACTTGTTCTCGGTCACCTGCGCATCCTTCCGCACTGTCCTCATCGTCCGGGTGGTACCCGAACCGTCACGAGGGTTCCCCAGATGTCGTATCCCGACACCGCCGCGACGGTCCGGGCACCGCGGTTGTCGCGGCGCATGCGGGCGAGCGGCACGAGTC
The DNA here is from genome assembly GCF_048957735.1 of Rhodococcus sp. As11. Classification (NCBI taxonomy): domain Bacteria; kingdom Bacillati; phylum Actinomycetota; class Actinomycetes; order Mycobacteriales; family Nocardiaceae; genus Rhodococcus; species Rhodococcus sp. As11. The sequence continues at coordinate 232,209 of NZ_JARDJE010000006.1, forward strand.
CCGCGTCGAGCGCATCGTGGGTCGCCAGCGTTGCGACGGTCGAGGCGAGACCCCGGCGACGCGCGGCGGGTGTCGTCAGCACCCGCACGTCGGCCAGCAGCGATCCGAGTTCGCTGTAGGCGGCAGCGGCCAGGGGACGGTGGTCGTCGTCGAGCAGTACGAACACACGCGACGGTCCGCCGGGCGACAGTTCGGCCTCGGTGACGTCGTCGGGCGGGCAGCACCGCAGCAGTTCCGCGAGGTCCCCGGGATCGTCCGAGACGAGCGGGTTGTCGACGCGTGTCGCGTCGATCCAGTCGGTACACAGACCGAGGATCTCCGTGCGACCCGCGTGACCGGCGACGACGACTTCGGCGTTCGGTGCGTCGAGTTCGGCGGGGTCGGGTTCGGCTGCGAGACGGGAGACCGCGGTATCGGGACCCACGATCGCCGTGGCGCGCCCCACGGCCAGCACCCGGACGTCGCGGACCGAGTCGTCGACCCGTGTGACGCAGGCGGGTTCGGCGAGGGCACCGTCGGGCAGGCCCAGCGCACGACACCACGCGAGGGCGGCGATGCTCGAGATGTGTGGGTCCACCCCGCTACCGTAGACCGCCGACGAGGGGAGAGGTCCGGTGAGCGAGAACAGCGAGGTCGACACGCGCCGACGCGGGTCCGAGGTGGCGGTGGAGATGTCGGACGGTGCCCGCTGGGCGGCGTTGGGGGCACTGTGCCTGGGTTTCTTCATGATCCTGGTGGACAGCACCATCGTCGCCGTCGCCAACCCGGCGATCATGCGGACCTTCGGGGCCGACATCGCCGCCGTCGTGTGGGTCACGAGCGCGTATCTGCTCGCGTACGCGGTGCCGCTCCTCGTGACGGGCCGCCTCGGCGACCGCGTGGGGCAGCGACGGGTCTATCTCGCCGGGCTGGTGCTGTTCACGATCGCGTCCCTGTGGTGCGGTTTCTCGTCGACGATCGAGATGCTCATCGTCGCGAGGGTCTTCCAGGGTTTCGGCGCGGCGCTCATGTCGCCGCAGACCATGGCCGTGGTGACGCGGATCTTTCCGCGTGAGCGGCGCGGGACCGCGATGGGGCTGTGGGGCGCAGTGGCCGGTGTCGCGACGCTGGTCGGCCCCTTGGTCGGCGGTGTCCTGATCGACGGCCTCGGCTGGGAGTGGATCTTCTTCGTGAACGTGCCCGTGGGAATCGTCGGGTTCGCGCTGGCCGTGCGGTACGTGCCCGTGCTGCCGACGAGTCCGCACCGGTTCGACGTGCTCGGGATGTTGCTCAGCGGCGCCGGTCTGTTCTGTCTCGTGTTCGGCATCCAGGAGGGAAACTCGTTCGAGTGGACCGCCCGGGTGTGGGTGCTGATCGTCGCGGGCATCGCGTTGCTCACCGTGTTCGTCGCGCAGCAGTCACGCAACCGGGGGGAACCGCTCGTGCCGCTGTCCCTGTTCCACGACCGCAACTTCGGTCTCGCGAACATCGGCATCGCGACGATGGGTTTCGCCATCACCGGCGTCATGCTGCCCATCATGTTCTACGCCCAGTCGGTGCGTGGACTGAGTCCCACCGGTGCGGCGCTGCTCATGGTGCCGATGGCGGTGTTCAGCGGCGTGCTCGCGCCGCTCGTGGGCAGACTCGTCGACCGCCTCCACCCGCGATCGATCGCAGGCACCGGATTCTCGCTGCTCGTCGTCGGGCTGGGATGGCTCGCCTCGGTGATGACCCCCGACGCGGAGATCTGGCAGTTGCTGCTGCCGATCGCTCTGATCGGTATCGCGAACGCGGGGATCTGGTCTCCGCTGTCGGCCACCGCGACGAACGGGCTCGCGCCGAGTCGAGCGGGCGCGGGCTCCGGTGTGTACAACACGACGCGTCAGGTGGGTGCGGTGATAGGCAGTGCCGCTCTGGGCGCGATGATGGCGGCCCGGCTGTCGGCGAACGGCGTCGGCGGGGGCGGGGGTGCGTCGGAGATGCAGACGTCCGTCCTGCCGGAGCCGCTGCGTGCGCCGTTCGCCGCCGCGATGGCGGAATCGCTGTGGCTCCCCGCCGGTGTCCTGATCGTCGGACTCGTGGCCGTGCTGGCCTTCGACCGCCCCGCGAGTCAGAAGGAACAGCGTGCCCCGGAGGGCAGTTCGGCGCCGGCAACGGCCTGACGACAGTCCGCGGTACGGCTGACAGGTGTCCGTGACCCGCGGTTTCCTCACACGGCTGTGATCCGCGCCATATAGTGCAGGCACGCACGCCGGGTGGGAGGTGGCATGTCGGTGGCCGTAGTGGAGATTCCTGCAGGCAGTCGTTGGCTCCGGGACGATCGGATCACTCGCTGCGCGAGCGGCATCCTGCAGTACGACGGCCTCGAGCCGTGCCTTGCGGAGTTGCTCGACCGGAGTGCGCTGCGTTTCGCCAACCGGGTCGCCGTGGTCGACCGCTGCGGCCGCGCGCTCACCTACCGCGAACTGTGGGCCGCCGCCGCCCGCGTCGCCGGTGGCCTCCTCGACCAGGGTGTCGGTCCCGCCGACCGCGTGGTGGTGAACCAGGCGAACAGCATCCGCTGGCTCGTCGGTTTCCTCGGAGTGGTCCTCGCCGGCGGCGTCCCTGTGCTCCCCGCCCCGAGTTGCAGCGCGGAGGAGGCGGCGGAGATCGAAGTCCACAGCGGTGCAGTGCTGACCCTGGATTCGGACCTTCCCGACGGCGTCGCCTTCCTCGACGGCGGGGCCTCGCCGGACGAACTCGCGGTGCTCTACTACGTGCGCGCCGCCGGTGGTGCCCTGCGTGGCGTCGAATTGACCAACACCAACGTGCTGTCGACGATCGAAGCCGTCGCACACGCGATGGACCTCGTCGGCGACGGCGTCCGGACCGTGCTGACGGCTCCGCTGTCCACGGCAGTCGGATGCAGCGTCCAGTTGCTGCCCACGCTCGCGTTCGGAGGCACCGTGATGGTCTCGGGGTCCCGGGTGATCCGCGCACCGTGGCGGCACCTGCGCGCGGCCTTCCCCACTTCGCGGTGCGTGCGGGGTTGGGGGGTCGCCGAGACGGGCGGGATCGGTCTGCTGCTGCCCTCGGAGCATCGCTCCCGTCATCCTCGCAGCATCGGAGTGCCGTTCGGCGGGATCGAGGTCGCGCTGCTCGGACCCGACGCCGAGAACGGCGTCGGCGAACTGCTCTGTCGCGGGCCGAGCGTGGCCCGGCGGTACTGGCGCGAACCGTGCGCGACGGCCGACGCGTTCAGGGAGGACGGCTGGTTCCGCACGGGAGATCAGGTGCGCATCGACGACGAGGGCTTCGTCGATCAGCTCGCCGTCCGGGTGTCGTGATTACTGGAACACGTTCTCGTCCGGTATACAGCCTGTAACCGGGATGATCCGGCATTTTCCGTAGTGGAGAGGTATGTCCATGTCCGATGTAGTCCTGCTCGAACGACGCGATCGTGTTCTCGTCATCACTATCGACCGGCCTGACGCACGCAATGCGGTCAACGCCGCGGTGAGTCACGCCCTCGCCGAGGCGGTCGACGAACTCGACGGCGACGACTCCCTGTCGGTGGGGATACTCACCGGTGCCGGTGGCACCTTCTGTGCGGGTATGGACCTCAAGGCGTTCGTCGCGGGCGAGAACGTGGTCGTACCGGGCAAGGGCCTCGGGTTCACGGAAGCGCCTCCGCGCAAGCCGCTGATCTCGGCGGTCGAGGGGTTCGCGCTCGCCGGTGGAACCGAACTCGTCCTGGCCACCGACCTCGTCGTCGCGGCGAAGGACGCGAAGTTCGGCATCCCGGAGGTCAAGCGCGGCCTGGTCGCCGGTGGTGGTGGCCTGCTGCGCCTGCCGTCGCGCATCCCCTACCAGAAGGCACTCGAGCTCGCGCTCACCGGGGATGCGTTCACCGCCGAGGAAGGCTACGGCTACGGTTTCGTCAATCGCCTCACCGAACCCGGCGGGGCACTCGAGGGCGCACTCGAGCTGGCCGAGCGCATCACGGCGAACGGACCGCTCGCCGTGGCGGCGACCAAGGAGATCATCGTCCGCTCGGCCGACTGGTCGCGCGAAGAGGCGTTCGCGAAGCAGATGGAGATCATGGCGCCCGTGTTCTCCTCGGAGGACGCGCGTGAAGGTGCCACGGCCTTCGCCGAGAAGCGGCCTCCCGTGTGGAAGGGTCGCTGAGCGGTCGCACTCGCGAGGGCGACGGAACGAGAGATGGTGAGGATCAGGTGACCGACGGTTTCGCCGAATTGCACGTGCACATCGAGGGCACGCTCGAACCCGAGCTGATCCTCGCCCTCGCCGAGCGGAACCGCGTCGCTCTGCCGTATCGGGATCTCGACGACCTCCGCAGTCGGTACGAGTTCACCGATCTGCAGTCGTTCCTCGACCTCTACTACGCGAACATGGAGGTCCTGCTTACCGCGCAGGACTTCGCCGACCTCGCCCGCGCCTATTTCGCACGTGCGGCGCGGGCGGGTGTCACCCGCGCGGAGTTCTTCTTCGATCCCCAGGCCCACACCTCGCGCGGTGTCGCGTTGCCCGAGGTCGTGGCCGGGCTCGCCGACGCGGTCGCCGGTGCTCGCCGGGAATTCGGGATCGATGCGGCGATGATCGCGTCGATCGTGCGCGATCGTCCGGTGCCCGAAGCGCACGAGGTGTTCGGTGAACTGCTGCGTCTCGGCGCGCCGATCATCGGGCTCGGCCTGGACTCGGCAGAGGTCGGCCACCCACCCTCGCTGTTCGAGGACGTCTTCGCGCGGGCGCGGGCCGAAGGGCTGCACATCACGGCGCATGCGGGGGAGGAGGGACCCCCGGAATACGTCCGGCAGGCACTCGACCTGCTCGGTGCCGAACGCATCGACCACGGCATCCGCTCCCTCGAGGATCCCGAACTCGTCGCGCGCCTGGTCGACGAGAGCATCCCGATCACGGTCTGCCCCTTCTCGAATGTCCGCCTCCGCGTGGTGGACACTCTCGCCGAGCATCCGCTGCGCCGGATGCTCGAGGCCGGTCTGTCGGTGAGCGTGCACTCGGACGATCCCGCCTATTTCGGCGGTTACGTCGACGACAACCTCGCGGGTCTGAAGGACCAGCTCGGTCTCAGCGATGCCGAACGGGATGTGCTGCAGCGCAATTCGTGGGATGCCGCCTTCCTCTGAGTCCGCCGGAGGTCATTCGCCCAGGACCCGGTGCAGATACGGGTTGGTGAAGGTGCGGTGCGGATCGACGCGGTCGCGCACGGCGAGGAAGTCGTCGAACCGGGGGTAGAGTGCGCGCAGATCGCCGGCGGTCAGGGAATGAAGCTTGCCCCAGTGCGGACGTCCCTGTGCGGCGCGCAGGATCGGCTCGACACCGTCGAAATAGGGTCCGTGATCGCGCCGGTGGTACTGGTGCACGGCCACGTACGCGGTGTCGCGGCCGTGCGCGGTGGACAACCACACGTCGTCGGCCCGCGAGAACCGCACCTCCACCGGGAAGCCGATGCGAACATCGTTGCGCTGCAACCATGCATCGATCTCGCGCAGAACCTCCGGGAGGAGATCGACGGGTATCGCGTACTCCATCTCCCGGAACCGCACCCGCCGTTCGGAGGCGAACACCCGGTAGCTGCGGTCGACGAACGTGCGCGGCGAGAGCACCCGCGACGCCACCCGGTTCAGGGCCGGGATGGTGGCGGGAGCACGCGTTCCGATCTGCTGGAAGAGCGCGAACGCCCCGTTGGAGAGCAGTTCGTCGTCGAGGAGGGTGCGCACCCGCCCGACCGGCTGTACCGGTTCCGCACCGGGGAGACGGGTGTTGCGTTTGACGAGCACGCCGTCCGTATGCGGAAACCAGTAGAACTCGAAATGGTCTACGCCGTCACGTAGTTCGTCCAGGGCGTCGAGCGTCGCCCGGAGCGACGAGGGTGCTTCCTCTGCCCGGAGGCGGAAGGCGGGAACGCAGTCGAGCGTGACGGTCGCGAGGACGCCGAGTGCGCCGAGTCCGAGACGCGCGGCCTCGAACAGGCCGGCTTCGTGTTCGGGGGAGCAGTCGACGATCCGGCCGTCGGCCAGCACGATCGTCGCACGGCACACGGCTGCCGCGAGTCCTCGGAAGGCCGTACCGGTGCCGTGGGTGCCGGTGGAGATCGCGCCGGCGACGGACTGGACGTCGATGTCGCCGAGGTTGGGGACGGCGAGGTCCTGTGCCCACAGCAGGTCGCTCAGATCGCGCAGTCGCGTCCCCGCCCGCACCGTCGCACGTGCGCCGGCCGGCGACCGCTCCACCGAGACGAGGCCCGACATCCGGTCGAGTGAGATCAGCGTGCCGTCGGTGACGGCCGCACCGGTGAACGAGTGCCCGGCACCCACGGCCTTGATGTGTTCGCCCTGGTCGGAGGCGCGGCCGACGATGCGCGCGAGGTCGTCGACGGTGTCGGGGGTCTCGAAACGACGGGGCGTCGCACTCGCGGTGCGAGCCCAGTTGTGCCAGGTGGACATGCCCCATCTTCGACCTGGACAACCGTCCAAGTCAACACCTGGTCGGAAACAGTTCCCGCCCTCTACGATCGGGGGCATGTCGAATCGGTTGCCTGCCGACGAGCGCCGCACCCAACTCGTGGCCGCGGCACTGGAACTGGCAGAGGGCGGGGGAGTCGGAGCCGTCACGGTCCGTGCCGTCGCCGAGAAGGCCGGAGTGTCACTGGGCGTCGTCCATTACTGTTTCGACAGCAAGGAAGCCCTCGTCGTGGCGATGGCGAACGCCGTCATCGGCGAACTCGCCGGGGCCATGCAGGCCGCGTTCGGCGTACCGGCGGGCGGGCAGCAGACCGGCGGTGTCGACTGTCTGCGTTCGATGCTCCACACCGGTCTCCGGGCGATGTGGTCGGCGATCGAGTCCACGCCGGGATTGCAGACCCTCACCTACGAGATCACGACCTACTCCCTCCGGCACCGCACCGACGGAAGTCCCGTCAGCGGGGACATCGCCGTGCAGCAGTACCGGCTGATGGACGAGCAGGCCCACCTGTTCCTCGACAGTTGCGCCGAGCAGTGCGGCGTCGAATGGTCGCTGCCCACCGCGACGGTCGCGCGGCTGTCACTGGCGCTGCTCGACGGAGTCGTGCTCCGCTGGCTCGTGGATCGCGACGGCGACTCGACGGCAGCCGAACTGGGAATCATCGCCGACATCATCGCGAGCCGTGCCGTAGAACGTTCCTGACCCCGACCCCCGACCCGATCGCACCGAAGGGACCGCCCGTGCTCCGTGCTGCTTCCGCCCCCGACGACGTTCTCGACCGGGTGCAGGCTGCCACGGCCGACCTCGACCCGCCGTTCGCCGCCGTCGACCTGCCCACCCTGCGGCGCAACGCCGACGACCTGATCCGCCGCGCGAACGGTGTGCCCGTGCGGGTCGCGAGCAAGTCGGTGCGCTGTCGTGCCGTCCTCGCCGAGGTCCTCGGCCCGGAACTGACCACCCGCGGCGGTTTTCGCGGCATCATGGCGTACTCGCTCCGGGAGGCGCTGTGGCTCGTCGAGCACGGAGCGCGCGACATCCTGATGGGCTACCCCACGGTCGACCGGGCGGCGCTCGGGAAGTTCGCGGTGTCGCCGGACGCGGTGCAGGCGATCACGCTCATGGTCGATTCGGTCGAGCACCTCGACATCATCCGTACCGCCTTGGGGAAGAACACTTTCCGGGCGAAGGTCTGCCTGGACGTCGATGCGTCGTTGCGGGTGGGTCCGCTCCATCTCGGTGTGCGCCGTTCTCCGCTGCGCGACCCGGAGGCAGTCGCCGGCCTGGCTCGTCGCGCCGACGCCGCCGGATTCGACGTCGTCGGAGTGATGTTCTACGAGGCCCAGATCGCGGGCCTGCCCGACTCGTCGCTGCCGGTACGGCTCGTCAAGGGACTGTCGGCGCGGGAACTCTCCTCGCGCCGCGGTGCTGTGGTGGAGGCCGTGCGTGCGGTCGTAGGAGACCTCGAACTGGTCAACGGTGGCGGAACCGGTTCGCTCGAGGTGACCACCGCCGATGGTGTCGTCACCGAAGCCACCGCGGGATCGGGCCTGTACGTGCCCACCCTGTTCGACGGCTACCGGGCGTTCACCCCGAACCCGTCGATGTTCTTCGCGCTACCTGCCGTGCGCAAACCGTCACCGTCGATCACGACGTTGTTCGGCGGCGGGTACATCGCGTCCGGCCCGACCGGCGCCTCGCGGGTGCCGCGCCCGGTCCGTCCTGCGGGACTGAAGCTGCTGGGGACGGAAGGTGCCGGCGAGGTGCAGACCCCGGTGCGCGGTCGCGTTGCCGCCTCGATCCCCGTCGGGGGACGGGTGTGGTTCCGCCACGCGAAGGCGGGGGAACTGTGCGAGAGGTTCGACCGGGTGTACCTCGTCGACGAGAACGGACGCACCGAGGTTCCCACCTATCGCGGTGAGGGCGGCTGCTGGTGACCTTCCGTCTCCGGCCACAATGAGTTCATGCCGTTGACGTTCTTCCCCGGGTCTGTCGGCCGGGTCCACTGGCGGTGCCGGACCGTCGACGACGCGAGAGCCGGTGTGGTGTTCGCGCACGGCTTCGGGCAGCACACCGGGCACTACCACCGTTTCGCCTCCGGCCTCGCCGCCCACGGCATCGCGTGGTGGGGACTCGACCTCGCCGGACACGGGCTCTCCGAAGGAGAACCCGGTTCACCGGGCAACGTCGAGTTCCACGCCGAGGACTTCGGCGTGCTCACCGGCCTCGCCGCCGAGTCCGGTCTGCCGCTGGTGGCGATGGGCCATTCGCTCGGGGCGGCGACGGTCCTGACGGCGCTGGATGCCGATCCCTCCGGTGGTACCCGCCTCGCGGGCGTCGTGCTGTGCGGTACGCCGCGCACCGCGGCCCTGCCGGAGACGGCCGAAGCGCTCCGCGCGAGCGGCCTGCCGGTCCTGCTGGTCCACGGCGTCGACGACCGGCTGGCCCCCATCGACCCGGTACGCGAGTGGGCGTCGTCGGTGCCCCGGGCACAGTGGTGCGAATATCCCGATGCCGGGCACGACCTGTTGCACGAACCCGTACATCGCAGGGTGGCCTCGGATGTTGCCGCGTTCGTGGGCGACCTGGCCGGCCGGATTCCCCGATTCCCCGAGAAACGACCGGGCCCCTCGCGGTGACGAGGGGCCCGGTCGACGGTGTGGAACCTCAGTTGTAGATCGCTGCGATCTCGGCGCCGTGCTTGTCGTGGATGATGTTCCTCTTGAGCTTGAGCGTCGGGGTCAGCTCGCCGCTCTCGATGCTGAAATCGGTCTCGAGGATGCGGTACTTGCGGATCGCCTCGGCCTTCGAGACCTTCTTGTTGGTCTCGGCAACCGCCTCGTCGATCTCGGCGATCAGGTCGGGGTTCTTGATCAGATCGGCGACCGTGGTCTCCGCCGGCAGACCGTGTCGCTCGAGCCAGCCCGGCAGCGCCTCCGGATCGAGGGTGATCAGCGCGCCGATGAACGGCTTGGAGTCGCCGACCACGATGACCTGGCTGATCAGTGGGTGGGCACGCAACGAATCCTCGAGGACGGCCGGAGCGACGTTCTTGCCGCCCGCGGTGACGATGAGTTCCTTCTTGCGGCCGGTGATCGAGATGAAACCGTCCTGGTCGATCGCGCCGATGTCGCCGGTGTGGAACCAGCCGTCGCGGATGGCCTCCTCGGTGGCCTTGTCGTTCTGCCAGTAGCCGTCGAACACCTGGGGGCCTTTGAGCAGCAACTCGCCGTCCTCGGCGATCTTCGCCGCGCACCCGTTGAACGGCGTGCCGACGGTGCCGATCTTCTGGGTGGCCGGGGTGTTCATGATGATGCCGCCGGTGGTCTCCGTCAGGCCGTAACCCTCGTAGATGGTGACGCCGACACCGCGGAAGAAGTGGCCGAGACGTGCACCGAGCGCAGCGCCGCCCGACACGGCCTTGGTGACGTTGCCGCCGAGCGCTGCCTTGAGCTTGCCGTAGACGAGCTTGTCGAACACGGAGTGCTTGATCTTCAGGCCCAGCCCGGGGCCGCCGTTCTCGAGGGCCTTGCTGTATTCGATCGCGACGTCGGAGGCCTTCTCGAAGATCTTGCCCTTGCCGCCGTCGTAGGCCTTCTGCTTGGCCGAGTTGTAGACCTTCTCGAACACGCGGGGCACCGAGAGGATGAAGTTCGGCTTGAAGACCGCGAACTGGTCGAGCAGCGTCGTCAGGTCGGAGGTATGACCGACGGTGACCTTGCTGTCGAATGCCGCGAACGAGATCAGGCGCGCGAAGACGTGTGCCATCGGGATGAACAGCAGGGTGCGCTGGCCCTCGTGCATCGAGTCGGGCAGGGCCAGGCCGCAGGCCGCGGACTCCGAGGCGAAGTGGCGGTGCTTGAGCTGGACGCCCTTCGGCCGGCCCGTGGTACCGGAGGTGTAGATGAGGGTCGCAGCGGATTCGGCCGTGACCTGGTTACGTCGTTCCTCGACCTGCTCGTCGGTGACCGCCGCACCGCGTGCGACGAGCTCGTCGACCGCGCCCTTGCCGCCCGGAGCGGGCTCGATCTGCAGTACCTCGCGCACGGTCGGAGCGTTCTCGGCGACCTCGCGCACGGTGTCGACGTGAGCCGAGTTCTCGACGATGAGCAGCTTGGTCCCGGAGTCCTCGAGGATCCACTGGGCCTGGTCCGCCGACGACGTCTCGTAGATCGCCACGGTGGCACCGCCCGCAGTCCAGATGGCGTAGTCGAGCAGGACCCATTCGTAGCGGGTCGCCGACAGGACCGCGACGCGGTCGCCGAGCTCGATACCCGACGCGATCAGGCCCTTCGCCACGGCGCGCACCTCGGATGCGAACTGGCGGGCGGTGACGGGAACCCACTTGCCGTCGACCAGTCGCTCGAACGGCACGAACTCCGGCGACTCCTTCTCGTGCCGGAAGACGCTGTCGGCCATCGACGTGTTCTCGGGGATCGAGAACGACTGTGGCACGGCAATCTCACTCACTGTGACCCCTCCATCGTTAGGTACTGTCGGTGTGCATTGCATCACACGCTGTTGGGAAATGCATTACCCTCGGACCGCTTTGCCCCCTTTTTACAGTCCGATAAGCAGTGATCCAGGTAACAATGCTACCCGCCGGTAACGAGGATTACCACTATCGGATCGTCTCGTCGGATTTCCCGGTACCGGAAGTACCGGTGTTTCGGAGAAGAAGGGCCGCTTCGTCGTCGCCGAGCTGATGGAAGTCGTCGTAGGCGGCGCCGACGCTGTCGGTGTCCACCGGCGTCCACGGGCAGATCACCTCGTCGGCCGCCCGGCCGGCCCGGCGCAGTGCGTCGGGGGAGGCCACCGGCACCGCGAGGACGACCCGGGCCGCTCCGGAGGCGCGCGCGGCGAGGCATGCCACCGCGGCCGTCGCACCTGTGGCGATGCCGTCGTCGACGACGATCGCCGTGCGGCCCTCCAGCGGCACCCGGGTGCGACCGGCACGCAGAAAATCGGCACGTCGAGCCAGTTCGGCCAGCTCGCGCCGCTCGACGGCGGCCACGGACTCGGGGGCGATCCGCCCGCGCCGGATCACGTCGTCGTTGAGGACGCGGAAGACGGCGTCCTGCGCGGTCGATTCCCCGGCGGTTCCGCGACCCGGTCCTTCGGCGATCGCGCCCATCGCGAGTTCGGGATGCCAGGGCACGCCCAGTTTGCGCACCACGAGGACGTCCAGGGGCGCATCGAGGGCTGCGGCGAGTTCACGGGCGACGGGAATGCCGCCGCGAGGTAGTGCGAGGACCACCGGGTCGGCGTCGCGCAGGTGCCCGGCCGACCGGGCGAGTCGCCGGCCCGCCGCCTCACGCGTGGCGTACCCCACACCTCCAGTATGGGACGGTCCGCCCGGGCGGGCGAGCATTCACCGCCCGGACGGACCGAGGGGATCTCGGTCGAGCTCGCCCGACAGGTACGAGTGGTAGGCGGGCAGATCGAGCTGGCCGTGGCCGGACAGGCCGATCACGATCACCTCGGGTTCGGTGAGGCCGCGCGCGTACTCCGCGGCCGCCGCGATCGCGTGCGACGACTCCGGCGCCGGCACGATGCCCTCGTTCCGGGCGAAGAGCACCGCCGCCGAGAAGGCATCGGTCTGTGCCACGGACTGTCCCTGCACATAGCCCAGTTCGACGGTGTGGCTGAGCAGCGGCGCCATGCCGTGGTACCGCAGCCCACCGGCGTGGATCGGGTCCGGGATGAAGTCCTGGCCGAGGGTGTGCATCTTCAGCAGCGGCGTCAGGCCCGCGATGTCGCCGTGGTCGTAGCGGTACTCGCCGCGGGTGATCGACGGGCACGCCGCGGGCTCGACGGCGACGACACGCGTCGTCGCACGCTCGTGGATGACCTCGCGCAGGAACGGGAACGACAGGCCGGCGAGGTTCGAACCGCCGCCCGCACAACCGAAGACCACATCGGCCTGGTCCTCGCCCGCCGCCCGCAGTTGTTCCACGGCCTCGAGGCCGATGACGGTCTGGTGCAACACCACGTGGTTGAGCACGCTGCCGAGTGTGTAGCGGGCGTCGGCGTCCTTCACCGCGACCTCCACGGCCTCCGACACCGCGATGCCGAGCGAGCCGGGGGTGTCCGGGTGCTCGGCGAGGACGGCGCGACCGGCCTCCGTGAGGTCGGACGGGCTGGGATGCACTGTGCCGCCGTAGGTCTCGATGAGGAATCGGCGGTAGGGCTTCGAATCGTAGGAGGCGCGGACCTGCCACACCTCGAGATCGATGCCGAACTTCGCGCATGCGAACGACAGGGCCGAACCCCATTGCCCGGCACCGGTTTCCGTCGTCAGACGGGTGACGCCGTCGAGCGAGTTGTAGTACGCCTGGGCGACCGCCGAATTCACCTTGTGGCTGCCCACCGGGCTCACACCCTCGTACTTGACGTAGATGCGGGCCGGGGTGCCGAGGGCCTTCTCGAACGAGCGGGCGCGGAACAGGGGAGTGGTGCGGTAGCCGGCGTAGACCTCGCGCACGGCCTCCGGGATCCCGATGTCGGTCTCGGTCGACAGTTCCTGCTCGATCAGGCCCGAGGCGAACAGCGGCGCGAGATCGTCGGCGGTGATCGGTTCGCGGGTCCCGGGGTGCAGATGCGGCGGCGGAGGCACCTCGAGATCGCCGACGATGTTGTACCAGTGCGTCGGAATGCCGGAATCGGAGACGGACGGAGGTGTCGTCGACGCGTGCGCGGAGGGGGATGCCGTCACTGTGGAATCCTTCGGGTCGGGGATCGATGACATGCCCAGTGTGACGTGCCCCGGGGACCCGGGGCGGCGTGGGGCGTGTCATCATTCGCACGCTCGCGCCCAGGTCGTAGCAGGGTCCGGGCGCGAAGTGGTGGGTCCATCCGATAAACTGCTGGTCAAATGAGTGAAATTCAAGACGCCCCCGACCAGGAGACCGCAGCTCTCACGTTTGCCGATCTCGACATCGATGCCCGTGTGCTGCAAGCTCTTTCAGATGTGGGTTACGAGTCCCCGTCGCCGATCCAGGCGGCGACCATCCCACCGCTGCTGGAGGGACGGGACGTCGTCGGTCTCGCTCAGACCGGCACCGGCAAGACCGCCGCCTTCGCGGTGCCGATCCTCTCGCGTATCGACACCTCCGTGAAGCGGCCCCAGGCGCTGGTGCTGGCGCCCACCCGAGAGCTCGCGCTGCAGGTCGCGGAGGCTTTCGGTAAGTACTCCGTCCACATTCCGGGCCTGTCCGTCCTGCCCATCTACGGTGGCCAGGCATACGGTGTACAGCTGTCCGGCCTCCGCCGCGGCGCCCAGGTCATCGTCGGTACTCCCGGACGTGTGATCGATCACCTCGCCAAGGGCACCCTCGACATCTCCGAGCTCGAGTTCCTCGTCCTCGACGAGGCCGACGAGATGCTCACCATGGGCTTCCAGGAGGACGTCGAGCGCATCCTCGCCGACACCCCCGACACCAAGCAGGTCGCGCTGTTCTCCGCGACCATGCCGGGCGCGATCCGCCGGCTGTCGAAGCAGTACCTCAAGGATCCGCAGGAGATCACCGTCAAGTCGAAGACGACGACGTCGGCGAACATCTCCCAGCGGTGGGTGCTCGTCTCCCACCAGCGCAAGCTCGACGCGCTGACCCGCGTCCTCGAGGTCGAGACCTTCGAGGCGATGATCATCTTCGTGCGCACGAAGCAGGCCACCGAGGATCTGGCCGAGCGGTTGAGGGCACGCGGTTTCTCCGCGGCCGCGATCAACGGCGACATCGTGCAGGCCCAGCGTGAGCGCACGATCAACCAGCTCAAGAACGGCACGCTCGACATCCTCGTCGCCACCGACGTCGCCGCCCGTGGTCTCGACGTCGAGCGCATCAGCCACGTCGTCAACTACGACATCCCGCACGACACCGAGTCGTACGTGCACCGTATCGGCCGCACGGGCCGCGCCGGCCGTTCCGGCGACGCGCTGCTGTTCGTCGCTCCGCGCGAGCGGCACCTGCTCAAGGCGATCGAGCGGGCCACCCGTCAGCCGCTCGCCGAGATGCAACTGCCCACGGTCGAGGACGTCAACGCCCAGCGCGTGTCGAAGTTCAACGACTCGATCACCGAGGCGCTCGCCTCCGATCACCTGCAGCTGTTCCGCACGTTCGTCGAGGACTACGAGCGTGAGCACGACGTGCCGCTCGCCGACATCGCGGCCGCCCTGGCGGTCCTGTCGCGCGACGGCGAGTCGTTCCTCATGGAGGCCGAGCCCGAGCCGGTCGCTCCGCCGCGCCGCGATCGCGAACCGCGCGAGCGTCCGCCGCGTCGCTTCGACGACGGGCCGAAGGTCGGTCGCGACGGCCAGGAGATGACCACCTACCGCATCGCCGTGGGCAAGCGTCACCGCGTGCAGCCCGGTGCGATCGTCGGTGCCATCGCCAACGAGGGCGGACTGCGCCGCGGCGATTTCGGGCACATCAGCATCCGTGCCGATCACAGCCTCGTCGAGCTGCCGAAGGATCTGTCGCCGCAGACCCTCGATGCGCTGCGCTCCACCCGCATCTCGGGCGTTCTCATCCAGCTGCAGCCCGACTCCGGTGCGCCGTCCGGACGTCCGAGCTCGTATCGCGGACGCGACGACCGGCGCGGTGACGACCGGCGCGGGGGAGACCGCCGCGATCACGGTAAACGTGATCGCGGGGGCAAGCGCGAGTACGGCGAGGGCCGGCGTGAATACGGCGAGGGCCGCAGCCGCTCCGGCGACTTCACGCACCGCAGCGATCGCAACGACCGTGGTGGTCGCGGCGGCTACCGCGACTGAGACCGCCGGCCGATCCACTCGGCCGGGACGTCGGCGGTGGCACCGTCGACGTCCCGGCGCTCAGGCATCGGGTATCGGTGCCGCGGCCGACATCGTCGGTCGCGAATCGGCGAACTGCGTGCGATACAGCTCCGCGTAGCGGCCACCGGCCGACAGCAGATCGTCGTGGCTCCCGCGCTCGACGATGCGTCCGTCCTCGACGACCAGGATCTCGTCGGCGGCGCGGATGGTCGACAGTCGGTGCGCGATGACCACCGATGTGCGGCCTGCGAGCGCCTCGGTCAGTGCCTCCTGCACAGCGGCCTCCGAGGTCGAATCGAGATGGGCGGTGGCCTCGTCCAGGATCACCACGCGCGGATGGGCGAGCAGCAACCGGGCGATGGTGAGCCGCTGACGCTCGCCTCCGGAAAGACGGTAGCCGCGTTCTCCGACCACGGTGTCGAGTCCGTTCGGCAGCGACTCGATCAGTCTGTCGAGGCGGGCACGCCGCAGGGCGTGCCACAGTTCGTCCTCGCCGGACTCCGGGCGGGCGAGCAGCAGATTGGCGCGGACCGTGTCGTGGAAGAGGTGTCCGTCCTGGGTGACGAGACCGACCGTCGCGCGGATCGAATCGGTGGTCAGTTCGCGTACGTCTGCTCCGCCGAGCAGCACGGTGCCCGAATCGACATCGTACAGTCGCGGGATGAGTTGGGCGATGGTCGATTTCCCCGCCCCGGACGAGCCGACCAGGGCGACCATCCGGCCCGGCTCCACGCGGAACGACACGTCGTGCAGCACCTCTTCGCCGCCCCGCGAATCGAGGACCGCCACCTCCTCGAGGGAGGCGAGCGAGACCTTGTCGGCGGACGGATACGCGAAGCCGACCTCCCGGAGCTCCACCGAGACCGGACCGTCGGGAACCGGCCGGGCGTCGGGCGACTGCTCGATCAGCGGTTTCAGATCGAGGATCTCGAAGACCCGCTCGAAACTCACCATCGCACTCATGACGTCCATGCGGGCGCTGGCCAGCGCGGTCAGCGGCGAGTACAGGCGCGTGAGGAGCATCGCCATCGCGACCACCGAACCGGGATCGAGTTGATCGCGCAGGGCATAGAAACCGCCGAGGCCGTAGACGAGTGCGAGCGCGAGCGCGGACACGAGTGTCAGAGCGGTGACGAACACGCTCTGCAGCATCGCGGTGCGCACCCCGATGTCACGGACCCGTTTCGCCCGGACCGCGAACTCCCTCGACTCCTGCGCCGGACGGCCGAACAACTTGACCAGCGTGGCGCCCGGAGCCGAGAACCGCTCGGTCATCTGCGTGTTCATCATCGAATTGTGGTTGGCCGCTTCCCGGCTGAGCTGTGCGAGCCGAGCGCCCATGTGCCGGGCGGGAACCACGAAGATCGGGAGCAGCAGCAGGGCGAGAAGGGTGATCTGCCAGGAGATCCCGATCATCACCACCAGGGTGATCGCGAGGGTGACGATGTTGCCGACCACGCCGGACAGGGTGTCGCTGAAGGCGCGCTGCGCACCGATGACGTCGTTGTTGAGCCGCGAGACGAGTGCACCCGTGCGGGTTCTCGTGAAGAAGGCGACCGGCATGCGCTGGACATGGTCGAAGACCGTGGTGCGCAGATCGAGGATGAGATCCTCACCGATGCTCGCCGACAGCCAGCGGTTGGCAATGGCGAGACCGGCCTCGATCAGCGCGATCGCGGCGATGATCACCGCGAGCAGAATCACCACCGACACCGCCGCGTCGTCGACGATCGCATCGATCACGCGGCCGGCGAGCACCGGGGTGGCGACACCGAGCGCCGCGATGATCACACTCAGGACGAGGTAGTAGGTGATGTTGCGTCGGTGCGGGTGTGCGAAGGCGGCGATCCGCCGCAGGCTCGCACGGGAGAACGGTCTGCGATCGCTCTCGGCGTGCATCGCGTTGTACATCGCGTTCCACGCGGTGACTTCCATACTCATGGGGGCGGGCCTCCTCGGGTCGCAGCCGAGGTTAGGACCTCGAGTGCGCTCGAGGTCAAGCCTAGGTGTGATGTCCAGGGACGGGTCGCCGACGATCGGATGGCGATTCCGTTCAGTGGACTCCGGCACCGGCCACACGGTCCGAGACCGGATACTGCAGCGAATGAACGACCTTTCGGATCTGGCCGGCCGATACTCGGTGGCGGTCGACACCCGTGACCGGCCCGCGCTGGCTGCCCTGTTCACCGTCGACGCCGAATTCGTCCGGCCTCCCGCCGTGACCCGTGGTCGCGGCGCGGCGATCACGGTCGGCAGGGATGCGATCGTCGCAATGGTGCTGGACGGCACCGCGCACCTGCACGCCACCCACCACGCGGTGCATCAGCGGGTGATCGACGTGGACGGCGACAGCGCCACCGGATGGGTGTACTGCCTCGCCCACCATCTGTACCGGAGCGGGGACGGGATGCGGGACAGCGCGATCACCCTCCGCTATCGGGATGCCTACCGGCGTGAGGACGATCGTTGGCGGATCGCCCGCCGGGAACTGATCGTCGACATCGTCGACGATCGTCCCGTCACCGTGCCCACGGCCTGAACTGCCCCGTCCCGGCAGTCGGTTCGGTCGGGTCCCGTCCGAACCGACTGCCCGGGATCGGTCAGCGACCGGCAGCGAGAACGACCTCGACGAGCTCTTCGACGGCCCGGGCGCAATCGTTGCGATCGTATCCGAGGAGCTGCACTTCTTCGGGCGCCGGCTCGTAGGACAGGCGGTTGCCTCTGCCCTGCACGATCGCAGCGTCGGGCAGGAAGGGATGCGATTCGTCCCGCTCGGGGATGGTGCGATCGCCACCGGCGGCATCGACCATGAGCTGGAAGAACTCCTTGTACAGCAGGTTCTGGTCGCCGACGAGATAGGCCTTGCCGGATTCTCCCCGATGCAGCGCGCCGTGGATCGCCTGGGCGAGGGAGTACGCCGACATGTAGTTGGTGCCTCCCGTGGGAGCGAAGTCCGGGAAGGCCGGTTCCTTACCGGCCGCCCAGGACACCATGCGCCGGTAGCGCCGGGCCGAAGCACCCGGTACCGCCCCGATGATCGAGGGCGGGTTCAGAGTGCACACGGTGAACGAGTCGTCGGCCAGCGCCCGTGCGCCCTCGTCGGCGTCCCGGCGCGCCGCGACGTAGGGGTTGCTGTCTGCGAAGGCCGGTTGCAGATGGTGGTAGTAACTGCCGATCTGCACGAAGCGACCCACCCCGGCCTGTTTGGCGAGGGCGGCGAAGCGGGGCACACCGACGCTCTGCGTGGTCTCCCAGAACGCTTCGTCGTCGCCCCCGTCCGTGCGATGCCGCGGATCCTGTCCGGCCGCGAAGACGACACCGTCGAACCCCCGGAGTTGTTCCGCGGTGAAGGTGGGAACGGTGTAATCGCCGACCAGGAGCGGAAACCCGGCGACCGGAGAATCGTCGGACAACGCTCCCCGAGCGGCGACCGTGACGTCGTCACCGTGCTCGCGGAGGAGCAGTGCCGCGTGTGCGCCGATCATGCCGGTACCACCGACGAGAAGAATCTTCATGTGCTGCATCTTTCGTTGTCGTGGAACAGGTCAGGGATGCCGGGGGCGGTTGGTCCACCCGCCGGAGTGTCTCGGGACCCAGCCTCCGCTCGAATGGGTACCACCGTCGACGTGGATCGTGCCGCCGGTGACGAAGCGCGCCAGGTCCGACGCCAGGAACACGGCCACCCCGGCGACGTCCTCGGGGCGTCCGGGGCCACCGAGAGGCGACCAGGTGGGCCACAGTGCCCGATCACGTTCCGGTACGAGTCGGTCGTACGGAACCTGTACGGAATCGATGAGGTCGGGGGCGATCGCGTTGACCCGGATGCCGTCCGGTCCGACCTCGGCGGCGAGCGACCGGGTGAACTGCGTCAGGGCCGCCTTGTACGCGGAGTAGACGGCGTGGCCGGGAATCGCCCGGTGCGCCTCGACCGTGGTGAGGTTGACGATCGATCCCCCTCCACCCTCGGTCATCCCGGGGAGAAGGGCCCTGCAGCAGAGGTCCGGGGCGCGAGCAGACGGGGTGGGCCATGGGTCGAGTACACAGGAACCGTGGTCGTCCTCGACAGGTCTGTTCCCGGTGTCCGGAAGTTTGCCCGACGGTGCTCTGCCGTGGTGCTACGAAGACCGTGAGGACGACACAGGAGACCGGATGCACATCGACGACCCGCAGACTGTTCCGAAGGGAACGATCCAGCGCACCGCGTTGATCCTTTCCGCGTTGGAGAACGCGGAACGCCTCACCCTGTCCCGGATCGTGGCTGCTACCGGACTGTCGCGTACCTCCGTCCATCGCGCACTGGAACAACTCGTCGAGCTGCGGTGGGTCCATCGGGACGGAATGGACTACCAGCTGGGGTTGCGCATGATCGAACTCGGCTCTGCGGCCGCACAACACAACATGGTGCGACGAGCCGCTCTGCCCACTCTGCACCGGCTCCACCGCATCAGTGGGTGCGTCGTACACCTGGGTGTGCTCGACGGGGACGACGCGGTGTATCTCGAGGCGATCGGTGACGAGGGTTCGGCTGTCTCGAATTCACGGGCAGGCAAACGACTCCCGGCTGCGTCGTCGACCATCGGCAGGGCGCTTCTGGCTGCGCTGGGCAGCGATTCTCCCGAAGCCGAACGTGTCCGGCAGACCCGTCTGGCCTACGACCAGGAACAGTGCAGGAAAGGATTCGGTTGCGCTGCGGTGCCTATCGGCCGGATCGACACCGGACAGGCGGCCGCACTCTCGGTCTTCGGGCCGTCCGCCCGGATCGGTGACAGACGCCTGCTGGCGTCGGCGCAGAGTGCGGCGGCGGAGATCTGGCGACGTATCCAGGCGTCGCCACCGACGGGACGGGTGGCGAGGACGTGGCAGCACGGGAACGGTGCCGCAGTCCGGTCGTGAGGGTGGCCCATGTCGGCCCCGAACGTCACCTCCGGGCCGGTGCCGGGACAGCAGCAGTCACCGTGCCACGTCGATCACCACTCGGGTCGGTCCGGTGAGGGAGAAGACCGAGAACGGGGTGCCGTGCGCGGCGACGCCGATGAACGACTGGGTGACACCTTCGAAGACACCGGACCCGCTGACCTCGACCACCGATCCGCCGGGTTCGGCAAGCACGGGATCCGGGCCGTCGTACTGCTCGACCCCACTGTCGAACGGGTAGGCGGAGCCGTCGATGAGCACCTGCAGCACGGCGTCGCCGGTGACGGGGACCTCCTTGCCGCTGCCGTCCTGGATCGCCTCGTCGACATAACCGACCCGCCATCCCGGCGCGCCCTCGCCGCCGAGTTCGTAGACCACGCGGTCGAAGCCCTCGTGCCGTCCGGTGCGGATGTCCACGACGGTGAGCTTCGCGTCCTCTCCGGCGGGGGAGACCTTGTCGCGCGCATCGCGCGGGACCTCGGCGGAGGTGGTGGGCTCGGGAGCCGAGGACGTCGGGGTGTCGACCGAGACGGCGGGGGAGGGTGCGGGCTCGTCGCCGCCGGCGGAGCATCCCGCCAGGACCAGTGCTGTTGCGGTGACGGCCAGTACGAGACGCGTGTGCTTCATGGGGCTCATGGTACGTCGGAGCGTCCGGCGGGCCCGGCGACGCTCGCGGGGGTTGACCGGATCGAGACATGAGGCGCACAATTCGTCCGAGGATGAATTCGACACTCGATGAATCGAGTGGATCATGAACATCAACCACACCTCCACTACCGTCGACATCCGCGACCTGAACGTCCGGCGCGGCAGCCACCGAGCCCTCGAGGATGTGAGCGTGCGCGTCCCGCGCGGCTCGATCACCGGCCTTCTCGGGCCCTCGGGCTGCGGGAAGACCACCCTGATGCGCACGATCGTCGGCACCCAGATCGTCGAATCCGGCACGGTCACCGTGCTGGGCCTGCCTGCGGGCAGCGCCGCACTGCGCCGCCGCATCGGCTACGTCACCCAGTCGCCGAGCGTCTACCCCGACCTGACCGTCGCCGAGAACGTGTCCTATTTCGCGTCGCTCTACGGACGGAAGGGAACTGCGGTCGCCGACACCGTCGCGGCGGTCGGGCTCACCGACCATGCTCACGACCGGACGTCGGCCCTGTCCGGCGGCCAACTCGGGCGGGTCTCGCTCGCGTGCGCGCTGGTGGGCGATCCCGAACTCCTCGTCCTCGACGAACCCACCGTCGGACTCGACCCGCTCCTGCGGGCCGAGCTGTGGGAGCACTTCCGATCGCTCGCCGATCGCGGCACCACACTGCTCGTGTCGAGTCACGTCATGGACGAGGCCGATCACTGCGACACACTCGTACTGCTGCGCGAGGGCCGGCTGGTCGCCCGGCTGACCCCGGCCGAACTGCGCGAGCAGACAGGGGAGACGGGCCTCGAGAACGCTTTTCTCCGACTCATCCGGAACCGGACGGGAGCACGACCGTGAGCACCGTCGTCTATGCCACCACGACCACACGCATCCTGCGTCAGCTGCGGGCGGACCGTCGCACCGTCGCGATGATCGTGCTCGTCCCGAGTCTGCTGATGACGTTGCTGTACTTCATGTACCAGAACGCCCCTACAGGACCGGGAGGAGTCTCGCTGTTCGACCGGATCGCCGTCACGATGCTCGGGATCCTCCCGTTCGTCGTGATGTTCCTGGTCACCTCCATCGCGATGCAGCGCGAACGCAGTTCGGGCACTCTCGAACGGCTGCTCACCACGCCGCTGACGAAACTCGACCTGCTCGCCGGCTACGGCAGCGCCTTCTCGCTCGCGGCGGCCGTCCAGGCCGGCCTCGCGTGCGCGGTGGCGTTCTGGTTGCTCGACGTCACCAGTGCCGGGTCGGTGCTGTGGGTGCTGGTCGTCGCGGTGCTCGTCGCGGTGCTGGGTGTCTCCCTGGGGTTGTTGTGCAGTGCCTTCGCCCGTACCGAGTTCCAGGCCGTGCAGTTCATGCCGGTGATCGTCATCCCGCAGTTCCTGCTGTGCGGATTGCTCGTCGCTCGGGAAGATCTGCCCGACTGGCTGCGCTGGATCAGCAACGCGCTGCCGTTGAGCTACGCCGTGGAGGCCCTGCAGGAGATCACCGTGAACCCCGGTGTCACCGGGGTCATGGTGCGGGACCTGGTCGTCGTCGCGACGTTCGCTGCCGCGGCACTCGCGCTCGGGGCGGCGACCCTGCGCCGCCGCACCCCGTGACGGACCCGGCCGGGCCCCGGCGTCCCGGACGCCGTCCCGGACACTCGGGCGCTCGCGACGAGATCCTTGCGAGTGCACGGGAACTGTTCGCCGTCGAGGGTTACGACAAGGCGACGGTACGTGCGATCGCGGCCCGCGCCGAAGTGGACCCGGCGCTCGTGCACCACTACTTCGGCACCAAACTGCAGTTGTTCACCGCGTCCGTCGCGCTGCCCGTCGATCCGCGGGACGTCCTCGCCCCCGTCTACGCGGCCCCTTGCGCGGAACTCGGCCGGGCTCTCGCGACCGCCCTTCTCGGCGTGTGGGATTCCCCGCACCGCGACGCCGCCGTCGCGATGTTCCGTGCGCAGATCACCGGCGGCGACAGCGGACTGATCCGGTCGTTCCTACTGGAGGTCGCGCTCGCGCCCCTGCTCGAGCGCATCGATCGTCCCGTGGGCACCGGCAGATTGCGCGCCGAGCTCGTGGCCACCCAGATGACCGGAATCATGCTGGTGCGCTACATCCTCGGACTCGAACCGCTCGCGTCGATGCAGTCCGAGCAGCTCGTCGAGATCGTCGCCCCCACGATCCAGCGGTATCTCACGGGCGAGCTGCCCGGGGCATGACCTCCGCCTCCGCGGAACGTGTGCTCCGTCCGGAGACAGAGGCGCGCTGTCGACAAGATGCATCCGTCCGCGCAGGGTGCACCCGTGGAACGGAGTGCGTCGTCAGGAGTGCTCGCGGAGAAAGGCGATGTCGTCGGCGAGTCCCTCAGCCGGGGTCTCGAGCACGATCGGTGCGTCGGCCTGCACCGCGATCTCCGCGAGCAACTGCGGATCGATCTGCCCATCGGTGAGATTGGCATGCCGGTCGCGGGCCGAATCGAACTCGTCGCGGGAATTGTTCAGGTGCACCAGATCGATCCGGCCGGTGACCGCACGCACGCGTTCGACGACACCGACGAGATCCTCCCCGGCCGCCCAGGCATGACAGGTGTCGAGGCAGAAACCGGGGCCGTAATCGCCGATGGCGTCCCACAGGCGGCCGATCGCGTCGAAATAGCGAGCCATCGCGAAATCGCCACCAGCCGTGTTCTCCACGAGGATCGGCACCCCGAACCCGCCCTTGTCCTCCTGCCGTTCGAACAATTTGCGCCAGTTCTCGACTCCCGCGGCGACGTCCTCACCCGCGCGCACGTGCCCACCGTGGACGACCAACCCGAGAGCACCGATCCGCGCGGCCGCCTCGGCATGATCGGCGACGGCCTTGCGCGACGGCATCCGCACCCTGTTGTTCAGGCTCGCCACGTTGACGACGTACGGCGAGTGCACCACCACGTCGACATCCGACGCGAGGATCTGCTCGGTGCGCGGATGCACACCGGGCTTCGTCCACTTCTGCGGGTCCGACAGGAACACCTGCACGAGATCGGCGCCGAGATGTTCGCCCTGACCGATGGGATCGTCGTCCTGCCGGACGTGCGCACCTATCCGCATGTCCCACAGGGTAGGGGGATGTCCCGGCGACCGGGACCACAACACCCGGACCTGCCCGGAATCTGGTCGACTCGTCGCACTCGACGACACGACGAACGACGGGAAACGACGACGCATGGGCACACTCGACGGCAAGGTCGCGCTGATCACCGGAGCGGGGCAGGGGATCGGCCAGGGCGTGGCGTTCGCGCTGGCCCGCGAAGGCGCGGCGATCGCGGTCACCGGCCGGACCGAATCGAAGCTGGTGGACACCGTCGAGCAAGTCCGCACTCTCGGCGGCACCGCGGAGCCGGTGGTGTGCGACATTGCAGATCCGGACGAGATCACGGCCGCGGTGGATCGAACGGTCGAGCTGTTCGGCGGCGTCGACATCCTCGTCAACAACGCCAGCTTCAATCCGCTCGGCCCGCTGCTCGACCTGAAGCCGGCCGTGCTGGAGAAGGCGTACCGCTCGGGTCCGCTCGCGGCGCTGCAGGCCATGCAACTCGTCCACCCGATCATGAAGGCCCGCGGAGGTGGGTCCATCGTCAACATGGTGACCTCCGCCGCCGTGCGGTGGGACACCAGCGGGTACGGCGGCTACGCCTCGACCAAGGAGGCACTGCGGTCGCTGACGCGCACCGCGGCATCCGAATGGGGAATCGACGGTATCCGCGTCAATGCCGTCGCCCCCCACGCCCTCTCCCCGGGCCTGAAGAAGTGGACGGAGACGTACCCGGAGGAGGCCGCCGCGTTCGTGAAGTCCATCCCGCTCCGCCGCATCGGCGACCCCGAACAGGACATCGGCCGCGCCGTGGCCTGGATCGTGAGCGACGACGCACGGTACCTCACCGGCGCGACGCTCCCGCTGGACGGAGGGCAGGCCCGCTGGGCCTGAGCCCCCCGCCCGGCATACGCCCGCATCCCCGAGTCGAAGATCGGGGTCCTCCCCGATGGTGCGAGGGTCCCCGCACCGGGAAGATGGGTGCATGCCACTGCACTCGGCCCCAGCAGCCCGCGCCCAGGACCTGAAGAAGATCTACGGCAGCGGGGAAACCTCGGTACACGCCCTCGACGGCGTGACCGCCGACTTCGCCGCCGGTGAGTTCACCGCGATCATGGGTCCCTCCGGATCGGGCAAGTCGACCCTCATGCACTGCCTCGCAGGTCTCGACAGCGCCACCTCCGGAGCGGTCTTCATCGGCGACACCGACCTGACGACCCTGTCCGACAAGGGGATGACCCAGCTGCGGCGCGACCGCATCGGGTTCGTCTTCCAGGCCTTCAACCTCGTCCCCACTCTCACCGCGCTCGAGAACATCACCCTGCCGGTGGACATCGCGGGCCGCAAGGTCGATCGCGAATGGCTCGACACCGTGGTCGGCCGTCTGGGCCTCACCGACCGCCTCGGACACCGCCCCGGCGAGCTGTCCGGCGGACAGCAGCAGCGCGTCGCGTGCGCGCGTGCCCTCGCCGGCCGACCGGAGATCATCTTCGGCGACGAGCCGACCGGCAATCTCGATTCCCGCTCGTCCGGTGAGGTGCTCTCCATCCTCCGGGCCGCCGTCGACGAGTTCGACCAGACCGTCGTGATCGTCACCCACGACCCGCGTGCCGCCGGCTACGCCGACCGCGTGGTGTTCCTCGCCGACGGACGCATCGTCGACGAGATGCGCGAACCCACGGCCGACCGTGTGCTCGACCGGATGAAGCAGTTCGATCCCGCCTCCGCGGCACCCGTGGCGGAATAGGAGACACCGCGATGAGTGGGAATCCCATCCGCAGAGTTGCCCTGCGCAACCTCGCCGCCCACAAGGTGCGGCTCGCCCTGACCGTGCTCTCCGTGGTGCTCGGCACGGCCTTCATCACCGGCTCGTTCGTCTTCACCGACACGCTGCAGCGCACCTTCGACAACATCTTCGGCGACGTCGCCCAGGGCGTCGACGTCCGGGTCGGCACCGAGGAGAACGGCACCAGCGGCGTACCGATCGCGGCCGTCGACGAGGTCGCAGCCCTCCCCGGCGTCGACCGCGTCTCTCCGACGATCGGTGGCGGCATCATCGTCCTCGACTCCGAGGGCGCCGCGATCCAGACCGGAGGCGCGCCCGCCGAGGGTTACGCCTACATCCCGCCCGACCGTCTCGTCGGCGAACCGGAGATCTTCGTCGCCGGTGCACCGCCCGCGCAGAACGGGCAGATCGCGCTCAACGAGAGCGCCGCGGAACGCGGCAGACTCTCGGTCGGCGACAGCACGACGGTGCTCACCATCTCCCAGGGCATGGTGCCGGTGACCGTCAGCGGCGTCTACCAGCTCGACACCGATACGGGCGGCTATATCGGCGCGTTGTTCACCGAGCAGCAGGCGTCCCAGCTGTTCACCGACGGCCGGCACGTCGGCTTCCTCGACGTCGCGGGCGACGGGTCGCTCTCGCCCGACGAGTTGCGCGACGAGATCGCGGCGGCGCTGCCCGATCTGAAGGTCCAGACCGGCGCCGAGGTCACCGAGGAGACCAAGTCGCAGGTCGCCGAGGCACTGAACTTCCTCAACTACTTCCTGCTCGCGTTCGGCGCGATCGCACTGCTCGTCGGCACGTTCATCATCTACAACACCTTCTCGATGATCGTCGCTCAGCGACTGCGCGAACTCGCTCTGCTCCGCGCGATCGGCGCGAGCCGCAAGCAGGTCGGGCGGTCCGTCACCCTCGAAGCCTTCGTCGTCGGCCTGATCGGCAGCGTCATCGGCATCGCCGCCGGTGTCGCCCTCGCCTACGGCCTGCGCGCGGCGCTGAACGCCGCGGATCTCGGACTGCCGTCCGGCCCGCTGCAGCTGTCCCCGCGCACCGTGATCGTCGCGCTGCTCGTCGGCGTGGTCGTGACGATGATCAGTGCCTACGCCCCGGCCCGGCGGGCGACCCACGTTCCGCCCGTGGCCGCGATGCGCGAGGAATCCACTGCGACGGTCGAATCGCTGCGGCTGCGCACGATCATCGGTGTGCTCTGCGCGATCGTCGGTGCGGCCCTGGTCGTGGTGGGCGCCCAGCAGGTCGGCGGTGGCGCGGCCGCGACCGTCGGCATCGGCGCGTTCCTGCTGATCCTGGCGGTCCTGTTCGCGGCGCCGGCGCTGTCCCGACCCGTCGTGAACGCGCTCGGTGCCGTCTTCGCCCGACCTTTCGGATCCATCGGCCGGCTCGCGCGCACCAACGCGACCCGCAATCCCCGGCGCACCGCCGCGACGGCCTTCGCCCTCACCCTGGGCCTGATGCTCGTCTCCGTCATCGGCGTGTTCGGTTCGTCGGCGAAGGCGAGTGTCGACTCGCTCGTCGACAACGGCGTCGAGGCGGACTTCATGCTCACCGGGCCGCAGATGTTCGGCGTTCCGACGCCCGCCGCGGATGCCGTGCGCACCGTCGACGGCGTCGAGGAGGTCGTGCCCGTCTACGGAGTCCAGGCGAAGATCGACCAGGACTTCGAGTTCGGAGCCGCCGCAGGAGGGCCGCTCGAGGACGTCCTCGACCTGCAGATCACCGCGGGTACCGGCGATGTGTCCGCCGACGAGATCCTGGTCTCGCAGACCGCGGCGAACGATCGTGGCTGGCAGGTGGGTTCCGCCGTCCCGCTCACCAGCCGTGACGGCGACACCGTCGACACCACCGTCGCCGGCATTTTCACCGACAACCAGCTCATCGGCCCGTGGGTGATCTCGCAGCAACTGTTCGAGCAGTTCACGCCTCCGAACAACCGCTCGGCGCTCGTGGTTCTCATGAACACCGTCGACGAGTCGGAGCAGGTACGCACGGCGATCGAGGGCGCCGTCAAGGACTACGTGATCGTGCAGGTCCTCGACCGCGAACAGTTCAAGGGACAGCAGGCACAGCAGATCGACACGATCCTCGCGATCCTCTACGGTCTGCTCGCCCTCGCCGTGGTGATCGCGATCCTCGGCATCGTCAACACCCTGGCACTGTCGGTGGTGGAGCGACGGCGGGAGATCGGCATGCTCCGCGCGGTCGGTATGCAACGCGCCCAGGTGCGCCGCACGATCTATCTCGAATCGCTGCTCATCGCGGTGTTCGGTGCGGTCGTGGGTGTCGTGCTCGGTCTCGCGTTCGGCTGGGCCTTCGTGCGTACGCTCGCCGATCAGGGGCTCGACATCATCTCGGTACCGTGGTCGCAGGTCGTGGGCATGCTCGTCGCGTCCGGCATCATCGGTGTGCTCGCGGCGCTGTGGCCCGGGCAGCGGGCGGCGAAGACACCGCCACTCGAGGCGATCAGCGACATGTAGACAGCGAGAAGTGCCGTGTGGACGTGAGTTGTCCACAGGCAGTGGAGTTGTCCACAGCGACCGGCCCGCGGAGCATTCCGCGGGCCGGTCGTCGTCGGTGCCCCCTATGCTTCCGCGGCAGGGGGTGGTGGTGTGCGGGTGGACGATCTGGCCGGGTGGGACCCGGATGCGCTCGAACGATTGGGGGCCGAACTCGCGTTGTGCGCCGACGCGGTCGACGCAGTGTCCGGCGACGTCCTGCGGTGGGCATCCTTCGAAGATGCCTGGCGCGGTGCGGCGCACGACAGTGCACGGTCCGTATCGTTCTCGCACAGCCGGGATCTCGGGGTGCAAGCCGAGTCGTATCGACAGGCGGCCGAGTGCGCGCGGTTCGTCGTACCGCGACTGCTGGAGCTGCGCGCGGAACTGGGCCACCTGCAGTCCCGGGCCGCGGCACGGGGTCGCGTCGTCGACGACGACGAACTGCTCGCGGCGCCGTTGCGCGCCCTGCTCGTGCGCGCCGATGCTCTCGACCGGGAGGCCGCCGCCCGGTTGCGCGACGGATCCGCCTCGACGGACACCGTTTCGGGAGAGAGCGACGGTATCCATACCGCGTTCCCACGATCCGGACCGCTGCCGCTGCCGCTGCCGCTGCCGGCCCTGCCGGATCCGGCCACCGACCCCGTCGAGGTCGCGCGATGGTGGCACGGGCTCGACGAGACGGTACGCACCGTGCTGGCCGCCGAACATCCCGAGAAGATCGGCGCGCTCGACGGAATCCCGGCTACCGCTCGCGATCTCGCCAATCGCGCTCTGCTCGACGACGAACGCCGCCGGCTCGGATCGGTCGCGACGCAGTTGCAGGCCGAACTCGACACGATGTTCCCCGGCGTCACGGGATTGTTCACCGACGCCGACGCGGGGTTGGAGCAGACGCTGCGGAAGATCGAAGCCCTCGACGCGATCGACGCGACCCTCGCCCACGGCGACCGGCAACTGCTCGCCCTCGACCTGTCCGGACGTGAGGCGATGGCGGCCGTCGCAGTCGGGGACGTCGACACCGCCGAGCACGTGGCCGTCTTCGTCCCCGGCGCGGGTTCTACCGTGCAGGGCAATCTCGAGGGTTACGACACCCAGGTCGCGGCCCTGCGCGACTCCGCTCGGCTCCTCCTCACCGACGACCCGGGCGACGAACCCGCGGTCGCTGCCGTCACCTGGCTGAACTACCAGGCCCCTCAATGGGGCTGGGGTCTCGCCTTCACCGAACGCAGTCCCGTCTCCGATCTCGCCGCCCGGATCGCCGCACCCCGGCTGGCCGGTTTCCTCGACGGCATCACTGCGTCGCGTCCCGACGACCCGCGCATCACCACGGTCGGGCATTCCTATGGGGCCGTGGTCTCCGGACTGGCGCTGAGGGAGACCGGCGCGGTCGACGCCGCAGTGTTCGCCGGGGCTCCCGGAATCGGGACCGCCGACGTGACCGACCTGCGGATCCCGGCCGGCTCCGCCTATCTCGTCGAAGCCGACCGCGACATCGTCGCCGACGCGGGCACCTTCGGCGGCGACCCGAGCTTCCTCGACGGCCTGACGCATCTTCCTGCCGGTCCCGGCACCACCACCACCGGTGCCCCGCTGGCGGGCATCACCGGCCACAGCTCGTATCTCGTCCCCGGAACGTCGAGTTCCCACCACATCGCCGGTGTCGTCGCGGGCACCGCAGAACGGAGCACACCGTGACCGCCACACCGAGAATCCGCGCCGGGCTGTGCATCGCGCTGCTGACGCCGCTCGTGGCGGCGTGCACCACCACGGTGTCACCGGTCGCGATGCCCGAGCCGATCGCCGCGACCAGCGCGGGCGCGGTCGAGTACTACACCGCTGTGCAGCGCGACGTCCTCACCGCACTGTCCGCCGAGTTCCCCGGGGTCCGATTCGAACAGAAGTACTCGAGCACCACCGCGGGATGCACGCTGCCCGACGGCACCTCGGGTCTGACGGTGCACCTTCCGATCCACGGCTCGGCGCGGCCGGTGCCGGTGGACGAACTCGATCGTGCCGCCGGCATCTTCGAGGACACAGCGGCGCGGGCCGG
The DNA here is from genome assembly GCF_048957735.1 of Rhodococcus sp. As11. Classification (NCBI taxonomy): domain Bacteria; kingdom Bacillati; phylum Actinomycetota; class Actinomycetes; order Mycobacteriales; family Nocardiaceae; genus Rhodococcus; species Rhodococcus sp. As11. The sequence continues at coordinate 262,430 of NZ_JARDJE010000006.1, forward strand.
CTTCCATGGCCGGCACGTACTTCCGCCCGATACGGGCCTCGTCCTCCGGATGTTCGCGGCCGACGGCTCGTACATCACCTTCGGAAGTTACCTCGCTGCGACCGTGGGACTCACCGTCGGTTGTTACCGGAAGTAGGCACCGGCGTCGGTTAGGCTCGTCCGAGCGACGGCCGCTCGGGTCGTCGTGATTCGTGTCGGCAGCCGTGGAGGGACGAACAGATGCGCCCGATGCTCGGCATCTCCGTCGACGACGGTGAAGTATGCGCGGTCCTCGTCGACGCCGACGTGCCCAGTCTCGGTCCGTTCGACTCCCAGCGGGGTTTCGGTGCACCCGGGGACACACCGGCCGAAGCCGCCGCCGCTGCGGCCTCCGCCATGGCCGAACGCGCGTCGGCAGCATCACTGACCCTGGTCGCCGCCGCGGTGGTGACGGGTCCCGAGAACGACGAGGACGCCGACCCGGTCACCGAGGCCGTCCGGGCCGTGCTCGGCGTCGACGTCGACACGGTCCTGCTCGACGACGCACGATTGGCGTTCCTCGCCGGTGCGCCCGAGCTGGCGGATCTGCCCGTCCTGGCCCTGCACACCCGCACCTACGGCGTCGAATCGGCATCGATGGTCGATGTCCCCTCGCGCGCGGTGCTGTCCACGGTCAGCCCCGACGGCGACGAGTTCGGTCCTTACACACAGTCCCTGCCCGAGGCCATGGACGAAGCGGTCGCCCGCGCCGGAATCTCTCCCCACGCCGTGGTCTTTCTCGATCTGCGTCCCGGCGACGCCCGTCCGGCCCGGGAACTCGCCACGGTTCTCGGTGTCCCCTTCGTGACTCCCCACGGGGTGCCCTGGCATCGCGCAACCGGCGCGGCGCTGGTCGCAGGGGCCCGGCGTGCCCCGACGGTCGTCGCCACGCCCCCGAGTCGTCGTCGCGGCACCGTCCTGCTGGCCACGCTCGTCGCGCTCGTCGCCCTGCTGGGTGGGGGATTGGCGGTCGCGGTGAGCAGCGGTGTGCAAGCGGAGCGCTCCGCCCCCGGACTGCAGACCGCGGTCGCACCACCGCCGTCGCCGGTGCCGTCGCCCGATCGGGCACCCGTCGCCGACCCGTGTTTCGAGGCACGACCGGCCTCGTGGCCGGCCCGCGCCTCCGATCCGGCCGTCGACCCGGCGCCGTCGCCCGAGGCGACGCCCACCGAAAACCCGTGCGGCAGCGCACAGCCCACTGCGCCGTAATCCCTCGCAGGTCGCTCGTGTACGCCGCTCAGGGGCGCACTGTGCTCCGATGCGCCGCTCAGGGGCGCAGTGCGCGACCAGCGCGTGTGAGCGCCGCGGCATCGGACGCCACGACGACATTCTCGAACCGGGCACGGTAGTCGCCGAGATCGTCGCCGACGGAACCGACCACCGCGACCGCCGGTACCTCGCCGCAGCGCGCGAGGATCGCCGAGACGATCTTGCCCGCCCGCGACTGACCGTCGAGCCGTCCCTCGCCGACGACCACGAGATCGGCGGTGCGCACGGCGTCGTCGAAACCCACTGCGTCGAGCACGAAGTCGGCGCCGGAGCGTAGTTCGGCACCGAACCGCGACCACATGCCGCCGGAGAAGCCACCGGCCGCACCCGTGCCGTCCACTTCCCGCGGGTCGCGCGGGAGAGTCGACGCCGTCTCCTCGAGGCGGCGTGTGAGCAGCGCGACGGCGGCCGGATCGGCGCCCTTCTGCGGCCCGAATATCCGTGCCGCATCGGTGTAGCGGGTCGTGACGTCGGAGAGCACGGTCACGCGTGCGTCGCCGAGTCCACCCCGCTCGTCGATGGCGGCGATCGCGCCCACACCGCCGTCGGTCGTCGCCGATCCACCGGCGGCGACGACGAGATGCCGTGCTCCACGCCGGACGGCGTCCGCCATGACCATGCCGGTGCCGTAGGTATCGGCGGTGACGGCGTCGCGCGGACCGTCGTGCGGGGTGGTGATGCCGCTCGCCGTGGCGAGCTCGACGACCGCTGTCCCGTCCGGCGACATCCCCAGCAGCCCGCGGCACGGTGCGCGCCACGGGTTCACGGTCTCGACCTCGATCCGGGCGAGGCCGAGTGGTTCTGCGAGCGCGTCGAGTGTGCCCTCACCGCCGTCCGCGACGGGCATCCGGATCGCGGTGTGCCCGGCGCTCTCGACGCCGGACGCGATCGCATCGGCGACCTCGACGGCGGTGTAGGTGCCCTTGAAACTGTCGGGGACGATCAGGATGCGGGTCACCGCAGCACCCAGGCGAAGGCCTCGGCCTCGGAGCGGGCGCCCTGCCGCGCACGCGACCGGTTCGGTTCGTCCAGTTCGGCGACGATGTCCTCACCGAGGCGGACCAGGGCGCCGAAGATCTCCGGGTCCAGCCACGACGGTCGCGTCGCGAACAGCAGGTCCTCGCTCGCGGTGTTGCCGCTCGCACCCGGCGCGAACGGGCATCCTCCGAGGCCGGCGAGCGCACCGTCGACGACGGTCGCGCCCGCCTCGATCGCGGCGAGGCTGTCGGCGACACCCAGACCCCAGGTGTCGTGACCGTGGTAGACGATCCGCCGGTCGGGGGATTCGGCGGCCAGTCGCGCGACCAGCGACGACACCTGTCCGGGCACGGCCTGCCCCAGGGTGTCGGCGACGACGATGTCGACGGCCCCGTCGGTGCGCGGGTCGCACGCGATCTCGACGACCCGGTCGGGATCGACCGGACCGTCGAACGGGCACGTGAACGAGGTGGCCAGGCACAATTGGATGCTCCCGCCGGCGGCGTGGGCACGCTCGATCGCCGCGGGCATCGCGGCGAGGCTGTCCTCGGTGTCGCGGCCGATGTTGGCGCGGTTGTGGGCGTCGGATACCGAGAAGCAGTACTGGAACCGGCGGGCCCCGGCCGCGATCGCCTTCTCGACGTGGCGCGGTGTGGCAACCCAGATCCAGCAGCGGTCGAGTTCCTCCTCGGTCAGCGCCGCGACGAGGTCGAGGGTGTTCGCCATCGGGGGCACGAGGTCGGCACGGGCCAGGGATCCGATCTCGAGTTCGGGGACTCCGGCCGCGAGCAGCGCCCGCACGATCTCCACCTTGCGTTCGGTGGGCAGCAGCTTGCCGGTCAGCTGGAGTCCGTCGCGCAGGGTCACGTCGCGCAGGATCACGTCCGTGCGTGCTCGGTCACTCGTCGGTCCCGCCACTGATCCGCCTCCCGTCGTGTTCCTGCCCGGCCCCGCCGTCGCGAACCGCCCCAGTATGCCCCGGTCACCGTGCGGGCACGATTCGTCGACACACCGGAGGGCTTTCGCGAAGTCTGTGACAGATGACACTATCCTCACCGTTCTGATCGTGATTTGCCGGAAGGTGCGCGGACATGGCTTCGGTCCTGGGAAAAGTGTTGCTCTGGATCGCTCTGGTGGGGGGACTGGCCGGGGCGGTGATCGCCGTCTGGGCGCTCCACGTCAACGGACTGGTGGCCTCCCTCATCGTGGCTTCGGTGACGGGACTCGTCCTGCTGCGCCTCCGCCCGGAGGCACGCGACGACTCGGCCTCCGATATCGCTGTCACCTGACGGCCTCCGACACTGCTGTCACCTGACGGGGAACGGTGCGGTCGGACGGTAGGGTGAGAACGGCGTCCGGGTCGAGGGCGCCTCGCGCAGACGCGCTGCACGAGCGCGGCGTCGACGCCGGACAGGGGGCCCGCGGCCTCCGCCGGGCGTGGAAGAGGAGCAACGGTCAGTGTCGCTGTGGTCTCGTGCGATGTCGGTGGACGAACTCGACAGCCGTCGCTGGGTGGATCTGATGCCGTGGCTCGATCGCTACGGTTCGGCCCGCACCGCCGCCCTCGGCGCGCTGGTGTCGTCCCCGCGATGGTGGGAGAACGAGTCGCCTGCCGAGACTTCCGGCCACACCGAGATCCCCGAGCTGTGTGCCGAACTCGCCCACATCTACGTCACCGATCACCCTGATCTGCGGTTCGCGGACGGTCTGCTGCGTGAGGACGAAGTGCCCGTGGCCGCACTCGATCTCGGTCCGGCCGCCGCGACCCTCGTCGCACGCCTTCCCCACGCACCCACCACCGCCGAGTTGTTCAGCCGCAGTCCGGCCGACCTGCTCGGGGTCCGCGGCGCCGACCGCGAGGCGGTGGAGGAGATCGTCTGTGCCGCGCTCGTCACGACGGTCCTCCGCGAGCCGTCCACTCTCGGGGCCGATCCGCGTGCCGCGCGGGTGCCCGCCGTGGCGCTGCTCCTCGACGACCTGGCCGCGCTGGCGCGGTGGCGCAGAGTGTGCGGTCAGGACGACGCACCCCTTCTGCAGGCCGTGATCGACGACGGCGCGCCGGAGGAGATCCAGGACGCCGCGGCCCGGTTGCGGGCGCTCACCGCCCGCGACCTCCCGGTGGTGGCGCCGTCCGATCCGATCACCGAACTCACCGAGTACCTGCAGGGACTGCCCGACGCGGAGCGCGCGGCGTTGCGGCGCCGCGTCCACGACGACGTCGACGACCCGGCCGGGCCCTCCACCTTCCCGTTCGGCACGGCGGTGGGAGACCTGCTGGCGGCGTTGCGCGTCGACGTGCAGCCGGTGGCGTCGTTCGACCGGGTGGTGCGCGCCCATCCGGTGCTGAACCGGACCGTGCCGGGTTTCGACGTGCCCCTGTGGCGAGTGCTGCACCGGCTCGACGATCGCTTCGAGGTCGCGGACGGGTGGGTCGCCGTGCCGGATCTGCCCGACGCCGAGAAGCAGACGCGGGGATTGCTCTCGGAGTTCGAGTCGCCGAACGGTGTGGTGGAGCCGGCCGCGGTGAAGGCGGTGTGGTCGCTTCCCGACGGTGAGTTCGAGGCGTGGACGCAGTACTGCGGCACGACGACCTTCGAACGCCGATTGTTGTCCCCGCCGGACGGTCTCGCGGGTCGTGCCGCACAGGTCCTCGAGGTGCTCGGCGATCCGCTGACCGCCGACACGCTCGTCGCACGGATGGGTGTCAATGCGGACGTCCATACGCTCGTCTCCGAGCTCGCCGACGACGAGCGCTTCACGTCCGACGGCGAGCGGTGGGCGCTGGCCGAGTGGGACGTCGACGTGGTCATCGCGATCCGCAACCGCATTGCGCGGTTGGTCGATGCCCGCGGAGGAAGCGCCGATCGCGACATGGTGGTCGCCGCGCTCGTCGACCGCTTCGGTATCTCCGAGGACTCCGCTCGAACATTCACGGGTGGAGGGGATTTCGAGGTCGTCGACGGTCGCGTCCGGCGGCGTCACCGCTCGCACGTCCCCATCGCCGTGCCCGAGCGCACGCGTCGGCTGTACCGGCTGGGCGACTCCTGGCGGCTGCGGATCCCTGCGACGCGCGACCACCTTCGGGGAGCCGAGTTCACGGTTCCGTCCGCTGTCGCGACGATCGCGAACTGCGCGCCGGGCGGCCATGTGGTGCTGCCGTCCCGGCTGGGAGGGCAGACGTTGCGCTGGACGGGGCCGGCGCCGCGCCTGTCCTCGATCCGCCGTTTCCTCGAGGATGTCGGGGTGGAGGAGGACAACGAGCTGCTGCTCGAGATCCGCACCGACGGCCGGTTCGACGTCCTGCCGCTGCGCACTGTCGCCGACAACGCCGAACCGTTGCGCAAGGCGCTCTCGCTCATCGGCCACACCGAACCGGAGACCGTCCCCGAGGAACGGATCGCGGCGGCACTCGCCTCCGCCCTCGGCCTCGACGGGGAGTCGCGTCCGCGTCGGATCCTGTCGGCCTATCGCGCCCGTCGGGAGACCGAGGTGGTCGCGCTGCTCGAGCAGGCATGGGTGCGCGTCTCGAACTGACCGGGAGACGTGATGCATCCGGACCTCGGACGTAGCACGATTGAGGAATGGCCGACACGTCGAAACCCACCGTCGCAGTCCCCGCCGCCCTCGACGCGGTTCTCGAGGCGTTGCGGGGAGCCATCTCGTCGGTGGAGGCCGCCGTCGTGCGGCTCGAAGGTGAGGATGCGGCGCCCGGGACCGTCGACCGTGTGCTCGACCTGTCCGGGGCGCCCCCGGCCGGCGACATCGTCGCCACGCACAACATCCTGACCAGGGCGGCATCGATCGTCGACCACACCGGCGGTCTGCCCGACGGGGAGTGGTCGGTCGTCGCCGAGGTGGGCCCGGTCTTCGCCGAGACGGTGATGCGTCTGCGCAGTCACGTCTCGTCGTCGCTGGACGATCTCGGGCTCGACGCGGCGGTGGGTGAGCACATCGAACTGCTGCAGACGGTTGCGGCGGAAGGAGCGCTGGGGGAGACGCTGCAGTTGCTCGTGATCGTCGAGGACTGCCTGTTCCTGTGGCATCGCGTGCACCTGGCGCGCACGCGCGACGAGGATCTGACCGACGCGCTGACGTCCGCGCGGCAGGTTCTGTCCGACCACTTCACGCAGGACGCGGCGTTGCTCCGTCGTGCCCGCGCCGCACTGGCGCGGTTCGCGGAGGATCCTCCGATCGAGGTCGTCCGACGCCTGTCGTCGGGACGGACCACGAAGGTGCTGGCCGGTCTGCGCCGGGACATCGACGACTTCCGGTGGGCGTGCCGTGCCGACGAGGCCGGCTGGCTCGACGACGAGGACTCTGTGGTGGCCGAGGCGCTGGACTCGATGAGCAGTCCACTCAAGGCGGTCGGGGGAGTCCTCGGCGACGTGTTCGAACGCGGCCGGGCCCGGGTGACGGAGACGTGGAGTCGCTCCGACGAGTCCGCGCCCGCTGCCGAGTCCCGCGGCGAGCAGTAGAAGAAGTCCCGGCACCGGTGATGGGCGACCGCGCGGTTCGCATACCTAGGTCTGCTAGGGTCACCGTTATCCATAGAACTTCTAGGTATGAGGGCGACATGTTCATCGAGAAGGATCTGGTGGCCGCCTCCGCCACCCCGCTCGTGCTCGGCATCCTCGCCGAGGGCGAGTCGTACGGGTACGCGATCATCAAGCGCGTCAACGAGCTGTCGCAGGGCCGGATGCAATGGACCGACGGGATGCTCTATCCCCTCCTGCACCGCCTCGAGCGGGCGGGGCACGTGTCCGCCACCTGGCGGGTCGCCGACAACGGGCGCCGCCGCAAGCACTACGCCATCACCGATGCGGGTCGCGAGGTCCTCGCCGAACGGGCGGCGCAGTGGACGGTCGTCGCCGAGGCCCTGCACCAGGTCTGGCAGTCGGCCCAGTTGCCTCCCGCCGTCGCGCCGGGGTGGTCGTGATGACACTCGACGCACATCTCGAGGACCGGATCGCCGGCTGGCGCAACTACGTCGCCGACCATCGGGTCATCTCGTCCTCGGACATCGACGAGATGGAAGATCATCTGCGGGAACAGATCTCGGACCTCGTGTCGGTCGGACTGACGGCCGACGAGGCATTCCTCGTCGCGGTCGGCCGGATGGGTGGTCTCGACGAGGTCTCCCGCGAGTTCGCCCAGGAACACTCCGACCGGCTGTGGAAGCAGCTCGTCCTCACCGGTGGCGGTCGCGGTGAGGAATCCAGAACCCCGCGTCGCCGTAGGGAACTCGCGGTCGTCCTCGCTTGCGCGCTCGGTGCCGGTCTGGCCGTCCGGGCCGGATTCGAGTGGCTCTCCGAAAACGCACTGGTGCGCAACGCCGCCGTGCTCGTGCTGCCCTTCCTCACGCTGTATTTCGCGTGGAAGCGGGAGATGAGCCCGAAGAGCAGTGCGCTCCTTGCCGTTCCGTTCGTCCTCGTGGCGATCGTGCTCAACGTCTTCCCGTTCGAACCGGGCGGCGCCACCGAGATCATCGCGGCGATCCACGCCCCGGTGGTCCTGTGGTTCGTCGTCGGTGCGGCCTATGTCGCAGGGCAGTGGCGATCCCATCGCCGTCGCATGGACTTCGTGCGCTTCACCGGGGAGTTCGCCGTGTACCTGGCGCTGCTCGCGCTCGGCGGCGGCGTGCTCATGGGGCTGACCGCGGGTGCCTTCAGCGCCCTGGGGATCGATATCGAACCGTTCTTCGAACAGTGGATCGTCCCGTTCGGGCCTGCCGGAGCGATCGTCGTCGCGGCCTGGCTCGTCGAGGCGAAGCAGCAGGTCGTGGAGAACATCGCTCCCGTTCTCACTCGGGTCTTCACGCCCGTCACGATCCTCATGCTGGTCGCGCTGTTTGTCGCGGTGATCGCGTCCCACAGCGTCGTCGACGTCGACCGGGGCCTGCTGATCCTCATGGACCTGATCCTCGTGCTCGTCCTGGGGCTCCTGCTCTACTCGATCTCCGCCCGCGACCCGCACGCCGCACCGGACGTCTTCGATCTGCTGCAGGTCGTGCTGATCGCCGCGGCGCTCGCCGTCGACCTGCTGATGCTCACTGCGATGGCCACCCGCATCGCCGAGTTCGGCTTCACCGCCAACAAGGTCACCGCCCTCGGTCTGAACCTCGTCCTCCTGGTGAACCTGGTGTGGGCGGCGTGGCTCGGCATCTCGTTCCTGCGGGGCCGTTCCGGTTTCGCGGCGGTCGAGCGGTGGCAGATGCGGTACCTGCCCGTCTACTGCGGGTGGGCGGCACTGGCGGTCGTCGCGATCCCACCGCTCTTCCGGTTCGTGTGAGCGCTTCTGCCCGGGACGACGGTCGGAGGCCCGGGACTACGGTAGGACCATGGCCAGGACGGACGCGGTGCCCACGTACACGATGAGGCAACTCGCGGCGTTCGTCGCCGTCGCCGAGTGGGGCACCATCACCGCGGCCGCCGACGCGATGCACATGTCCCACTCGGCGCTGTCGTCCGCGATCACCGATCTGGAGAAGGCTCTCGCGGTCAAGCTCCTCGTCCGGCAACGCGCACGGGGCGTCAAGCTCACACCGACCGGTCACGCGGTGCTCGAGCGGGCGAAGATGCTGCTGCACCACGCGAGCGAACTCGAGAGCGACGCGCGGTCGGAGGCGGGCGACATCGTCGGTCCGGTGGCGGTGGGGTGTTATCTCTCCCTCGCACCGACGCTGTTGCCCGCCCTCATCGCCGAGTTCACCCGCGCCCACCCGCGTGCCGACGTCGACTTCCGCGAGGACACCCAGAACCGTCTGCGGTTGCTGCTCGACTCGCACGAGCTCGACGTGGCCTTCCTGTACGACCTCGATCTCGAACCGGGACTCGAGACGGTGACCCTCGACGTGCGTGAGCCGATGGTGCTCGTCTCGGCCGATCATCCGCTCGCCGGGGCCTCGCAGGTACGCCTGCGCGACCTCGCCGACGAGCCGATGGTGCTCCTCGACGCGCCGCCGAGTTCGGGGCACGCCCTGCGGGTGTGCGCGGAGGCCGGCTTCACCCCGTCCATCGCGTACCGGACGCAGACCTTCGAGACGGCGCGGTCGTTCGTGGGGCGCGGACTGGGCTGGACCCTGCTCGTGCAGCGACCTGCCGTCGACGTCACCTACGAGGGCCGAAAACTCGTCCTGCTGCCCATCGTCGATCCGACCCCGGAGCCCGTGCCGATCGTGCTCGCGTGGCGCAAGGACGCCCTTCCGAGCCGTGTTGCCCAAACTTTCACGGACTTCGTCGTCGACGTCGCGAGGACCTCACAGGCCCTCTGACGTGGTCGAACGTCCCCATTCACGGAATTTCCGCGGATATTCACCGACTTTGTGCGCTTTGCAAACGATGTGACCGCTCTCATGATTGTCCCACTGCGTCCGAACGCTCGTTAATCGGATGCCTCGGATCGACCGCCGGAGAGGGCACTGAACATGACCGTCCTTGACTCGACGCCGCAGACGTCGGCAAGAGCCGCACGCAAAGCCGCGCTCGGCAGCTTCGTCGGTACCGCCATCGAGTGGTACGACTTCTTCATCTACGGCACCGCTGCGGCGCTCGTGCTCGGCCCGCAGTTCTTCCCCGGTTCGTCCGAGGTGGCGGGGACCCTGGCCGCCTTCGCCACGCTCGCCGTCGGCTTCATCGCCCGCCCCATCGGCGGCGTCGTGATGGGCCACTTCGGCGATCGCATCGGCCGCAAGTCGATGCTCGTCGTCTCGCTGCTGCTGATGGGCTTCGCGACCGTGGCGATCGGCGTGCTCCCGAACTACGCGGCCATCGGCGTCGCGGCCCCCATCCTGCTCGTTGCCCTGCGGTTCATCCAGGGTCTCGGCGTCGGCGGTGAGTGGGGCGGAGCGGTGCTCGTCGCCACCGAGAACGCCCCGGCCGGCAAGCGCGGCCTCTACGGCGCGGCACCGCAGATCGGTGTGCCGGCCGGTGTGCTGCTCGCGAACCTCGTCTACCTGCCGCTGACCGCCTTCCTCAGCGAGGAGACGTTCAACGCGTGGGGCTGGCGCATCCCGTTCCTCGCCTCGGCGGTGCTCGTCTTCGTCGCCATGTGGATCCGCCTGGGTCTCGAGGAGAGCGCGGAGTTCAAGGCCGCCAAGGACGCCCCCGCGGCCGAGGAGAAGCTGCCGATCCTCGAGGTGCTCACCCAGCACTGGAAGACCGTGCTCCTCGCCGGCGGCACCTTCATCGCCACCAACGGCATCGCCTACGCCTACATGGTCTACGTCCTCAAGTACGGCGAGGCCACGCTCGGATTCAGCAAGACCACGATGCTCGCGCTCCTGATCGCCTCGTGCCCGTTCTGGATGGCCGGTATGGCCTTCGCGGCCTGGCGCTCCGATCTCGTCGGACGCCGCACCGTCTACATCCGGTCCTCGGCTGCCCTGGTCGTCGCCGCCGCCCTGTTCTTCCCCCTGATGGACACGGCGCTCCTGCCGGTCATGCTCCTCGCCATGGTCGGCCTCGGCTTCACCCTCGGCTGCTGCGCCGGCCCGCAGTCGGCGCTGTTCGCCGAACTGTTCCCCGCCAAGATCCGCTACAGCGGTGCGTCTCTCGGCTACCAGGTCGGCGCGATCCTCGGCGGCGGTCTCGCACCGATGGTGGCGACCTCCCTGTTCGCCGCGACAGGCACCTCGATGTCCATCACCGGCTACTTCGTGCTGATCGCGCTGATCAGCCTCGTGAGCATCCTGCTTCTGCGCGTGCCGTCCGCCGGGCACGCGAACCTCACCGACTCCCGCCGTTCTCCCGAGGAAGGTGCCTGACCATGTCGACCTACTACCAGCCGCCCAAGTACCCCGCGTCGGAGTTCGAGTCGATGACTCCCGCCGACGAGACGCTTCCTGTCGTCGTGGTCGGTGCCGGACCGGTCGGCATGGCCGTCGCCCTCGGACTGGCCCAGCGCGGTGTGCCCGTCACCATCCTCGAGGCCGCCGATCAGGTGTCCTTCGGCTCGCGCGCCATCTGCATCTCGCGCCACAGCCTCGAGGCCGCCGCCCGCCTCGGCTTCGGCGAGGAACTCGAGAAGATCGTGCTGCCGTGGGTCGGCGGTCGCAGCTTCTACCGCGACCAGCAGGTCCTGCACTTCCAGATGCCGCAGCGTGACTTCGACGTCCGCCCGCCCATGATCAACGTCTCCCAGTCGGAGTTCGAGCAGATCATGGTCGACACCATCGAGCAGAACCCGCTCATCACCCTGCACTGGCAGGCACCGATCGCCGGGATCCTGCGCGGCGAGGACGAGGTCACCCTCGAGGTCGACACCGCCGCCGGCAAGCGGCACCTGCGCGCACGCTGGGTCGTCGCCGCCGACGGTGGCCGCAGCCGCATGCGCGAACTCGCGGGCCTGCGTCTGCAGGGCACCAGCTACGAGGGCCGCTACGTCATCGCCGACATCCACTGGGAGTCCGATCTCCCCGCGGAGCGCATGGTCTGGTTCGACCCGCCGAGCAATCCCGGCTCGACGATCATCATGCACAAGCAGCCCGGCAACATCTGGCGCATCGACTACCAGCTCGACCCGTCCGAGGACGCCGAGATCGAGACGCAGGAGGAGGCGATCCGCGCCCGCATCGCCAAGCACCTCGACTGGCTGCAGAACGACCTGCCGTGGACCCTCGAGTGGAAGGGCTTCTACAGCGCCCGCGCGCTCGCCCTCGACGAGTTCACCCACGACCGTCTCCTCTTCGCCGGTGACGCGGCCCATCTCGTGCCGATCTTCGGTGTGCGCGGGCTCAACTCGGGCATGGAGGACGCCGAGACCCTCGCGTGGCAACTCGCCGCGGTCGTGAACGGCAACGCCGAACCCGCCCTGCTGAAGGCGTACTCGTTCGAACGCCACAACGCGTGGGAGCAGAACGTCGCCAACGCCGGCAAGTCCACGCTCATCATGAGCCCCGGCAGCCACGGCTACCGCACCACGCGTGACGCGATCCTCGCGCTCGCCGTGGGACGCCCCGAGTTCGGGCACCTGATCAACCCGCGTCAGTCCAGCGCCACGCACGCCCGCCTGTCGCCGCTGACCTGGTCGGTCGCCCCCGGCACCGAAGGTGTGCTCCCGGGCGATCCCGTCGAGGACCGCCGGATCCGCATCGCCGGTCGCGAGACGTCGCTGAACGACGCGCGCGGAACCGGATTCGCCGTGCTCGGTGTCGGCCTCGACGCAGCGGGCTCGGCCGCCCTCGCGAACGCCGCGAACGGCCTGGCGCAGGCGCTCGCACCCGAGAGGGTCGCAACCCTCGCCGTCGACAGCGCAGAGGTGGACGGTGTGACACTCCTCGACGCGCCCGACCTCGTCGAGGCACTCGGCGCGACGGCCGGTGAGGCCTTCGTAGTCCGCCCCGACGGTCTGCTGCTGTGCCGTGTGCCGGTCGCCGACCTGGACGGTGTCGCGGCGTCCCTGCGCTCCGGTGCCGCTCCGGCGGGCGCGGAACTCCCGGCCCGGCCTGCCGAGCAGGTCACCGAGGACGACCAGCGTCGCGAGAACGTCTGGCTCGGCCTGTCGACTGCCCTGGATCAGGCCGCCGAGGACGACCGCGAGGGCTTTCTGACACGACTCGCGCTGGTGCTCGGCTCGCAGGTCGACCGCCGGCAGTTCGAGGAGGCCATCGCGGCCGCCGCGGACACCTCGCCGCTGCGCGTGGAGGAACTCGCCCCGCAGGCCTGAGTGATCGGATCGCTCGTATGTCCGCCCCCGGTTGCCCCCTGCTACCGGGGGCGGACTGCTGGACGGGGAACTACCTCAGCGCGTCGAGTGCCTCGTCGATCGGGACGTCACCGTTGTCGAACTCGATGGTGCGACCCACCGTCTCCGGGCGCTCGAGTACCGCTGCGGCGACGGCCGCGACGTCGGCGCGCGAGACCTGCCCCTTGTCTCTCGCCCCGTGCCCTTCGATCTGGATGCGGCCCGTGGGCGGATCGAGGGTCAGCGCGCTCGGACCGAGGATCGTCCAGTCGAGGTCGGTGCCCCGCAGATGGGTGTCCGCGGCCGACTTGGCCTCGGCATAGGCGTAGAAGCTGTTGTCCTCGGGGACGCCGTGGTCGGGGCGGGCTCCGAAGTACGACACCATCACGTACCGGCGGACCCCGGCCTCCTGCGCGGCGGTCATCGAGGCGATCGCCGCGTCGCGATCCACCGCGTAGGTGCGTTCGGGATTCCCTCCGCCCGCGCCTGCAGACCAGACCACCGCGTCGTGGCCGCGCAGCAGCTCGGTGATCTCGGCGATGTCCATCTTCTCGACGTCGGCGACGACGGGCGTGCCACCGGCAGCGCGGACATCGTCGGCGTGATCGGGATTGCGGATGAATGCACTGGTCTCGTGACCGGCATCGGCCAGCAGCCGCTCGAGATGCAACGCGACCTTGCCGTGTCCTCCGAAGAGTGCGATTCGTGCCATGGAGACCTCCTTACGATGAAGTGGTTCCCGTGCAGCATGCCCGGAACCGGTCACCGCGAACCGTGACGTCCGCCGCCGGGTGACCCGATCAGGCGATGCGTTCGAGTGCGCAGTCGACGAGATACTCCGCGATCGCCATCGACGAGGTGGCCCCGGGCGACGGGGCGTTGCGCAGGTGCACGACCCGTCCGTGCCCGGTGACGACGAAGTCGTCCTCGAGACCTCCGTCGGAGTTCATCGCCTGGGCGCGGATGCCGCGCGGACCCGGCCGCACGTCGTCGACGGTCAGCCCGGGCATGTACGCGGCCGCATCGGCGACGAACCGCCGAGTGCTGCTCGCGGTGCGCAGTTCCCGGCCCGCTGCGGGCAGGTTGTGGGCGGCGAACCGCCAGAAACCGGGCCAGGCGACGGCATCGAGCAGATCCCGCCACGATCCGCGCCCGCCGCTATAGGCCTCGCGGCCGGGGGAGAGGAAGGCGTTGGGTCCCACCATCACCTCACCGTCGATCCGGCGGGTGAGATGCACACCGAGGAACGGATAGCGGGGGTCGGGCACCGGATAGATCAACCCGCGCACCTTCGCCGCCGCGTCGGGTTCGAGCAGCAGGTAGTCGCCGAGGAACGGGACGATCCGCGGATCGCGGGTGTCGCCCGAGGTGTGGGCGAGGCGGTCGGACTGCAGCCCCGCGCACGTGATCACCAGGTCGAAGGCCAACTGATCGCCCGTGACATCGACAACGATCTGCTCGCCCGCCTCGCGGATCGCCGTCACGGCGGTACCGGTCCGCACCGTGCCACCCGCGGCGACGACGTCGTCTGCGAGCGCGCGGGTGACGGCGACGAAATCGATGATCGCCGTGTGCGGGGAGTGCAGGGCTGCGATCCCGACGGCGTGCGGTTCGATCGCGGTGATCTCGTCGGCACCGATGCGCCTGATGCCGGGGACCCCGTTCGCCGTGGCCCGCGAGAAGATCGCGTCGAGCCGGCCGAGTTCCGATTCGTCGAGGGCGACGACGACCTTGCCGCATTCGTCGTAGGGCAGACCCTTGTCCGTGGTGAACGTCTGCAACAACTCCACCCCGCGCCTGCACAACCGCGCCTTGAGGCTGCCGGGCGTGTAGTAGAGGCCGGCGTGGACGACGCCGCTGTTGTGCCCCGTCTGATGCGCGGCGAGCCGGTCCTCCTTCTCGAACAGTGTGACGTCGGCGTCCGAGAGGGCGAGTTGCCGGGCGGTCGCGGCACCGATGATGCCCCCACCGACCACCGCGACGCGAAGATTGCGCATACTCGAGGACCGCTCCCTGTTCTCCGCGGATCGTGACGTCCGCCTGCAGTTCGGCGAGTATATGCCGCGACGCCTCGCCGACGAGCACGATCCGGGTAGGGGAAACGGCACTGTTCGAAGCAGTTCTGACCGGAACACTCGGCGAAATCCCCCGAGTGAGGGATGGTCGAGGCACCCGACCCCGGCCGACACTGAATTCACGGAAGAGAGGGGTTCATCGAGAACCCTCGTCGATCGGATATCACCATGAAGAAATATCGATCACGTCGTTCCATTGCTCTGCTCGTGGCGACCTGCCTCGCCGTGGCGATGGCAGGCGTGGCCTCGGCGGTGCCCGCTCCTGCCCACCTGCATTTCGGTCAGGCCGTGAGCGTCGGCGACGGAACTGCGCGTGCGTATGCCACCCTCGACGCGAACGGCGCTCCGACCGCTGTCGGCATCCGTCTCTCGCCGACTGTCCTCGACGGACTGCCCGATGCCGACGGGATGTACATGCTGCACCTGCCCGTTCAGGCGTCCGACACGGTGTTCGACCACGTCATGTTGAACTGGAATCCGCGTGGACACGACCCGACCGTGCTGTTCGGCAAGCCGCATTTCGACGTGCACTTCTACATGACCGACATGGCGTCGATCGAACGGATCGACCCTGCCACACCCGATTACGCCGACCGCGCGGCACGGCTTCCGGACCCGAAGTACATGCCCGTCGATTACGTGACCCCGCCGGGCATGCTCGCCTCCCAGTTGGCGGTGCCGCTCATGGGTGTGCACTGGCTCGACGTCACGGAGGGAATGGTCCCCGGCGTCTACAACTTCACCGAGACCTTCATCAACGGATCGTGGGACGGCGACTACACATTCATGGAACCGATGATGACACGGGAGTGGCTGCTCACACGTCCGGCGATCCGCGAACAGATCAAGTTGCCGGCCGCCTATCAGCACTCGGCCTACTATCCCACCGTCTACAGCGTCGGATTCGACGAGCAGGCACAGGAATACGACATCGCCCTCGAAGGGATGGTTCCGCGTCAGGCGTCCTGATCGCGATGTCCGTGAGAACCCTGCGGAGACACAGGAATCGTTCAGCGAAATCAATCCGAACGGAGGAATGTCATGCCCGTAACCGAGGAATCCGTCGTCATCGACAAACCTGTCGACGAGGTCTTCGCGTTCTTCGCCGACCCGGAGAGCGCTCCGGTGTACATGACGAATGTGATGGACTACGAACTGGTCTCGGGTGAAGGCGGCAAGGAGGGATCGCTCGCGCGTGCCATCGTCAAGGTCGCCGGACGGAAAATCGAACTCACCGAGGAACTGGCTCGGGTCGAGCCCGGCAGAGCCCAGCACCGCCGCAGCGTGAAGAGCCCGATCCGGTACGAGACCGTCTATCGCTTCGCGCCGGTGGAGACGGGAACCCGCGTCACCTTCCACCAGGACACCGAGGACGTCGGAAGCTTCTTCGGCAGATTCACTCAGCCCGTGGTGGAGAAACCCTACGCACGCGATGTGCGGAACAACCTCGAACACGCGAAACAGCTCCTGGAGGAGGGGGATGCGGACGAAGGGTGACGTGAAGTCCCGACCGGCACCTGTCAGGGGGTGCCGGTCGCTTCGCGTGCACTCGTCAGTGGTCTGTTCGTCAGTGGTCGACGAGCGTCAGAACTCGATCGGCCGCTGCCGATGCCCCGTCGACACGCCGGAGCCGAGCGCCGAGTTCCCCTGCCGCCGTGCGATACCCGTCCTCGGTCAGCAGACTGTTCAGGGCAGCGCGCACCTGCTCGGGCGACGCGGTCTTCCGGAGGCGGATGCCCGCACCGGCCTTCGCCACCTCGCGACCGATCATCGCCTGATCCGTCACTGCGGACATGGGCATGATCAGCATCGGAAGACCGTGGGCCAGTGCCCGGAAGGCCGTCGCATGCCCGCCGTGCCCCACGACCACCGAGCAGGTCGGCATCAGCTCGTGGTGCGGAACGTACCGGTGGACGGCCGCATTGGGCGGTACGCGCAATCCGGTGGGATCGATCGCAGGTCCGGTGGTGACGACGAACTCGGCGTCCATCTCCGCCGCCGCATCGAAGATGCTCTGGTAGGTACGGCGCTGGCCCGGGAAACCCGCCGTGCTCAGGCTGACGAGTACTCGCGGCGGTGTTCGTCCGACCGCGGCGGCCTTCGCGTCGTGGATAGCACCCGTCCAGATCAGCGAACCGTTCGTGTGCCGCCGCCCGGCCGGGTCGAGCACCCGATCCGAGCACACCAACCGCATGTCGGCCTGCTCCCACAGCCGCTTCGGACCCAGGCCGCGCAGACGCGCGCCGATCCCGAACGGCCCGTGACGGAACGAACCGTCGAATGCGGAGAAGAAGGTGTGGAACAGCACTACGTGCGGCACTCCGGTGCGCGCCGCCGCGTCCTGGGCGTTGAACAACATGCAGTCGACGATCACCAGATCGGTCGGTTCCCTGGTGATCTCGTCGTGAACGTCCCGGGCGACCGCGGCGTCCGTCGTCATGGCGAGGGCCATGGTCAGCACCTTCGCAGTGCTCAGCTCGACGTGCGGGGTCCAGGTCGGTGAGTGACGATAGCTGCAGAAGACGAGACCGGCGTCCTCCGCGACCTTCCGTTGCGATTCGTGTCCGAGCACCCGCACGTGGTGTCCGCGGCGATGCAACTCGCGTCCGAGCGCTGCTTCGGGTGGGTAGTTCCCGCCACCCTCCAACGTGACGATCAGGATGCGTGCCACGTTTCACCTCTTCCGCTGCGCATCGACCGGGACGTGTTTCGGGTCCGGCTTCTCGACGAACCACCCGTCCGGTCCGACCGTCGTACCGATCCGGGGGAGACAGTGGGTGAAGAACAACCGTGCGACGAGTTCCTGACGGCTGCCCACACCGGTCTTCGCATAGATGCTCTTCAGATGGTCCTGCACGGTGTACGGACTGATGAACAGTCCACGTGCGACCTCGGTGCGTGATTCTCCCGCGAGAACGTGCGCGAGGACATCGGTCTCTCGCTCGGTGAGGCCGTGGAGCGCGGCCGTGAGGGCCACGAGCTGAGCAGGTTGTGCGGGTTCGATGGCGACGACGATCCGGGCCGATTCTCCTCGGCCGTCCAGCGACCCGGCCCTGAGGACGAGCCACTGACCGTCCTGCGTGCGGGCACGTACGGCACGCGCTGCCGTGCCCTCGTATCGGAATCGAACAGCGATCACCACGGCGGGGAGCATGAAGGAACCTTCGTAGCCGAGACGCTCGAGATACTCCGTCGCCTGGGGAGTGGCCGATTCGATCTCGTTGTCCGCTCCCACGACCACGACCGCCGGTCCGGAACCGGCAAGCGATTCGTCGGATGCGAGTAGAGGGGATCCGCGCAACAGCGACAACCGGAGTCCGTCACCGATCTCGCTCACGCATCCCGCGAGCGTCGCCACCTCCTCGGCGTCGAAGCGACGGCCGGGACCGCGCATGAGAGTGCCTCCGCCCCAGACGCGGCAGTCGCGACCCCGAAAGACGAGTCGCACTTCGTCGTCCATCCCCTGAGGTTCGAGGATTTCGTTGTAGGGCAGGGCATCGCGGATGTCGCAGTCGAGGGCCTCGCGGATCGTCTGGACACCGGTTCGTGTCCGGGCGAGCCTGCCGTAGGTGTTCGCGAAACACGACGTGCCGTACTCGATGTGCGCCACCGTCTCAGCAGCGCGACCGGAGGGGTCGTCGGCATCGAGCATGGTTACGCCCGTGAACATCATGCTCGCCGGATCGACGAGGGCGACGCATCCGATGTCGTAGCGGATGCGCCGCCGGATCGTGTCGAGGACGGCGTGCCGGAACTCGGCGGGATCGGCGGTTCCGAGAGCGATGTCCCGAACCTCCCTGCGGAGCATCGACGTCTGCCGTGCCGCGGTCATATTTTCATTATGTGCTGGTCACGGACGTTCGGACACCCTTGGGCGCGGGACGAACGCCGCATATACGGCGAATGCCGTCCCCGATCCGCGGATTGGGGACGGCATTGTCCGGAAAGTGACGAATTACTCTGCGCCGCTGTGTGATCAGCGCTCGCCTAGCGTGATCGCCGCTCAGCGGTTGCGGTCGGAGCTGTAGCCCCAGAGCCAGTCGGTGTACTTGTAGCTCGACGTGTCGCGGATGCGGAACAGCTCGTTGCGGGCCTCGCGACCGGCACCGTCGAGATGCCACAGATCGCCCCACATACGGCCGGTGGTGAGGATGCGGTTGCAGCGCGGTGCGCGTTCGGCATTGACGTCCTGGAGGATCTTCGGCCAGTTCTTCGTATCGCCCTGCAGATCCTCGGCCGCGTAGTCGGCGAGGCGCCGGGCGTCCTCGAGCGCCATGACGGCACCGGATGCGAGGTACTGCAGCGGCGGATGCGCGGCGTCGCCGAGCAGGATCATCCGGCCGTCGACCCAGTTGTCGATGGGGTTGCGGTCGAACATCGGCCACCAGCGATCGGTCCACAGGTACTTCAGTGCGGCCTGCACGCTCTCGTGGCAGTGGTCGTAAGCGTGGGCGAGTTCCTCGGGGCTGCCCCACATCTCCTCACCGCGGAGGAAGGCCGGGGACTGGAACACCGCGACCTGGTTGAGCATCTCGCCCTGACGCAGCGGGTACTGGATGAAGTGGCAGCGCGGGCCGATGTAACCGACGACGTCCTCGATCTCTTCCTCGAGCGGAACCTCGTTCATCGGGAAGGTGCCGCGGAAGGCGACGTAACCCGAGCCGACGGGCTTGTCGTCGGAGAGCTTCGGGCGCAGACGCGAGTGCAGCCCGTCCATCCCGAGCGCGACGTCGCCGACGTGCTCCTCGCCGTTCTCGAGCACGACCCGCACGGTGTCGCCCTCGGTGACCACGTCGGTGACCGTGGAGTTCGTCCGCAGATCGGCGCCGGCCTTGCGGGCCGCTTCGACGAGCACGGAGTGCAGATCGGAGCGGTGCACTACGAAGTACACGCCGCCGTAGTGCTGCTGGTAGTCGTGTCCGAGGTCGATCTTGGTGAGGATCTCCGCGGTCACGGCATCACGGAAGACGAGGTTTTTGGGCAGCACGCCCTTCGCGATGACCTCGTCGTACACACCGAGTGACTGCAGGATCCGCGAACCGTGCGGGCCGATCTGAAGGCCCGCGCCCACCTCGCCGAACTCGGGAGCGCGCTCGAACAGCGTGACCTGGGCGCCCTTCTGCGCGAGAGCGAGGGCGTTGGCGACGCCGCCGATGCCGCCGCCGGCAATGAGAACTCGTGCGTCCTTCAGGTCGGACATGACACTCCTTCGGGTCGTGTGAAGCAGGGGAGACGGGGTCCGCGATCAGTGCATGGAGATCGGGCGAAGCGAATCGTGACGTGCGGGGAACTTCTTCCAGATCACCGTCAGCAGCAGCGACGAGATCAGGGCGCTGACACCGAAGAGCACGAAGTTGGAGTTGGCACCGAGGCCGGCGGCGAGCAACCAGCCACCGATCTGCGGTGCCGCGACGGCGCCGATACGTCCGACGCCGAGTGTCAAGCCGAGGGCGGTGCCGCGCAGGTGGTCGGGATAGTAGGACGCGACCGCGGCGATGATCAGTGCCTGCGTGCCGTGGGTGCCCACACCGGCGAGGACGAAGATCAGGTAGACCGCGGCGACCGGCGGGTCGAGCAGGAGGGTCAGCAGGGCGACGCCGGCGATGAGCGCGGCGACGATGCTGGTGGGGACCGAACCCCAGCGGACGCCGCCCCAGGCGGTGATGAACGAACCGGCGACCGCGCCGAGGTTCAGGGCCAGGGAGAACGTGAGGGCGTTGCCGAGATCGGTGCCCTCGCCCTGCATGAGCTTGGGCAGCCAGGTGCCGAGGCCGTACCAGGCGAGCAGCGTCACGACAGTGACTGCCGCGAACATGATGCTGATGGTGCGGAAACGGGAACCGAGCAGTTCCTTGAAACCACCTGCGGAGTTGTCCGGATGGCTGTTCGAGACAGCGTGCTTCGGCAGCACCTTGATCGCCAGCGGGACGAGGACGAGCAGCGGGATCAGTGCGAACGCGAACATCGGGCGCCAGCCCCAGTTGGGGATCACCGGGATGCCCACGAGAGCGGCGATCGAGCCGCCGATCGGGACGCCCGACATCATCATCGTCGCGACCGCGGCGCGCCACTTGTCCGGCACCAGTTCGGCGGCGAGGGCGTTCGAGGTCGGTACGAGTCCGCCGAGTCCGATGCCGGCGACGAGGCGCAGGAGACCGAAGATCACGGGCCCGGGCGCCACCGCGCACAGGGCGGTGAAGACGGAGAGGACGACGACGCAACCGATGACGGCGTTCTTGCGTCCGATCGCGTCGGAGAGTCGGCCGGCGAGGACCGCGCCGATCATCATGCCCACGAACGCGAGGCTTCCGAGGGTGCCGGCGGTGGAGGCGCTGATGCCCCACTCGCCTTGGAGGCTGGATATGACGTTGCCGTAGACGATGAGGTCGTAGCCGTCGAAAACGACGAACAGCCAGCAGACGATCACCGCCATGACGTGAGCACGGGGGAGCGTGATGTTGCCTCCGGCCCGTGTCGGTGAAGCCCCGTTCGGGAGATGCATTCTTCAACGGTGGGCGTGTGCCGCCCGGCGATGCAATAAAGTTCTGCTATGCAGAACAAGCCGATGGGCACGATCCGCAAGCCGACGTACATGCTCGGGTCCGTCGACAACGCGTTGCGGCTGCTGCAGTTGCTCCGCGATGCGGGTGCGATCCGGCTCAAGGATGCGGCCGCGGAACTCGGCACGGCGCCGTCCACCGCGCACCGTCTGCTGGCGATGCTCGTCTACCGGGGCTTCGCAGTGCAGGACGAGAAACGGATGTACCACCCGGGGCCGGCGCTCGGCGTCGGTCCGGCGAGTCAGGGGTGGACACGGGACTTCACCGACCTCTGCCGCCCGCACATGGAGGCCCTCGCCACGCTCGCCGACGAGACCGTCAACCTCGTGATCCGGGTGGGATCGCAGGCGCGCTTCCTGTGGACGGCGGAGGCAGCGTCGATCCTGCGTGTGGGCGATCGCCGAGGTCAGGTGCTTCCCGCCGAGCTCACCGCGGGCGGACGCATCCTGCTGGCCGAGCTTCCCCGCACGGTCCTCGAGCAGCTCTACCTGCGACCCGCGGACGAGCCCCACATCAGCAAGGGGCAGAGCCCCGCCTACGAGACCGACCGCCGGATGGCCATCGGGGAGTTCGAGGAGTTCGCGCACGAACTCGAGGCGGCACGCAACCTGGGTTTCGCGGTCAACGTCGAGCAGACGGAGGAGGGTATCGCTGCGATCGGAGTGGCGATCCGCAACGGTCGGGGTGCTGCGCTCGGTGCCCTCACGGTGGCCGTACCGGTCACCCGCTACCGGCAGCATCTGCGCGGAAGGCTGGTCGCGCAGATGCAGGCGGCGGTGCGGGGCATCGAGGTCGACGTCGCAGATATCGCCGGGCCGGACGTCTCGAATTCCACTCTGCAGAAATAGATGGATTCCTCGGTTCCGGCGCCCCTACTTTGGAGACAAAGCCGGACAAGGAGATTTCATGACTGCCACCGAGCCTGTCGATCCCGAGCTCCAGAAGCTGTACGACGACTTCGAGACCGAACACCTCAACCCGTTGTGGACGCAGATCGGCGACCTGATGCCGATGGTCCCGACGTCCAAGGCCGTCCCCTTCGTCTGGCAGTGGTCGACGCTGTACCCGCTGGCCCAGCGCGCCGGAGATCTCGTGCCGGTCGGCCGCGGCGGTGAGCGTCGCGCCATCGCGCTCGCGAACCCGGGCCTCGGCGGTGTCCCGTACGTCACCCCCACGCTGTGGGCGGCGATCCAGTATCTCGGCCCGAAGGAAACCGCTCCCGAGCACCGGCACTCCCAGAACGCCTTCCGCTTCGTCGTCGAGGGCGAGGGCGTGTGGACCGTGGTCAACGGCGACCCGGTCGCCATGCGCCGCGGCGACTTCCTGCTCACCCCGGGCTGGAACTTCCACGGCCACCACAACGAGACCGATCGGCCGATGGCGTGGATCGACGGCCTCGACATCCCCTTCGTGCACTACACCGACACCGGCTTCTTCGAGTTCGGCTCCGACGGTCTCACCGACGAGGGCACCCCGGACATCTCCCGGTCCGAGCGACTGTGGGTCCACCCCGGTCTGCGCCCGCTCGTGGGCCTCGACCGCAAGACCAGCTCGCCGATCGCGTGCTACCGCTGGGAGCACACCGACCGCGCGCTGAACGAGCAGCTCGCCCTCGAGGACGAGGGTTACGCCGCCACCCCGGAACCCGGCCACGCCGCCGTCCGCTACACCAACCCCACCACCGGTGGCGACGTCATGCCGACGATCCGCGCCGAGTTCCACCGACTGCGCGCCGGCGCGCACACCCGCGCCCGCCGCGACGTCGGATCCGTGGTCTTCCAGGTCTTCGACGGTGAGGGCCGCTTCCATCTCGCAGACAAGAGCCACGACGTCACCAAGGGCGACATGATCGTCGTCCCATCCTGGGTCGAGTGGTCGCTCGAGACCGACAAGGGTGTCGATCTCTTCGCCTTCTCCGACGCGCCGATCGTCGAACGTCTGCACTTCAACCGCACCATCATCTCCGAAGGAGCCTGAACCCCATGCGTCTCGCCACCCTCCGCCTCGACGGCGGCACCGCCGCCGTCCGTGTCGACAGCGACTCCAGCGCCACCGTCATCGACGGCTACGCCGACCTGTCCGCGCTGCTCGCCGATGCGAACTGGAAGTCGGTCGCCGAGCAGGCATCCGGAAAGACCGTCGACCTCGGCTCCGCCGACTACGCCCCGGTCGTCCCCGCCCCGGGCAAGATCGTGTGCGTCGGCCTGAACTACGCGACCCACATCAAGGAGATGGGCCGTGACCTGCCGGAGTACCCGACCCTGTTCTCGAAGTTCAAGGAAGCCCTCACCGGCCCCTACGACGACGTGGTCGTTCCCGCCTACGCGAGCTCGCAGCTCGACTGGGAAGCCGAGCTCGCCGTGGTCATCGGCAAGCAGGCCTACCAGGTCTCCGAGGCCGACGCCGCCGAGTACCTCGCCGGCTACTCCGTGATCAACGACTACACGATGCGCGACTACCAGTACCGCACGCTGCAATGGGATCAGGGCAAGACCTTCGAGAAGACCAGCGGCTTCGGTCCCTTCCTCGACACCGACTACCAGCTCGGCACCGCCATCGAGACCCGCCTCGAGGGCGAGGTCATGCAGTCGTCGAACACCAACGACCTGGTGTTCACCCCGGCCAAGCTCGTCGACTACATCTCGCACATCGTCACCCTGCAGCCCGGCGACGTCATCATCACCGGCACGACCGGCGGTGTCGGCCACGCCCGAAAGCCCGCGCGCTACATCGGCAACGGCGAGGTCTGCGAGGTCACCATCGAGGGCCTCGGCACCGTCCGGAACAAGACGATCATCAAGTAGGAGAAGCCGACCGTGGGATTCAACGATCTTGACCTGTCCGAGCGACTCCTTATCGCCCGGCGGGGCACGGCCTACCTGTCTCAGCGCCTGGCCGAGCTGACCGACGACGAACTCGACGGTCCCACCCTGCTCGAAGGGTGGGCGCGCCGGCATCTCGTCGCGCACATCGGCTACAACGCCGCAGCGCTGTGCCGGCTCATGGACTGGGCGGCGACCGGTGTCGAGACACCGATGTACTCCTCCACCGAGCAACGGGCGCAGGAGATCGCCGAGGGCGCGACGCTGAATCCCCCTGCTCTGCGGAACCTGTTCTCACACACAGTTGCCCGTCTCGACGAGAAGTGGCGGCAGCTGCCGGAGACTGCGTGGCAGGCGCAGGTGCGCACTGCGCAGGGCCGGCTCGTGCCGGCCGAGGAGACCGCCTGGATGCGCACGCGCGAAGTGTGGATCCACGCGGTCGATCTCGACAACGGTGGTCGCTTCGGCGACTTCCCGCCCATCATCCTCGACTCGCTGCTCGACGACATCGTCGGAATGTGGCGCAAGAAGGATCTCGGCGCGGGCATCGCGCTCGAGGTCGAGGGACGCGAGGCGGTCCGCGTGAACGGCGACGCCGAGACCACCCACACCGTCCGAGGCGATCTCGCCGGTGTCGTCCGCTGGGCGGCCGGTCGCGGCGCCGTCGGCGTCACCGGCGGAGAACTCAGGCCGCCGCGCTGGCTCTGAGATTCCTGCACGTACGAACCACGAAGGCTCTTCCATCCCCGGGGATGGAAGAGCCTTCGCCCGTCTACTGCACGGACCGGTCAGCGCGGATCCCGCTCGCACCCGATCCCGTCGTTGTCGCGGTCGAGTCGAGGCGCGTAGCCGGGGTCGTTGCGGTGGACCGGAGCCGCGCCGGCGTTCCACGCCTCGGTGCAGTTCTGGAATCCGCCACTCGGTGCGGCCGGAGCCGGACGGGGAGCCGGAGCCGCCTGGGGAGGCGGGGCGGCCTGGGGCGCGGGCGCGGCGGGGGGAGCCGGGGCAGGTGCCGGCGGAGGCGCGAACGGGTTGAACGACCCGCTCGGGACGAGATCGGCGATGCCCTTCGGGAGCAGGTCCACGAGAGGGAAGGCACCTGCGGTCGAGGGCGCGGTGACCGTCAGGGCCACACACCCCAGCGTCGCAGCGACAATGCGGCGGAACTTCATGCGCGAGGCCTTTCTGTACTTCGTCAGGATCCGATGTGCCGGATTCGAACGGAATGTCGGATTGAGCGCCGCGCGTGTTACGTCGCCGGGTGACAGACGACGATCGGTCCGCCCGCGACCGGATGTCGCGAGCGGACCGATGTTCTCCGGACCTGCCGGGGGACGGCCCGGATGTCTTGTCGTACGCCGGTCAGCCGGCGTCCGTCGTCTCGAACGGCACGACCACCTTCGGGTCGATCCGCATGACGGTGTAACCCGCCACCGCTCCCGCACCGAAGCCGGGGGCGAATATGCGCACCGGTTCGGTGATCACCCCGTCGCGGACGGCGTCGTGGATCGCGAGCGGGATGCTCGCCGACGATGTGTTGCCGACCTTCTCGATGTTGAAGTACAACCGGTCGGCCGAGAGTCCCGCGTTCGCGGCGAGCTCGATGACCATCGTCTTGTTCGCCTGGTGGGGAACGATGAGATCGATGTCGTCGAGCAGCGACCGCTCGGCGTCGTCGGGGGAGGGGATGGCCTTGATCTCGTCGAGCATCTGCGCCAGGTAACGACCGGCAAGCGTCTTCACCTCCGGTCCGTAGACCGTGATGAAGTTGTCGAAGTCCGGGTTCGGCCAGATGATCGAGTTGACCTCGCTCGTCGGACCGCTCGCGTAGCTGTTGAAGAACTCGAGATCGGGGGCATCGCCCTCGGCGGCGGGCGAGACGACGATCGCCGCGGCACCGTCACCGAAGATCATGCGGGACGGCCGGACGTTGCCGATCTTGTCCGAGAACTTCTCGACGCACACCACGAGGACGGGACGTTTCACCTGCTGCAGGATGCGGGTCGCCTCGGCCAGGCCGTAGGGCATGCCCGCGCACGCCGCGATGAGGTCGAACGAGGCATGGGTCTGGCCGATACCGAGTTCACCCGAGATCCACGTGGCGAGCGACGGGATCAGCCGTCCGCTCGTGCACGTGCAGGTGATGACCGCGCCGATGTCCTGCGGACCGATACCGGCGTGGGCGACCGCCTGCTTCGCCGCGATCAGGGCCAGTTCCTCGAAGGTCCCCGAGGTGTACCGGCGCTGTTCGATCCCGGTCTTCGCCGTGATCTCGTCGGCCGACATCGGCGACCAGTTGTAGGCGGTGTTCCGGATCAGGTCCTCGTTGGTGCACACCTGATCGCCGTGGGCCACCGCGATCGCATCGATGCGCGGTGCGACCGGGAACTCCGAGCGCACGTCGACGGCCGGGTAGGGCGTCGACGGGGCAACCGGTTCGTGCCGCGTGAACGAGGTGGCCTTGCGGGTCTTCCCGGAGGCGACCCGGTTGATGAACCGCTGCACCTCACGATTGCGTGGGTGCGAAACCACGACGTAGTCGTCGTCCTTCAGATCCGCCACCCGGGCGAGTTCGATTTCGTTTCCGTCCCAGGGCTGCTGGTTGTGCAGCACCATCGACCACCGGCTCAGGGCCTCGAGTTCGGCGACGTCCTCGTGGCAGTCGAGGATCTCGTCGTATCCGAACACGGGGTGGTTCGGATCGTAGTGGCGGATACGCAGGGTGATGTTCTCCGGATCGGAGAGCAGCTGCGCAACAGTGGGTTTGACGCTCGGCAGGTCGCCGGCGAAATGACGTCGCGAGCCGAAGACCGCGAAGAGCCGGTCGAAGATGTGATCCTCCGCGGCGCTGTCCCAGGCACGGGGGAGCGAGCGGTAGGCCTCCTCGACGGCCCCCAACCGCTCCTCGGCCTCGGGCCAGGGAGTCAGGCGGGGCATGTAGACGTCGTCACGGTTACGGGGCACGTCGCCCCAGCGGGTGACCCGCCGCTCGAACATCATCAGGGCGAAGCGGTCGGCCCAGAACACGTTGAGGGCCATGTCCCGCATGATCTCGAACTTCGAACCGTAATTACCCAGTTCGTGCCGGGCGAGGATCTCCGAGACCGTGGGTGCCTTGGTGTCGAAGTCGCGGCGGATGACGGCGTCGAGATGTTCGACGCTGCTCAGCGTGGAGAAGTCGAGTTCGGGAACGAAATTGGAGGGAAAGACGATTCGGCCGTGCCGGTTGAGCTCGAAGGGCTGCATGTGCGAGAGGGACCGTTCGATTCGAAGTTGTGGTGGGAAAGCCGGATCACATGTCCAGCCCGCCGTTGACACCCCACACCTGACCGGTGATGTACGAGGAGGCGTCTGCGGCGAGGAAGTGCACGACCCGGGCGATCTCCTGGGGGTCGGCGAGTCGCTTCACGGGGATGGTGTCCGTGATGCGCGCGAGCACCTTCTCGGGGATGGCTTCGACCATCTCGGTGGCGACGAAGCCCGGGGTGACGGTGTTGACGGTGACGCCGATGCCGTTCGGGTCCAGCTTGTCGTTCTTGGCCAGGTAGAAGGCCGCTTCCTTGGCGAGGGTCTTGGTGAGGCCGAACAGACCGGCCTTCGACGCCGCGTAGTTGGCCTGACCGATGTTTCCGGTCTCACCGATGACGGAGGAGACGTTGACGATGCGTCCGGTGCCGCGCTCGAGCATGTGCCGCAGTGCTGCCTGTGCCAGGTAGAACGCGCCCGAGAGGTTCACCCCGAGGACGGTGTCCCAGTCCTCGTCCTGCATCTTCAGCACCGTGCGGTCGATGGTGATGCCCGCGTTGTTGACCAGGATGTCCAGGCGGCCGTGTGTGGCGATGACCTCGTCGATCGTGCGCCGGCAGTCGTCGGCGTCGGCGACGTCGCCGCGATGCACCGAGTAGCGGACGTCCTTGCGGCCGTTGTCGTTCAGGTCTGCGAGGAACTGGTCCGCCTGAGCGGTGTTACGTCCGTAACCTGCGGCGACGGTGGCGCCCTGGCTCGCCAGGCTGCGGCTGATCGCCGCTCCGATGCCGCGCGTGCCGCCGGTGACGAAGGCGACGCGTCCGCGGAGCTTGTTTCCGCCGGCAGCGATCTGTGAGGTGGGTTCGATGGTGCTGGTCATGCTGATCTCCTCGCTGTGCGAGGGGGCGACGGGCGCGGCTGGTCGCCGACGTCGCACAAACGCCCCCTGCGCATTGATTTCCCTGTGGAGGAGCACGTTTCGAATCCCCCTGACTCGAACGCGTGTCCCCGTGAAACGAGCCCTCGTTGGCTCGTATCTCCCTGCGGAAACAATCATGCATCACGTCGAACATGTTGTCACCAGGAACAATTCGAGCTTCGAATTTCGGCAATTTGTCCGAATGTCTTGAAAAATGTTGTGCGACAACGGGATATGTAGTTCATGCGGGGTTACCTCACAGTACGAACATGCTGAATGTCCGTAGCCGACCTGGACGTACAGCCTGCACGAATCGGGCCGTTCCGGAATGGCACACCGTGTTACCGGGGAGTCGGCCACAACTGTGTGCACATGGCGTGAACGTGATCGGTCTTCACGAGATGTTCCGAAATGTGTTTCGGCACAATCGATTCGGAGGCGATGCTCGGCCGGGGGGATTGCCGCCGGCCATTGCTCGGGGAGGGCGCACTGCGTGCCGCTCGAGTCCGGCCGGCCGTGCGCCTCTCGGCATTCCCCGTTCGAGAACGAGCCACACCCCGTGCCGGTGTGATCCTCGACACTACCGTGGGTGATTGTGTCGAAGCACAGCTCGTCCGGCGGTGAGAGGATGGCCCCGTGAGCAGCACTCGTCTTGTCGAAACACCCGTGGCGGAGCTCGAGGTGCGTGTCGACGGGGAAGGGCCGGCGGTCGTCCTGCTTCCTTCCCTGGGACGCGACTCCTACGAATTCGATCCCATTGCCGGCGATCTCGCGGCAGCCGGATTCGCCGCTCTGCGACCGCAACCCCGAGGTATCGGAAGCAGCCGCGGGCCCATGGCCGGCCTCGACCTCCACGACCTCGCCGGCGACGTCGCCGGCGTCATCGAGAACTTCGACGCCGCACCCGCCGTGGTGGCCGGCCACGCATTCGGGCATTACGTGGCCCGGGTACTCGCCGCCGACCGGCCCGACCTCGTCCGGGGGGTCGCCGTGCTCGCCGCCGGTGCCCGCCGATTCCCGGCTTCGCTGACCGAGCGTGTCGCCAAGTGCTCCGACCTGTCGCTTCCCGACGGCGAACGGCTCGTGCACCTGCGCGACGTCTTCTTCGCCGAAGGGCACGATCCGGCGGTGTGGCTCGACGGGTGGTGGCCCGAGGCGATCGTGTCGCAGCGGGCCGCGATGGCCGCGACGGACAAGGAATCGTGGTGGACCGTGGCGTCGTCACCTCTGCTCGACGTACAGGCGGAAGAGGACGTCTTCCGGCCCGCGGAGACCCGAGGTGAGCTCGTCGACGAGTTCGGGAGCGAACTCGTCTCCACGGCCGTCGTGCCGGGTTGTGGGCACGCCCTCGTGCCGGAGGCGCCGCACGAGGTGGCCCGGATCCTGGTCGAGTGGATCCGTACGCGTCTCGAATGACGACCTCGTAGCATCGCTCCGGCCCCCACGACGACGAGACCCCACCGGAAGTGTCCCGGTGGGGTCTCGATCCGTCTGCGTGGGTTACGCGAGCGTGCGTGCCATGCCGCGCTCGACGGCCGCGATGATCTGCGGCCGCAGCTCGACCGCCGGCACGATCGCGTCCACGGACCCGACCTGCTGCGCGCGCTGGATGTTGTGGATCGCCTCGAACTCGGCCGCCACCTCACCGAGCTTCTCCGACCGGACCGCGGTACGCAGCGCGGTGAGTTCGACACCCAGACGCGCCTTGTCGCCGTCCTCCGCGGCCCGTAGCTGGGCTTCGAGTTCCACGACCCGCGGATCGCTCGCGGTGCGCTTGTTGACGTCGCGGGTGAAGACGACCGCTGCCGCGGGAGCGCCACCGAGCACGGAGGCGAACGAACCCTCCACGGCGAGGACTTCCATGTTCTCGTTCAGTGCGCCCGAGAACACCACGAAAGCACCACCGTGGTAGCGGGAGACCACGACGAACACGATCGGACCGTCGAAGTTGACGATGGCCCGGCCGATCTCGGCGCCGTACTCGAGCTGCAGGTTGCGCAGCGACTCGGGGGAGCCGTCGAAGCCCGACAGGTTGGCGAGCACCACGAGCGGACGATTGCCGCTCGCCGCGTTGATCGCCCGCGCCGTCTTCTTCGACGACTTCGGGAACAGCGTGCCCGACGTCCACTGATCCGGTCCGTCGGCGGGGAACCAGCCCTTGCGCGGGATCGCGCGGGACTCGATACCGATGACGCTGACGGGGATACCGCCGAGATGCGCGTCGAACACGACCGAGGTGTCGGCGTCGGCCATGTCGGCCCACCGTTCGAGCACCGCGTGGTCCTGGTCGACCACGGAGCGCATCACCGTGCGGATGTCGAACGGCTTCTTGCGATCCGGGTTGGTCTCGGACGAGAAGATGTCGCCGACGGTGGTGAAATCGCTGGACGGATGCACGTGCGGGTACACGCACACGTTCCGGTCCACCGGGTCGGCGGACACGGCCTTGCGCGGGAAGCGCTCGCCCGGTGCGACGTAGGCGTGGGCGTAGTGCGCGAACAGCGTCTCGATGGCAGCGCTGAGGTTGGGGGCCCAGTACTGCGCCTGGCCGTTGGGGCCCATGACGCGGTCGTATCCGCCGATACCGAAGTTGTCCTCGGCGGAGACGCCACCCGAGTAGTCGAGCGACTGCTTGCCGGTGAGCACCATGGCACTGTCCGGAGTCATGACGAGGATGCCCTTGGTGTGCATGAGCATCGTCGCCTCGGCGTTCCAGTACGGCTGCGCGCCGACGTTGATGCCGGTGACCACGACGTTGATCTCGCCGCCGTCCTGCGTGAACGTGATGATGCGACGCAGACCGCGCGACACCCAGTCCATGTTCTCGGTGCCCGAACCCATCGAGATCGTCGCGCCGGACGACAGGGCGAACCACTCGACGGGGGCGCCGAGGCTTTCGGCGAGATCGATCGCGGCGACCACGCGGGAACATTCCGCTTCCGCGACGGTGCCCAGCGCCTTGGTGGGATCACCGAACAACGCGACGCGCTTCATGCCCTCGGGATAGCGCGGGGTGGGGGTGTCGACGACGCCGACGATCAGACCGGCGGTGTTACGGCCGTAGGGGCGGTCCACCGGCACGAGTGCGCCCTGCTCGTCGAAATCGTATTCGACGAAGCTGCCGTCGCCGCCGGTGAGCAGCGGGATCAGCTCGTACGGGTAGACGGTGCCGCGGGCGCGCGAGCGCTGCACCTTCTGGGTGTACTCGTCGAGCGGCTGCAGCGGCTCCTTCGGAGGCTCGGTGACCCGCACGATGACGCCGGCGCCGGACCGGTACGAGAAGCGCAGAGCGACCTCACGTACCGGCTCGTCGTGGCGCTCGCGCCACGAACCGATGACGGTGATCTCCTCCAGGCCGGCACCCACGGTCAGCGGCGCGGCGTTGTTGCCGATGCGGCGCAGGTCCTCCATGTCGAGATCGACGACGGGCCACACGTAGAGCACCACGCGGTTCGCGTCGAGACGTCGCCCACCGCGGTTCGCCTGGGCGCGGCGCATGCCGTCGAGCGAACCGGCCAGTGCGCGTTCGAAGGCCGGAAGTCCGACGATCCTGCCGGTCTCGTCGCGCTGCGGCGTCAGGTCGCGCACCTCGGCCAGCGCGATGAATCGCTCGTCGGACGGATTGTCCTGCGACACCAGGTGATACAGGTAGGTGTCCGGATTGGCGGGCAGGCGGGTGCCGTCGAAGTTCTTCAGACGCCACAGATCCAGACGCTGACCCGTGAGCGGGTGGATGTCGCGGATGTTGGTCTCCTCCGCGTATCCGGTCTCGTAGGGGCGGAAGGTGAACACGTGCTCTTCGGCGGTGTCGGTGTGGCAGACTGTCACGGTCACGCGTCGGGCCGCACCCGTCACCGTGCGGGCGGCGAGTGCGGTGCGCAGCGCGTCCGCCTGGGCGTCGGCATCGGCCGGAGCGTCGTCCCACGCGAGATACAGGTCGATCACCAGGTTCTTCGTGTCGGGAACCGATGCCGCCGACTCCTCGACGGCGGCGAGCAGCGAGGCGAACTCGGCGTGCGGTGCCTCCGCGGAGATCAGGTACAGACGGGTGCCGCGCAGATCGAAGTTGCCGGTGACGAACTGGTGCCCGGCGACCGTGCACGAGCAGACGTCCTCGAGGGTGCGGATCTTGTACGCCCGTCGGGTGATGACCTCGAGCAACGGACCCGGAACGGTCTCGGGACGCGTGATCTGCTGTGCGAGAAGGTCGATCAGCGGCTCGGGGGTAGCGACCAGCGACTCGATGCGCTGCGCGTAGTCCGCCGCCTGCGCATGCTCGGCGAGGTACGCGAGCGAACCGCGGACCCCGTCGTAGACCTGCTCGCGGGCCTTGCGGATCACGGGTTCCTCGAAGTAGCGGTATCGCAGGTTGCGGGCGGTGTCACCGATGACGGGGAACCGGACCTGGGTCGCGACGATCAGACGGTCGAGGACCTCGTTGAGTTCGTGGGAGATGCCCACCTCGGTGTCGTCGCGTTCGATCCAGCGGTCGAGCAGCGCAGTGACCACGGGAACATGGGCTTCGATGCGCTCGAGTGCGAGGAACAGCCGGTAGACGGCCTCCTCGAGATCCGGGGTGCGATCGAGTTCGAGGACGTCGTAGTGCCGCAGGGCCCGTGCGAGGCGAGCACGGAAGCTGTCGGGCAGCCCTCCGACCTCGACGTCGAGCGACTGCAGGTAACCGTGGAAGAACTCGCGGGGGCTGTGCACCCGATCGTCGCTGTTCTTCTCGTCCTCGGTCGGGCGGTTGCGCGACAGTTCGCACACGTCGGCGAACGTCGTGAGCAGCGCCAGTTCGGCGCGGACGATATCGCACGAGTCGACGGCGCCGGAGAGCTGCTCGTAGTCGGCGATCAGGGCCGCGGTGCGCTTGGCGGACACGTCGTATCCGGTGACCAGCGCGGCCAGCGAGTCGAGGCGGGCAAGGGCGTCGGCGGCGACGTCGTCGCTCAGCGAGGGCGCCGGTGCGGCGAACTCCACCCGCTCGACGGCTTCGGTGACGACCTCCTCGACGATCTGGTCGACCCGCAGGAGCGGGGCACCCGCGTCGACCTGGGCGTTGACGACGGCCAGGATTTCGCGGACCTTCCCGGCGAAGGGGGCGCGGACCGCGGTCTCCATCTTCATCGACTCGAGCACGACGAGGGTCTGACCGGCCTCGACCTCGTCACCGACGGCGACGGGGACCGCGACCACCACGGCGGGGGCGGGTGTGCGCACCACACCGGCCTCGTCCTGGCTGATCTGGTGGCTGATGCCGTCGACCTCGACGAGGAAGTGGGCGGGACCGGCGATCGACACCACGTTGTGGCGGTGGCCGCCGACGGTCAGACGCGACTCGTAGGCGCCGAGCCGCTCGACGTCGACGTCGAACTCGGAGGTGCCGGTGTCGACCCGGTAGCGGTGCGGACCGACCTGTCCGACGACGAGTTCGTAGGCCTGTCCCTGGTAGCTCAGTTCGACCTTGCGTCCGACGGTGTGGCCGGCGCGCGGGCGGCCACCGCGGGCGGAGGCGAGGAAGGCGGCGCGTTCGCGGGCCTCGTCGGTGTCGTAGACGTCGACAGCGGTCGCGATGAGTGCGACGTCGGCGACCTTGGACGGTCCGGTCTCGGTGCCGGCGCCGGTGCGGTCGAGCCAGCCGGTGTCGGCGGAGGCGTCGATCACCTCGGGGCGATCGAGCAGATCGAGCAGGAACGACTTGGTCGTCGTGCCGCCGTCGAGGACGACGGTGGTCTCGCGCAGAGCGGTGCGCAGGCGGGCGAGCGCCTCGTCACGGTCGCGGCCCCACGCGATGATCTTGGCGACCATCGAGTCGTAGTCGGGCGGGATGACGTCGCCCTGGGCGATGCCGGTATCGACGCGCAGGCCGGACCCGAGCGGGAACTTGAGCAACTGCACGGTGCCGGGAGCGGGTGCGAAGCCGTTGGCAGCGTCCTCGGCGTTCAGACGGGCTTCGACGGCGTGCCCGAACTCGCCGGGGCACTCGCCGGGCAGCTTCTCGCCGGAGGCGACGAGGATCTGCAGCTTGACGAGGTCGATGCCGGTCGTGGCCTCGGTGATGGGGTGCTCGACCTGGAGGCGGGTGTTGACCTCGAGGAAGGTGAAGATCTTCAGGTCGGGCTGGTAGAGGTACTCGACGGTGCCGGCACCGGCGTATCCGGCCGCGCGGACGAGATCCGCGGAGACCGCGCGCAGGTGGTCCGACTGCTCCTTGGTGAGCAGGGGAGAGGCCGACTCCTCGATGACCTTCTGGTTCTTGCGCTGGATCGAGCAGTCGCGCACCCCCGGGGCCCACACGTTGCCATGCTTGTCGGCGATGATCTGGACCTCGACGTGGCGCGCGTCGGTGACGAGACGCTCGATGAACACGACGGGGTCACCGAAGGAACGCTCGGCCTCACCCTGGGTGCGTTCGAGGGCGAGTTCGAGCTCGTCCTCCGCATAGACCTTGCGGATGCCGCGGCCGCCGCCGCCGGAGCGGGCCTTGATGATCAGCGGATAGCCGATGGCCTGCGCGTGGCGGCGGGCGTCGGCGCGGGACTCGACCGGTCCCCCGGACCACGGTGCGACGGGAACGCCGACCTTCTCGGCGAGGATCTTCGCCTCGACCTTGTCGCCGAGCAGACGCATGGCGTCGGCCGAGGGACCGATGAAGGTGATGCCGAGGCGGGCGCAGAGCTCGGCGAAGGCAGGGTCCTCGGCGACGAAACCCCAGCCGACCCAGACGGCGTCGGCTTTCGCCTCGAGCAGAGCGCGCTCGAGTTCGGCGTGATCGAGGTAGGGGGTCGCCGCCGTGGTCGACGGGCGGAGGGTCACTCCTTCGTCGGCCTGACGGACGAACATCGCCCGTCGTTCGGCGTCGGTGTGCAGAGCGATCGTCCTGATGTCGTAGCCGTGCTCGGAGTTGAGCTCCCGGACTGCCCGGATGAGGCGTACGGCCGCCTCACCGCGATTGACCACTGCGATCCGCTTGAACATACTCGTTGCCACCGTTCTCCATGGTTTGTGCACGCATCGGGCGCGCGTCTCGAAGCTCCACCCCAATGAGGAGGACAAACTAACCGGTCCTACGTTCCACGTCTCGTGTTGGCGGCGCGAGCGGGAACATGTAGCGGTCGGCTCCTCGTGGTTGGCATGGGCATGCGTGTTCGTCGTCGATCCACCGGGCAGCATCCGCGGTGTCCGAAGGACCGTTTCGAACAGATCTTCGCAGCTACGGCCACCGGTTGCGGCGGTCACGTCCCCCAGGGTGAAGGCTCCGTTCGGATAACAGCATGGAGGAAACATGAGGGTTTGTCACGTTTCGCCTCCCGGTGGAAGGTCTCGCTGCGCCTCCTCGGCCGCAGTCTCCCACTGCCTCTCGGGCGCAGGGACTTTCGGTCGGGAGCGGGGCGCGGGAGGGGGCATCGCGCGTGAGGGCGCGGCCGGTACTGTGCAGTAACACCCATCGGTAACTTGCGGGACCGTTCGTGGCCCGCCTCGAACGACTCCTCGTTTGCGCTGGTACGCAGAGGTTTTCGGGTGCTCTGAACCGGTCCGCGATCCGGGACCGGGCACATCGTGCCGCACTCGGCCGGAAGTCCTGTGACATCCGTCACGAGATGCGAAAACGTGCAGCTTTCAACCGAACCGGGACGCGCGTGGCGATGCCCCGAATCGGGAGCGTCGGCGGTCCGGGTTCCGGGCCGGTTCCGGGCATTCCTCCGAGTCCTTGCGGAATCTGGAACAGTGGAAGTGTGCGCCTGCGACCCGAGTCGCAGGAGCGTGTACGGCGGACGAGCCCGCGAGGAGGATCCGTGCCCGATCGACCCCACATCCCCGACCGCGACGACGCGCCGGACCACGACGGCACGCCGGTGGACCGGCGCGCCCGGATCGCCGGGCAGGTCCGCCGATGGTGCGAGAGCGGCAGCATCGAGGGCCGGCACGCGCCGCTGTCGGATGCCGCAGCCGTCGCGCTGGCCGCCGGCCACCTCGACGAATCTGCACGCGCGATAGTGGCGAACCGCCGGCGGGCCGGACGCCGCCTGCCCGCGCTCGACGGCTTCGGGGAACTGCGCCGTCTCTCCGACGACCACGCTCGTATCCGCGCGCGCATCGCCGGTCAGCGGCCCGGCGCCGCGCGACTCGCGCTCGAGTACCGGGCCAACGAACTCGGCAAGCGCATCCGGATGGCGCGGCAGACCGTCGTGCACTCGCCGTTGCACTACGCCCAGGGGGTCCGCGCCGTGCGCCGCGACCGGCGCGACGGACTGCACCTCGAGATCGAGCAACGCGAAGCGCTGTTCGCCGCCCTGCAGCGCACCCCCGCACCCCTGCCGGTCGCTCCGGTGGAGCAGGCGCGCGAAATGGTGCTCGGTGTCGCCGTCGATCGTGTGAGCCGCTGGTCCGAGCACACCCCGCTGGCCGAGGCCGGACGCCGCGTGGCCGAACGGCTCGGGCAGGAGAGACCCGCCGGCGACGATCGCTTCGTCGACCGCTACGACACTCTGCTGTTCCTCGCCGGGTCGCTGTACGACCGTATCGAGGCCTCGGCGGCGTGGCGTTCGGATTATTTCGAGGTTCAACGAGCCCAGCTCGATCTCGCCGAGGAACTCACCCAGATCGCGGTGGACACCGTCGCTCTGCGCGATCTGCTCGACGAGCTGCGGGCCGCCGTCCGATCGGCGCCGGAAGCGCGTTCCGGGCTCGAATCGCGGGTGGCCGCGCTCGCGCCGGTATGGGATCAGATTCTCGCGCGCGTCACAGCCCTTGCGCGTATCGGAGACCTCCTCACGCGGGCCGAGGACCACCTGCACCTCGCGCACATCGCGCAGCGCACCGCGAATCTCGACGAGCGGATCGACGATCTGATCGGAAGGTCGGGTGTGCGCGAGTTATCTGCGGAGAACACCGATTTCGTGGTCGACCAGCTCGGGGCGGCGGCCGGGTCGATGGTCGCCCTCCGCAGTGCCCTGCGAACGGACATCGCGGAGCTCACCGGGAAGGAGTGACCCGGAGTCACTGTCACCGCTCACACCGATTCGGCTGCAGGTCGGGGCGGATACCCGAAGTCGCGGGACGTGACCCGCCTCACTGGTGTATTTGTCCGAACCGGTGGTAGCTTCCTCGGGTCCGGTCGGGGGTCGATCCACAAGGGGGCGCGGTGGCGTCGCGGTTCGTGCGTACAGGTTCTGCGTTGGCTGTCGCTGTGGCGCTGGGTGTCTCGGGATGTTCGGGGTCGACGAGTGTGTCGGTCGTCGACGACCCGAGGCTCGAGGCCGAGTTCGAATCCGTCCTCGTCTCGGGGCAGACCCGCACGCTCGGGGAGATCACGGCCGCCGCGGGCATCGAGTCGTGGGACCGGATGTACTACTTCCGGGTGCCGGTGCTCATGAGCGAGCTCAACCGGATGATGCACACGCCGGGCGTGACCTGGCGCAACCTGCCGGGGGCCGATGCCGAAGGGTTGATCGTCTTCGTCTCGCAGGAGCAGGTCGTGCGCGCGGTCGTCGACCGCGAGCCGTCGCTGTACCTGAGCGGCTTCGGGACCTCCGATTCGAGCGTCACGCCCGATGCGCTCGCCGGAATTCCTCGTCTCGCCGTCGAGTCCAGGGGGCGCTGATCCGGTAGGCGGCACCCGGCTGCCCTGTATGTCCGCTCTCGGGTAGTTTTTCTCGCAACAACGAGTGAAGACTTTACTTTCCCGAAGAGGTGTGGGGTGGCACGGGTAATCGCGACGATCAACCTGAAAGGTGGCGTCGGCAAGACCACGACGACAGCAGCGCTCGGCGAGTTCATGGCGGCGGAGTTCGGGCAGCGAGTGCTCCTGATCGACCTCGACCCGCAGACCAACCTCACCACGATGATGGTGGGGGAGGAGCGTTGGCAGGAACTGAACGAACTCGGGCGGACCCTCGCGACGCTCTTCCGGAAGGCGATCGATCCCGATGCCGACGAGTTCGACATCGAGAAGGCCGTCCAGCGTGGTGTCTCGCCCGTGCGTACGGTGCGTGATCTCGACCTGCTCGCGTCGTCCCTGGACCTCATGGACATCCAGGAAGGTCTCACCCATCAGCAGTACGCCGATCCCGGCTCGCATCGTCCCGTCGAGATCCTGCTGTCGGCAGTGCGGCCCATCGCCGATCGATACGACTACATCCTCGTCGACTGTCCGCCGAATCTCGGCATCCTCACGCTCAACGGGTTGCGTCTCGCCGACGGGTATCTGATCCCCACGATCCCCGACATCCTGTCCACCTATGGAATTCCACAGTTGCAGAACAAGATTCGGGAGCTTGCGAAGCGGACCGGGCACTCGGTGCGGGAGATCGGTCTCGTCATCACGAAATATCGCAGTGCGTCGAATCTGCACCGCACCATCATCGAACAACTCCAGCGCGACGATCGCATCGCGAACGTCGTTCCCGCCTGGGTGCCCGAAGCCAACCAGATCGCGGCGTCCGCCGAGTACGTGCCCTACGGCACGCTCAAGCGCAAGTACGGCAACACCGGCCAGTACGACGCACTCCGTATCCTCACCGAGACCATCATGATGAATGCGCAGGTGTACCTGTGACGAATCCCGGCACCGATACCGACATGGCACAGGCGCGTCTGCGGGTGCGCATCGGCGAGGCGAGTTCGGCGCTGCTCCGCCTCGACGAGACGGCCCCCGGAACAGCGGGCGCGCTGGTCGCCCTCGTGCAGGTGATCGCCGACGAGGCGGCGCGCACGCCGCGCTTCGCGAAGGCGCTGGCAACGGCGCTCTCGGTCACCACCGACGCGGCGGTCCCGGTGTCTGTTCCCGCCCTTGCTGCTCCTGCCGCTGCAGCCAGGACGCCCGCACGCCGCAGTCGGCGTGCACCCGGAGCATTCGATCCGTTCGCGGTGTACCGCGAGAACGGAGAGGCGATTCTGCGGGAGAGGCTGTCGTCCCTCGGCGTCGAGCAGCTCAAGGACATCATCGCCGAACACGCCATGGACTACGACAAGCTCGCGATGCGTTGGCGCACGCCGTCCAAACTCCAGGACCGCGTCGTCGAACGGGTCAAGGCGCTCACCACGAAGGGTGATGTGTTCCGGTGACAGGTCACAGACGGTTCTTGTTCTGTTCATAGCCACGTATGGTCGGTCGAGACCTCCGGTCTCGACAGAGACCGCAGGACGTGGGTGCATCGAGTCGCGGATCTCGCTCGACCGCTCGATGTGCGCACCGAGAAGAGGAGCCTACATGGGGGACATCGTCCGACAGGGAGTCACGGCCTTCGTCGCCGAGGTATCGGCGCGCGGCGGCCGGGCCGAGCCGATTTCCGGGCAACGGGACGTCCGCGTACGCGGGACGGACGGCTCCGAACGAGTGGTGCGGGTGTGCTCGACAGCGAGCGATCCGTGGCTCGCGCGACGCCGGGACGGAGTTCCCGCCGCCGACGGCTCCGGGGTGTCGCACTGGGTGTTCGTCGACCTCGCGCCTCCCGCACCCGAGTTCTTCGTGGTGGACGCGGACGATATCGAAGCGGGAATCGAGGAGGAGGTCGCTCTCTGGCTCGCCGACCGTCCCGGCCGGACACCCACCGGTAGCCATCCGATCCAGCGCAGCAACGTCCTTCACGGTCGCGATCACTGGGATCTGCTCGGTCTCGCGAAGACCAGGGATCCCGGGCACGACCCGGCGCCCGCGCCCGAAACAGGCGCCCGCGTGGAACGCCCGGCCGCACCGGCGGTCGCGGAACCCGAGGCCGACGACGGGCGGCTCGCGGTGGTGGCCGACATCGGGGGTTACCGCGTCCAGGGGCGCGTCGATCCGGCGTCGGGGACGCTCGAGATCACCCGGGGGCCGATGGAGGGGCGCCGCTTCCCCGACACCACGGCCGCGGCACGGGCGCTCGTCGCCTTCTTCGACGACCACGAGACGCTGCCCGACGGAGACACCTTCTGGCGCAGCGAGGTCCTCAAGTGAGAGTGCGCGCTCCCGGCAACGGGGGCGATTCGTTTCGATCTCGGTGACCACAACCGTCGACTCGGACGACGGATGGCGGTGAACTGGTCCGGCGCAGTACACGACGCCCGGTTCAGCTCACCGAAGGGGAGATCGCATGACCATCACCGAACTCGATCGCGACACGACCACCGCCGAATCCGTCTATGCGGCCGGGGGTATCGCGGTCACCCGGCTGGGGCAGCACATCGGTGCTCGCATCGACGGAGTGCGCTTGTCCGGGTCGTTGTCGCCCGAGACGGTCGAGGCCGTCCGCTACGCGCTCGCCGTGCACAAGGCGATCGTCTTCCGCGGTCAGCATCATCTCGACGACGAGGAGCAGTGGGCCTTCGCGGGTCTGCTCGGAACACAGACCCAATCGCACCCCACGGTCCATTCGAAGGGCACGCGGTTGTTGCCCATCGAGGGTGCCGCCAACAGCTGGCACACCGATGTCAGCTTCGTCGACCGCATTCCGAAGGCGTCGATCCTGCGTGCGGTGACGCTGCCGCCGTACGGTGGTGCGACGACGTGGGCGTCCACGACCGCCGCCTACGAGCAGTTGCCGGGCGCATTGAGAGCGCTCGTCGACAACCTGTGGGCCCTGCACACCAATCTCTACGACTACGCCGAGAAGCTCGACGTGGGCAGTTCGGATCCGGCACTGACCGAGGAACGCCGTCTCTATCAGGACGAGTTCCGCCGCACCACCTACGAGACGATCCACCCGGTCGTGCGGATTCATCCGGAAACCGGTGAGCGCACCCTGCTGCTCGGTCACTTCGTGAAGGAGTTCGTCGGCCTGAAGCCGTCGGAGACCGCGGCGCTGTTCCAGCTCCTCCAGAGCCGGATCACGAAGTTGGAGAACACCTTCCGGTGGTCGTGGGAGAGTGGCGATGTCGCGATCTGGGACAACCGTGCCACACAGCACTACGGCATCGCGGATTTCGGCGACCACACCCGGCGGCTGCAGCGCATCACTCTCGCCGGCGACATCCCCGTCGGCGTCGACGGCACACAGGCCCGGGTCGTGCAGGGCGACGCGCGCGAGTACTCCGTGGTGGAGGAGCCGTCGCGGTTGCCCGGTTTCGGCGAGCGCTGAGCCACCGGAACGCGACACGGTCGTCGGAGCGCGAAGCATCCCGCGTCCACGACCGTGTCGCGCTCCTCGCGCCGGCTGTGTCGCGTCGTCGAGGTGAAGATCGGCATGAACGGATCGGTCGGCCCCTTTTCCCGGTACGGCTCGAGCGGGCCGGCGCCGTCGATGAGTGCCCGCCACTCGGGACTCGCGACGTCGACGACGGTCACGTGGTAGAACACGTTCTCGTCCGGGCACGGGAGGAGTTCCGGCGGCCCGTTCCCGTGCGGATATCCGAGTCGCACTTCCGTCCGCGAACCCGGTGCGTATGTGTGACGGAACGCATACTCTGGGTGCACCTGCAGCATCGCGGGTGGTGATCGTCGCGCGCGCCGATCCCGTCCGCGCCGCACCGTTGCCGCCGCACGGCGGCTCGAGGAGGCCCGATGAACGCGGTTGTCGCTCCCGTCAAGCCCACGCGGCCGTATCCGCCGCGAGCGCACTCCAAGGGGGCGGTCCTTCACGACCTGATCACCACGACGGACCCGAAGAAGCTCGGACTGATGTACATCTTCACATCGTTCGCGTTCTTCCTGTTCGGTGGTCTGCTCGCCCTGTTGATGCGCGCGGAGCTCGCGGTCCCCGGCCTGCAGTTCCTGTCGAACGAGCAGTACAATCAGCTGTTCACGATGCACGGCGGCATCATGCTGCTGATGTACGCGACGCCGGTCGTCTTCGGTTTCGCGAACTACATCCTGCCGCTGCAGATCGGCGCCCCCGACGTCGCCTTCCCGCGCCTGAACGCCTTCAGCTACTGGCTGTACCTGTTCGGCGCGCTCACCGTGG
Organism: Rhodococcus sp. As11; assembly: GCF_048957735.1. Taxonomy (NCBI): domain Bacteria; kingdom Bacillati; phylum Actinomycetota; class Actinomycetes; order Mycobacteriales; family Nocardiaceae; genus Rhodococcus; species Rhodococcus sp. As11. The sequence continues at coordinate 304,877 of NZ_JARDJE010000006.1, forward strand.
CATTCGGGTTCATCACTCCCGGTGGTGCCGCGGACTTCGGCTGGACGTCCTACATGCCGCTCGCCGACGAGATCCACTCACCCGGTATCGGCGGCAACCTGTGGTTCCTGGGTCTGGCGGTGATGGGTCTGGGCACCATCCTCGGCGGCGTCAACATGATCACCACCGTGGTCTGTATGCGTGCACCGGGGATGACCATGTTCCGCATGCCCATCTTCACGTGGAACATCTTCATCACGATGATCCTCGTGCTCCTCGTCTTCCCCCTCCTCGCCGCGGCGTTCATGGGGGCTTTCGTCGACCGCGTGATCGGTGGCAACATCTACGACCCCGCCACCGGCGGCGTGCTCCTCTACCAACACTTGTTCTGGTTCTTCGGTCACCCCGAGGTGTACATCATCGCACTGCCGTTCTTCGGCATCGTCTCGGAGATCTTCCCGGTCTTCTCCCGCAAGCCGATCTTCGGATACAGCGGCCTGGTCTACGCGACCATCGCGATCGCGGCGCTGTCCATCGCCGTGTGGGCGCACCACATGTACGCCACCGGCGCGGTGCTGCTGCCGTTCTTCTCGTTCATGACCTTCCTGATCGCCGTCCCGACCGGTGTGAAGTTCTTCAACTGGATCGGCACGATGTGGAAGGGCCAGATCACCTTCGAATCGCCGATGCTGTTCTC